>JBJMHD010000161.1:0-13175 GCA_045807565.1 Acidimicrobiales bacterium | reverse complement strand
GGAGCCGCCCTACATCCAGCTGGGCGAGGACAGCGAGATCCGGCAGTACATGCTCGATCGGCGGCTCGCGCTCGACGGCTCGCTCCCCCGCCGGGTGGTCCGCACGAAGCGCAAGCTCGAGCTGCCGGCCGACGCCGCCTTCGACGAGGTGCTCGGCGGGTCGGGCAAGCAGGCGGCGTCCACCACCACCGCGTTCACGAGGCTCTTGCGCAACCTGTGCCGCGACGAGCGGTTCGGCCCGCGGGTGGTGCCGATCATCCCCGACGAGGCCCGCACCTTCGGGATGGACTCGCTGTTCAAGGAGTTCGGGATCTACGCCTCGCAGGGCCAGATGTACGAGCCCGTCGACCACGCCCTGCTGCTCTCGTACAAGGAGAGCCAACAGGGGCAGATCCTCGAGGAGGGGATCACCGAGGCCGGGGGCCTGGCCAGCTTCATCGCGGCGGGCACGAGCTACGCCACCCACGGCGTGCCGATGGTGCCGTTCTTCACCTTCTACTCCATGTTCGGCTGGCAGCGGGTGGGCGACCTCATCTGGCAGGCCAGCGACGCGCGGGCCCGCGGGTTCCTCCTCGGCGCCACCGCCGGCCGCACCACCCTGCTGGGCGAGGGCCTCCAGCACCAGGACGGCCACAGCCTCCTGCTCGCCTCCGTGAACCCCGTCACCGAGGCCTACGACCCGGCCTTCGCCTACGAGGTGGCCACGATCGTCCGCCAGGGCCTGCGGCGGATGTGGGTCGACGGTGAAGACGTCCTCTACTACCTCACGCTCTACAACGAGAACCAGGTGATGCCGCCGATGCCCGACGACGTCGAGCAGGGCGTGATCGAGGGCCTCTACCGATGGGCCGACGCACCCGACGGTCCGCGGCACCGGTCCACGATCCTGTTCTCGGGGTCGGCCAACCTGGCGGCGCGCGAGGCGCAGACCGAGCTCGCCGAGCACTACGACGTGGCGGCCGAGCTCTGGTCCGCCACGAGCTACAAGCGCCTGCGCGAGCAAGCCTTGAGCACCGAGCGCTGGAACCGGCTGCACCCGGACCAGGCCGAGCGCACGCCCCGCGTCACCGAGCTCCTCGACGACGGCGACGGCCCCATCGTGGCGGTCACGGACTTCCTGAAGGCGGTCCCCGACCAGATCGCCCGCTGGGTCCCCGCCGGTCGTCGCTTCGTGCCGCTGGGCACCGACGGCTTCGGTCGGAGCGACACGCGGGAGGCGCTGCGCCGCCACTTCGAGACCGACGCCGCCAACGTGGTCGTCGCCACCCTCGCCAGCCTCGCCGCGAGCGGTGACGTGAAGCCCGAGGTCGTCACCGACGCGATCCAGCGCTACGGCATCGAACCGGAGCGGATCGACCCCCGGTTGGCGTAGCTCACCTAGCGTGCGCGTCCGTGGTCCTCATGGGCGTGTGCGGGTTGCTGCTCACGGGCGCGGTCGTGCTCGCCCTCCGGTGGATCGACCTGCCGTTCGCGTCGCCTCCCGTCATCGATGCGCCGAGCGCGGGCGAGGTGGCACGGCGGTTCGCCTGGTACTCCTCGCTGGTCCTGACGGCCGGGATCGCGGCCGGTGTGGCCGTGATCGGCGCGGGAGGTCGGTTGGCGATGCGGCTCCTCGCGGCCACGAGCGGCGACGATGCGCAGGGCCGCATCACCGAGGCCGACGAGGTCGTCGGGGAGATCACGAGCGAAGGCACGATCGGCTTCATCCTGTTCAACGGCATCTTCGGTGGCGTCACCGCGGCGGCGGTGTACCTCGTGCTGCGACGACTCCTGCCGCCGAGGTGGGTCGGTGGCCTGGCCTTCGGCGCCGGCCTGCTCGTCGTGCTCGGGACGACGGTCGATCCCCTCCGCGACGAGAACCCGGACTTCGACCTCGTTGGACCCGGGTGGCTGTCGGTCGCGGTCTTCACGGTCCTCGCCCTCGTCTTCGGTGTCGTGCTGGCGGCGTTCATGGCGAAGGCCAGCGCGTGGTTGCCGCTCCCGTCGACGAACCGCGGCGTCCTGCTCCACTACCTGCCGATCGGAGTCGTCGCGCTCGTGGGGTTCACCGTCACGGTCGCGCTCGCGGTGGTCGGTGTGGTCGTCGTCATCGTCACGCGTTGGACCGCCGTCGCGTGTTGGGTCCGGTCGCGCATGGCGGTCCTCATCGGGCGGGCCGCGCTGGGGGCGGTGGTGGTGCTCTCCGTGCCGGGTGCCGTCCAGAGCGTCGTCGACATCATCGACGGCTGAGCGCCTCCGGTCCCCGCGTAGGCTCCCCGGCCGTGAAGGGCACGCTCTACATCACCGGTGACCCCGACGCCGACGGGCTCCTGAACACCGATCCGCTCGCGCTCCTCGTCGGGATGCTGCTCGACCAGCAGGTGCCGATGGAGTGGGCCTTCGGTGCGCCCCCGAAGCTGAAGGAGCGGCTGGGCGGGGCGATCGACGCCGGCCGCATCGCGGCGATGCCGCTCGAGGAGCTCGAGGTGGTCTTCAAGGGGCCGCCCGCGCTCCATCGGTTCCCCGGGTCGATGGCGAAGCGGACGCAGCAGCTCTGCCAGCACCTCGTGGAGCATCACGGGGGCCGAGCTGAGGCGCTGTGGGACGACGGACCGGAGGCGAAGGACCTGTTCACGCGGCTCAAGGCGCTGCCGGGGTACGGGGCCGAGAAGTCCAAGATCTTCATGGCCCTGCTCGCCAAGCGATTCGGCATCCAGCCGCCGGGCTGGGAGGAGGTGGCCGCACCGTTCTCCGACGGGCAGCGCCGCTCGATCGCCGACGTGGACTCCCCCGCCACCCTGCTCGAGGTGCGCGCCTTCAAGAAGGCGAAGAAGGCCGAGGGCAAGGGCAAGGACGGGTGACCGAGGCACGCCTCGCCCCGACCATCGGCGAGCGGATCGAGCGCAGCGTCGTCGCGCAGGTCCTCATCGCGATCCTGATCGTCACCGCGCTCCTCGCCCAGGTCATCACGCACCTGCCCGGCGACTCGGCGGTGGAGGACGAGCTGGGGGAGAGCGCGAGCTACCTCGTGCGGCTGGGCGCGGTGGAGTCGCAGTGGGGCGTGTTCGCGCCGAACCCCCGGTCCACCAGCCTGAAGATCGAGGGTCGGGTGACGTTCGAGGACGGGAGCACCGCGGTGTGGCACCTGCCCGAAGGTGCTCGCATCGGCGGCAACCTCCGCTACTACCGCTGGCGGAAGTGGCTCGAGCGGGTGCGCTCCGATGACTTCCGGGGCCTGTGGGAGCCGACGTGCCAGTGGATCGCCTCGCTGTACGACGGGTTCGAATCGCCCGTCGCGACGGTGGAGCTGGTGAGGTTGTTCCACGAGAACACCCTGACCGGGACCCCGCCGCCCTACGACGAGTTCACGTACCACACGTGCACCCCGGACGGTGGCGCGTGAGCACCGCCGCCAGCGCGCCGGTCTCGCCGTGGGATCGCTTCTTCTTCCGCGCCCAGAGCACGGCGCCGATGACGATCGTGCGGGTCGTGTGGGGTGCCACGATCGCCGTCTGGGCGCTCACGCTCCTGCCCGACATCGACCCGTTCTTCGTCAAGGGCGACCTCATGTACGAGCGCTCGCTCACCGAGGGTTCGTGGAACATCCTCCCGCACCTGCCCGACGGCTCCGGCCTGGCGGTGTGCCTGGTGCTGCTCGTCGCCGGCGTCCTGACGATGGTGGGCTGGCACACCCGCCTGTCGTCGCTCGTCGCGGTGCTCGCGCTGATCGTCCTCGAGCGGGCGAACACCGCGATCTTCAACTCCGGTGACCTCCTCCTGCGCCAGATCGGCATCTGCGTGGCCCTGGCGCCGTGCGGGCTGCTGTGGTCGCTCGACGCGCGGCGGGACCGCCGGAAGGGGCGTCGCCGCGAGGTGCTGCGGGCGCCGTACGGGATGCGGTTCCTCCAGCTGTCGCTCGCGCTCGGCTACTTCCTCTCGGCGTGGAGCAAGTCCCGCGGGAACACCTGGCAGAACGGCACCGCCATCGGGCTCTCGCTGCGCATCGAGGACCTGCAGCGCTTCGTCGCCCCCGAGTGGCTGTTCGACCAGCGGGTGCTCCTGAACCTGTTCACGTGGGCCACCCTCGCCTTCGAGCTGACGTTCTTCGCGCTGGTGTGGAACCGGCGGCTTCGGCCCTGGGTGCTGGGGCTCGGTGTCGCCCTGCACCTCGGCATCGACGTGTTCCTCGACATCGGGTTCTTCAGCGTCGCGATCTTCACCGCGTACCTGGCCTTCCTGCCCGACGACGTCGCCGGCCGCATCGTCGGCCGCTTCGACGAGCGCGCGCTGGAGGTGCCACCTGACGACGAGGTCGACGAGGCCGACGCGGTCACGCCCTCTGACACCGCCCTGTGGCTGGGGGCTAGCTCGCCGCCTGACGACGGCTGACGCGGTCGAGCCAGCCGAGCAGCACGGCGATGGCACGCGGATCGTGCCGGACGCGGTGGCCGGCGCCGTTCATGATGCGGAGCTCGGCATCCCCGTGCGCGTCGACGAGCACTCGGGCGTCGAACACCGGCACGAGGTCGTCATCGCTGCCGTGGATCACGAGCAGTGGCCGCGGCGCGACCCGCGGCGCACAAGCGACCGCACGCATCTCGCGGAGCTCCCGGGTCCAGGCGTCGACGTCGGCGGGGAACGCTGGGTCCTCGATGATCCCGACGGACCGGGCGTGCTCGAGCAGGCGCTTCGGATGAGACGCCCAGTCGTCGAAGTCGGCGGGAGCGCCGAGGGTGGCGACGCCACGGACGTCCGGGTCGGCGGCGGCCGCGCACAGGGCGAGGGCTCCCCCTGTGCCGAACCCGGCGAGCCACACCCCCGCCGTGCGCTCGTTGTCCCGCAGGTAGCCGACCGCGGCGCCCAGGTCGTCGAGCCAGCCGGCGAGGCTGAAGCTCCCCTCAGACCCCCCACAGCCACGGAAGGCCAGGGCCATGGCGAGCCACCCCATCTCGGCGGCGAGGCGGTCGGCGAGCTCCGGCAGCGCCGAGGCGGCCACCGCCGTGGCGCTCACATCGCTGGGATAGCCGTGCGCCAGCACCACGGCGGGCGCGGCGACCGCGTCGGCTCGCATCGGCGGCCGGGCGAGGTGCGCGGCGAGCAGGTTCCCGCCCGACGGGAAGCGGAGCTCCATCGACGAGGGCAGCTAGTCCGCGTCGGCGGTGGCAGGGTGGCCCGGCGCCAGGCGGTAGCCCCGGTTGCGGGCCTCGGCGAGCGTGTCCGGGCCGAAGCACAGGTACGTCTCGGCCTCCATGAGCTCCGCGATCACGTCCTCGTCGGTGAAGGTGTCGAGGTCGTAGACGCGCTGGTTCCGCTTGTCGCCGAGGAACCGATGGTGCTCGAAGCGCGTGGGGCGTTCCATGCCGGGAACCTACCTGCGGACGCGGAACGGGGGCCGCATCGAGTGCGGCCCCCGTCCGTCGTTCACTGGTAGGTACCGGATCGGTGTGCACATCGGGAGGGACCACTCCCCGAGCACCGTCCGGCGGTGGCTGGCGAGGTCTCGCCAGGTGGTCCAGCAAGCCGCGCTAGCGGCCAGCCACCTCCAGGGTCCCACTACAACAGTCGTTCATCTGGTGGACCACCTCCTTCCTCTGGTGGCACCAGTGAACCACGCGATCCGGCCTTCGCGGTGGACGGATTTCAGGCTGGTGGGCCGAGCGCCCCGATGTGGTCCAGGTGGGCGAGCAGGGCGTGGATCACCTGGTAGGCGTCCTGGTCCGACACCTCGAGGCCCTCCGTCTCGACCGCTCCCAGCACCACGGCGACAGCGTCGTCCTCGCCGATGACGACCTCCTCGGACCCCTGGAGGTCAGCGCCGGGCAGCGCCGCCAGGCCCTTCGTCTCGAGGTGGTGGAGGGTGGCGAGGATCAGGCGGCGGACCTCGTCATAGGTCACCCGGGCCTGCACGTCCTCGGGGAGGGCGTCCCCGACCTCGCGCACGGCCTCGTCCACGTCGAAGATCGCCGCGCGCGCCTCGTGCCCGAGCCGGAACGCCTCCGACCCCACGAACGCCGCCGCGATGGCGAACACGAGCAGACCCCCAGCAACGAGGAAGAGCCAGTCCACGAGGCGACGCTAGGTGCCCGACGGTCGGCGCGCGACGCCTCAGCGCCGCAGGCCCCGAAGCGGCGGCGTGGCCGCCGCCCCAACCCGGGGGGACTCGCCGAGGGGGGCAGAGCCCCCCTCGTTGCACTCAGATGCCGATGCGCTGGGCGAGCAGCTCGCGGTGGTAGGTGGGGTCTCCGAAGAGCAGCTCGCTGCTCTTGGCCCGCTTGAAGTACAGGTGGGCGGGGTGCTCCCAGGTGAAGCCGATGCCGCCGTGGATCTGGATGTTCTCGGCGGCGGCGTGGAAGTAGGCCTCGGAGCAGTAGGCCTTGGCCAGGCTGGCGACCGAGGGGAGCTCGTCGTTGAGCTCCGCCGCGCACCACGCGGCGTAGTAGGCCGCGCTCTTCGCCGACTCGACCTCGAGCAGCATGTCGGCGCACTTGTGCTTGATGGCCTGGAACGAGCCGATGGGCCGGCCGAACTGCACGCGGTCCTTGGCGTACTGCACGGCGGTCTCGAGCACCTTCTGGGCGCCGCCGACCTGCTCGGCGGCCAGGGCGACCGCGGCGAGGTCGAGCACGCGCTCGAGGGTGGACCAGCCGCCGCCCTCGGTGCCGATCAGGGTGGCCGGCGCGTCGGCGAGCTCGATCTTGGCCTGCTTGCGGGTCTGATCCATGGTGGCGAGGTTCGTGCGCGTCACGCCGGAGCCGCTCGGGTCGACCGCGAACAGGGACACGCCGCTGTCGCTCTTGGCGGCGACGATCAGCAGGTTCGCTTGCGCGCCGTCGAGCACGAACATCTTCGTGCCGTTCAGCTTGTAGCCATCGCCGTCCTTCGTGGCGCTGGCCTCGATCCCGCTCTCGTCCCACTTCCCGTTGGGTTCGGTGAACGCCAGGGTGGCGATCGTCTCGCCCGACGCGATGCCGGGGAGGTGCTCCTTCTTGGCCGCGTCGTCGCCCGAGTGGAGCAGCGCGTTGGCAGCGAGGACGCACGAGGAGAAGTAGGGCGCGCACAGCAGGGCGCGGCCCATCTCCTCGAGCACCACGGTGAGCTCCACGAAGGTGAAGCCCTGGCCCCCGTGCTCCTCGGGGATGATCAGGCTCTGGAGGCCGAGCTCGTTGGCCATCTGGCTCCAGACCGCGGGGTCGTAGCCCTCGTCGGTGTCCATGAGCCGACGCACCTCGGACTCCGGCGACTTGGACTCGAGGAACTGGCGGGTGATGCGGCGGAGCTCTTCCTGCTCCTCGGAGAAGGCGAAGTTCATGGCGCAGGGTCTACGCCCTCCCCTTCCGGGGACACCATCGCAGATGTGTACGCGTGTGTACACTCACGGGATGGAGGTCGGCGCCCGGGAGCTGCGGGCCAACCTGGCGGCGGCCCTGCGGCAGGTCGCGGCGGGCGAGCGCCTCGTAATCACCCTCGACGGCCGCCCCGTCGCCCAGCTCGGCCCGCTCGAGCCGTCCGGGTCGCCCACGCTCGCCGACCTCGCGGCGTCGGGCCTCGTCGCCCCCCCGCGCCGCGCCCAGCCCGCCAACCCGCCCGAGCCCGTCGACACCGCCGTCGACGTCCGCCTCGACCGCATCCTCACCGAGGTCCGCGGCGGGTGATGACGCCCCTCACCCCTCCGAGCCTGTGTGATCTGACCTCGCTGAGCGCGGCGAATCGACACAGCCTCGCTGAGCGGGTCGTGCCCATCCGAGCCTGTGTCGTCTCGGCGCGCTGGCCGAGGCCGAATCACACAGGCTCGGACGTGGCGGGTCGCGGCGGGTGACGTTGTACGTGGACACGTCGGCGCTGGTGCGGCGGTACCTGCGGGACCGGCACCACGCCATCGTCCGGGACGCGATGGCCGCCGACGGCACGTGGTGCGCGTCGGCGCTGGCTCGCACCGAGGCGCAGCTCGCCATGCACCGCGCCTCGTCCTCGGCGCGGCAGCAGGCCGACCTGTGGCGCGACCTGCGAGACGAGTGGGACGCCTTCTGGGTCGTGCCACTGGACGACCGCTGCACGGCGCGCGCCGTCGAGATCGGCGCCACCTACGGCGTGCGGATCGTCGACGCCATCCACCTGGCCGCCGCCGACCGTCTGCCGGGGCCGGTGCGCTACCTCACCTTCGAGCGCCAGCAGATCCCCGCGGCCGACGCCCTCGGCTTCGAGGTGATCAGCGCGGTCGCCTAGGACTAGAACAGGTTCTATCCGCATCTGAGGGGGACGGCATGAGCGCCACCATCGACCGCGACGAGCACTACATCATCATCTCGGCCGACTGCCACGCCGGTGGCTCGCACAAGGCCTACCGGGAGTACCTCGACCCCGCGTTCCACGACGACTTCGACGCGTGGCGCGGCGAGTACAAGAACCCCTACAAGGACCTGGGCGACAACCGCCGGCTGCGCAACTGGGACAACGAGATGCGCAACTCGCAGCAGGAGGCCGACGGCATCGTCGGTGAGGTCGTGTTCCCCAACACGGTGCCGCCGTTCTTCCCGAGCTTCGTGCTGTTCGCCAAGCCACCGACCCCCGAGGAGTACGCGCACCGCCACGCAGGCGTGCACGCCCACAACCGCTGGCTCGTCGACTGGTGCAACGAGTTCCCCGAGCGGCGTGCCGGCGTCGGCCAGATCTTCCTCAACGACATCGACGACGCCATCGAGGACACGAAGTGGATCAAGGAGCACGGCCTGCGCGGCGGCATCCTGCTGCCGAACATCGCGCCCGACGTGAAGTGGGTGAAGCCCCTCTACGACCCCGAGTACGACCGGCTGTGGGAGGTCTGCCAGGACCTCGAGATCCCGGTCAACGTGCACTCCGGCACCGGGAACCCCGACTACGGCCCCTACCCCACCTCGATGCTGCTCTACATCAACGAGGTCGTCTTCTACACGCAGCGGCCCTTCGTGCAGCTGACGCTGTCCGGGGTGTTCGAGCGGTTCCCGAGGCTCAAGTTCGTCATGACCGAGGCCGGCTGCGCGTGGGTGCCGCCGTTGCTCTCGCAGCTCGACTACGCCACCGAGAACGTCCGCAAGGGCGCCACCGGCGAGATCCGGTACTCGAAGGACCAGGCCGTCGCCAAGAACGCCACCGACTACTTCCACCAGAACGTGTGGATGGGGGTGAGCCAGCCGCGGGACGCCGACGTGGAGGCGCGCACGATCCTCGGTGAGGACCGGTTCATGTGGGGCAGCGACTACCCGCACGACGAGGGGACCCACCCGTACACCCGCGAGCACCTGCGGGCACGGTTCGGCCACCTCGACCCCGCCGAGATCAAGAAGCTGCTCAGCGAGAACGTGGCGAAGCTCTACGACTTCGACCTCGACGCGCTGCGACCGCTCGCCGACCAGTTCGGCCCGACCGTCGGCGAGGTCGCCACGCCGATCGAGGAAGAGCCCGAGAAGGAGCTCGAGATGATCTCCGGCGACATGGACACCCGCGCCATCAAGTAACCGCCCGACGTCTGTGCAGAGAAGACGTCGCGATGCGACGAAAAGTCCGCACAGACCTTGGAGGTCAGACCCGCTCGGCGCTCTGCATCCACACGTCGCCCTGGATGCGGGTGTGGTTCTTCACGGCGCGCGCGGTGATGAAGACGAGGATGCCGAGCCACACGGTGACGACGCCGAGCGACGGCCACAGCATCACGGCGACGAACACCGGCAGGGCGACCGTGAAGGCGATCGTGGTGGACCACCGCAGGTCACGGAAGTCGTTTGCCCCCATCAAGATGCCGTCGGTCACGAACGTGATGGCACCCGGGACCTGGATGACGCCGAGCACCACCAGTGCCACCCGCGCCGCGTCCACCACGGCGGGATCGTCGGTGAACACCCACGGCAGGAACGGTGACAGCGCGATCGTCGCGATCGTGAGGACGATGCCAGCGCGGTACGCCCAGCCGTAGAGGTGGTGGACGACCTCGCGCGCCTCTCCCGCCCGATCGGCGCCGAGGGCGTGCCCCACCAGCGACTGCCCCGACACCTTGAACATGTCGACGCCGATCGCGAGCAGCAGGAACACCTGGGCGGCGATCTGGTGGCCCGCCAGCTCCGGGGTGCCGATCCGCGCCGCGGCGGCGGTCGCCATGGCGAGGGCCGCGAGCAGGAACCCGGTCCGCTGCACCATGTGCGCACCCACCTTCACCACCTGCCACATCACCGACGGCACCACGGACAGGCGATGGAGCCCGTCGGCTCGCAGCCGCGGCACCACGATGGCGAGGAAGACCGTCGCGCCGAGCACCTGGGCAACGACCGTCCCCCACGCGCTGCCGGCGATCCCCCAGTCGAGCCCGAAGACGAGCACGAGCTCGAGCACGAGGTTGGCGGTGGTCGCGAACAGCAGCACCGCGAACGGGCGCTTCGTGTCGGGCAGGCCGTAGAGGTAGCCGATGCAGGCGACGGCGACCATCTGGAACGGGATGCCGACGACGCTCACCTGCAGGTAGGTCACACCCTGGTCGACGACCGCCGGGTCGTCACCGAGCAAGCCGACCAGCCAGTCGGCGGTGAGACCGACGACGAGCGCCACGACCAACCCGATGCCCGCCGCGAGCCACAGCGCCTGGAGCGCGTCGGCCGCGCCGCCGGCGGGGTCGCCTCGCCCTCGCCGGACGGCCACGCGCACCGTCGTCGCGTAGGACAGGAAGTTGAAGACCCACACGAGGGTGTTCAGCACGGTCGACGCCAGGGCCAGACCGCCCAGGGGTGCGGTGCCGAGCCGCCCGACCACCGCGGTGTCGGTGAGCACGTAGATCGGCTCGACCAGCAGGGACCCCAGGGCGGGGATGGAGATGGCGAGGATGCGGCGATCCAGCGCGTCGATCGTCCACAGCCGGCGCATACGCTCCTCAGCATGGCTGGAACGTCTTCCGACACGCTGATCTGGGACGCCACCGGGGTCGAGATCCACCAGGTGGTGGTGGGCCCCGTCGACAACAACGTCCTCGTCCTCCGCTGCACGGAGACCGGCGACGCGGTCCTGCTCGACGCTGCCAACGAGCACGAGCGGCTGCTGGAGCTCTGCGAGCGCCTCGGCGTGCGCCGCGTGCTCGAGACCCATGGCCACTGGGACCACATCCAGGCGGTGCCGCAGCTGCGCGACGCCGGCTACTCCGTGGGCGTCACCGCCCAGGACGCCGGCATGCTGCCGTCCTACGACGAGGTGATCGAGGACGAGTCCGTGATCGACGTGGGTCGGCTCCGGCTCCACACGATCCACACCCCGGGGCACACCCCGGGCTCGATGTGCTTCCTCCTCGAGGGCCACCCGATCCTGTTCAGCGGCGACACCCTGTTCCCGGGAGGCCCCGGGAACACCACCTTCGAGGGTGGCGACTTCGACACGATCATCGAGTCGGTCGACCGCAAGCTCTTCACGCTGTCCCCCGACACGATCGTGCTGCCGGGACACGGCGACCGCACCACGATCGGCAGCGAGCGGCCGCACCTCCAGGAGTGGATCGATCGCGGCTGGTAGCAATCCGGCCCCCGGCCGTGCCTCGTAGAAGGCACATGAACCTTGGTGGACCCGAGCTCCTCATCGTCCTGGCCGTCGTGCTGCTGATGTTCGGCAGCCGCAAGGTGCCCGAGCTGGCGCGCTCGCTGGGCAAGGCCCAGCGCGAGTTCAAGGAGGGCATGCGGGACACCGAGCCCTGACCCCGACCTCGGCTCGGGAAATAGTCCTATGCCCATAGTGCTAATACACTGGCGGGCATGCCCGCCCCCCTCTTCCAGGTCGACGGTCTCCGGGCGCGCCCGGCCGAGGGCGGCGCCGAGATCCTGACCGGCGTGGACCTCACCGTCGCCGCCGGCGAGGTCCACGCGATCATGGGCCCGAACGGCTCCGGCAAGTCCACCCTCGCCACCACCCTGCTCGGCTCGCCCGAGTACGCCGTCACCGGTGGCCGCATCCTCTTCAAGGGCGACGACATCACCGACTGGGACCCCGAGGTCCGCGGCAAGGCGGGCCTGTTCCTGGCGTTCCAGTACCCGCAGCAGGTGCAGGGCGTGTCGGTGATCAACTTCCTGCGCCAGGCCCTGTCGGCCCGGAAGGGCATCGACCTCAGCGTGCTCGAGCTCCGTCTCGCCATCATGGAGTGGATGGCCCGGCTCGACATGGACCCGTCCTTCGCCGACCGGTTCCTCAACGAGGGGTTCTCGGGCGGCGAGAAGAAGCGCAACGAGATCCTCCAGATGGCGATCCTCGAGCCCGACGTCGCCATCCTCGACGAGACCGACTCCGGCCTCGACATCGACGCCCTGAAGGTGGTCGCCAGCGGCGTGCAGGAGGTGCGGCGCGACCGCCCCGACCTCGGCGTCGTCGCCATCACGCACTACCAGCGACTGCTCGACCACCTCGAGCCCGACGTCGTGCACATCCTGGTCGACGGCCAGATCGTCGACTCCGGCGGGCCGGAGCTGGCCGAGCGCCTCGAGCGTGAGGGCTACGAGGCCTGGAAGGCGTGAGCCGCTGATGTCGCTCGACGTCGCTGCCGTCCGCAAGGACTTCCCGATCCTCGAGCGCGAGGTGCACGGCACGCGCCTCGTCTACCTCGACTCCGCCAACACGTCGCAGAAGCCGCAGGCCGTGCTCGACGCCATGGAGCGCTACTACGAGCAGTCGAACGCCAACGTGCACCGCGGCACCTACCTCATCGCCGAGGAGGCCACTGCCGCGCTCGAGGGGGCTCGAGCCAAGGTGGCCCGGTTCATCGGCGCGCCCAGCTCCCGCGAGGTCGTGTTCACCAAGAACGCCACCGAGGCGCTGAACCTGGTGGCCAAGGCCTGGGGCCGAGCCAACCTCCGAGCGGGCGACGCCGTCGTGCTCACCGAGCTCGAGCACCACGCCAACATCGTCCCGTGGCACCAGCTCCACGACGAGCTCGGGGTGGAGCTGCGCTGGATCCCGGTGCGGCCCGATGGCCACCTCGACCTCACCGACCTCGATCGCCTGGTCGACGGCGCCAAGGTCGTCACCTTCGCGGCGATGTCCAACGTGCTCGGCACCCTGCTCCCGGTCGAGCGGCTCGTGCGGGCGGCGCACGACGCCGGCGCCCTCGCTGTGATCGACGCCTCGCAGCACGTGCCCCACCTCACCACCGACGTGCAGGCGTGGGGCGCCGACTTCGTCGCCTTCACCGGCCACAAGATGTG
>JBJMHD010000160.1:0-8404 GCA_045807565.1 Acidimicrobiales bacterium | reverse complement strand
GGCAGCGTGATCGGCCTCCTGACGGCCGGCTGGCTGTCGGAGCGGTGGGACGGCCTCGGCCCGGCCCTGGCGCTGCTCTCCATCGGGCCGCTGGTGATGGCCGTGCTCGTGCTGGTCGCCTACCCCGAGACCGCCCACCGCGAGCTGGAGGACATCAACCCCGAGGACCGGATCGACCCGCCCGGGCGCTCGAGCGATCACGGCGCGCCGGTACATTGAGCGAGATGTCTGGGCCGCCCGCCGTTCGGCACGCCGGTCGCGGGCGAGGGTCGGGGCCAGGCATCGGACGGCGGCTGCTCGTGGCCGCCCTGGCGTTGGGCCTCGCCGCCGGCGCGGCCGCCTGCGGAGACGACGACGGCGCCGAGGGGCAGCCGATCCCGCCGACGACGGTCGAACCGGGCTCCCTCCCCCCGCCCGACGCGCTCGACCTCGAGCCTCTCTACGGCGAGGCCCTCGCGGCCGTCGGCATGAAGCTCACCGACCGGGGCGGGCTGATCGACCGCAGCGGTGGCGGGTACGTCCCCTCGCCCACCGGTCGCCACCTCGCGCTCTACGTGGAGCCGATCGCGCCCGAGCGCACCATGGACGAGTACTTCGACGGCATCCGAGACGTCGCGGCGGTGTTCTCCGACATCTACGACCGGTGGCCCCTCCTCGAGACCTACGACGTGTGCCAGGAGCCCCCCGACCCCGACGGCACGCAGGACCCGGAGCCCTTGCCCGTGACGCAGATCGAGCTCGATCGCGCCCAGTCGGAGGCGATCGCCTGGGACACCGTCACCGTGGAGGACCTCGTACGAGGCGCACAGCAGGATCCGCCCGCGATCGTGCTGCGCGTGAGCACCGAGATGGCCGACCACCCGCCCTACGCCGCGCTGGTCGGCGGCGACAGCGGCGCTCCCGACGACCCGTACTCAACGGGCCAGTAGCCACTCGCGCACGGCGTCGGCGACGCGGGCCTCGCAGCCCTTGAGGTCATGCCCCTTGCCGTCGATCCACACGTGGGTGACCTCCCCGGGGATCGCCGCGGTGTGGCGCTCCAGCTCCTCGGGCGCCCCGAAGGCGTCCCGCGTTCCGGACACGAACAAGCACGGCACCTCGAGCGACGGCAGGTGCTCGATGCGCAGGCGGTCGGGCCGACCAGGAGGGTGCAGCGGGTAGCTGATGAGGACGAGGCCCGCGGCGGGCAGGCCCTCGGCCACGGCCATCGAACAGATCCGACCGCCCATCGATCGGCCCCCCAGCACGATGCGATCGGGCGCGACCTGCGCGGCCTGTGCCAGGTGCCCCGCCTCCTCCACCACGGAGGCGAGCAGCTTCGGTGGGCGGTCGGGCGCCTTGCGACCCTCGCGGCGGTACGGGAAGTCGCTGCGCTGCACCGGGAGCGGAGCGACGGCCTCCTCGATGGCGACGAGGCTGGGGCTGGTCGAGGAGCTCCCCGCTCCGGGGAAGAGGAGCAGGGCCGCCGGCTTGCGGCGACGCGTGGTCACGAGGCGAGGAGGATGCGGCGCGCCTCGGTGAGGTCGGCGATCCGCTGCGCGGCGTCGTCGGTGTCACCGCCGTGGTCCGGGTGCGCGGCACGGAGCAGGTCGCGGAACTGGCGCTGGACGTCGTGGCGCGGCGGGACGTGCAGGGTGAGGCCGTCCGTGAGACCCAGCACGCCGAGCGCCCATTGGACCGGGTCGCGGAACGCCGCCGTGGACCAGTCACGGCCGCGGTCCAGCCCGGACAGGTGGGTGATGAACACGTGGTCGAGGGGGCCGGCCCACCGCATGCCCTTGCGGATCGTGTCCATGACCCGCGGCCGCGCCGTGACGGGGAGCCGGCCGGCGGCGTACACGGCAGCGAGGATGTGCTGCGCCGGCGCGCCCTTGTGCTCGAACTCGAAGGTGAGGTCCTCGCCCTCCCCCACGAGCCGGTGGATGCTGCGCGTGAGCCCGATGCGGTCCTGCTGGAAGCGATGGCGCAGGCGGGGCTGCGGGACCCGCATGCCCTCCTGGAGCTGGAGGGTCAGCCGATGGAGGTCGTCGAAGAGCTCGGGGTCGAGGCCCTCGATGTGGCCGGCCACGATGCCGCCGAGGAGCAGGCCCCCGAAGCCCGGCGCGGGGGTGACCGGGAGGTTCGAGCGACCGAGGGCCACGCGGCGCGTCGGCGCGATCGGCCTCGAGTGGAACACCTCCAGCTCGGCCAGGATCACCGGGCGAGCCTACGTGCGCCGTCTGGAGGGCCACGAAACGGAACGGACCGTGGCGTGAGGCGACGCGCAGCACGCTGCGCTGGGGTCGCCTCGTCTTGGGTCCGCTCCTAGATGTACGGGCGGAGCTCGGCTCGCACGGCGGTGGCCACCTCGACGATGTGCTCCGGATCCGGGTGCGTCGACTCCACCAGCTCCGCCAGCGCGCCCGCGCGCGCGACCACGCCGTCCCACCACCCGGCGTCGGTGCCGAAGGGGGCGCTGGCGAGGGCTGCGGCCCGGGCGCCCTCCACGATCGCCCGCGTGGCGCCCTTGTCGTCGGGGTCGTTGGAGAGCTCGTCGGCGGCGATGAACAGCTCGTTCATGGCCTCGAAGCTCGCCGGTCCGCCCACCGTGAGGGTGGCGCCTGGCGTGGTGAGGGCGCCGACGATCTCATCGACGCGCGCCTCGTCGACCGCGGCGACGAACAGCTCGTCGCCGTCGAGCGCGTACGGGATGGTGTCGGCGCTGAGGGCGTCGAGCAGCGTGACGCAGCTCTCGTCGTCCCACTCGGAGAGGTCGTAGGCGACCTGCTCCTCCGTGCCGTCGCCGGCGGTGGGTCCTGCCGAGAGCTCCTCGTCGACCTGGTCCATGATCCGCTCCACCCAGGCCTCGTCGGCCGCGGCGATCACGAGGGTGGTGCCCTCCCACTCGTGCGGTGCGCCGAGGGCGACCAGGCGCTCGGCGAGCAGCCGACGGTCTGGCTCGCTCCACTCGTCGAGCTCGAAGGTGACCTCGTCGTCTCCGTCGTCGCCGGCGCCGTCGAGGTGCTCGAGGCCCGAGAGCTGGACGTCGCCGTCCTCCTCGTCGTCCTCGCCACGTGTCGTGAACAGACCCATCGTGCACAGCCTCCCACGACTCGAGCGTCGGGCCGACCGCGCCCCAGCGGGCACCAACTAGGTTCGGGCCATGACGGAGAAGCAGCGCCCCGACCGGAACCTCGCGCTGGAGCTGGTGCGCACCACCGAGGCGGCGGCGCTCGCGGCGAGCCGGTGGATGGGACGGGGCGACAAGAACGGCGCCGACGGCGCCGCCGTCGACGCCATGCGGGTGGTCCTCGACACGGTGCCGATGGACGGCATCGTGATCATCGGCGAGGGGGAGAAGGACGAGGCGCCGATGCTCTTCAACGGCGAGCGCATCGGCGACGGCACGCCCATGCTCACCGACATCGCAGTCGACCCGATCGACGGCACCACGCTCACGTCGCTCGGGCGGGGCGGTGCGATCGCCGTGATCGCGGTGTCCGAGCGCGGCACGATGTTCGACCCTGGGCCCTGCGTGTACATGGAGAAGATCGCTGTCGGTCCCGAGTGCGTCGGCGTCGTCGACCTCAACATGTCGGTCACGGAGAACCTGCACGCCGTCGCCAAGGCCAAGGGGGAGACGGTGCGCGACGTCACCGTCGTCATCCTCGACCGGCCGCGCCACGAATCGATCATCGCCGAGGTGCGAGAGGCCGGTGCGCGCATCCGCCTCATCCCCGACGGCGACGTCGCCGGCGCCATCTCCACGGCGTGGCCGGACTCGGGCGCCGACGTGCTGCTGGGCATCGGTGGCACCCCCGAAGGCGTGATCACGGCCGCAGCGATGAAGTGCATGGGGGGCGAGCAGCAGGGCCGGCTGTGGCCGCGCAACGAGACGGAGCGCGAGGCGGCGGTGTCCGCTGGCTACGACCTGAGCAAGGTCCTCACCACCGACGACCTGGTGGGCGGTGACAACTGCTTCTTCTCGGCCACCGGCATCACCGACGGCGAGCTCCTCAAGGGCGTCCACTACGACAGCCGGGGCGCTACCACGCAGTCGCTCGTCATGCGGTCGAAGTCCGGCACGGTCCGGCTGGTGAACGCCCGCCACCAGCTCAGCAAGCTGAAGTTCTTCTCCTCGATCGACTTCGAGTAGCGCCGCCCCGAGGCGCTCAGGCGTCGGCGGCCACCGTCTCCGGCATGCGGCGACGGAAGTGGCGGATGGTGTAGGTCGTGAGGGTGGTGGGCGTGGCGGCGCGGGCCGACGCGCTGCGCGGGAGGTTCAGCGTGGGTCCGAGCTCCCCGAAGTAGCCGCCGGCGGTGACCGTGGCCAGCGCCTCCTCCGAGCCGTCGCCGCGCGTGCGGAAGATGTCCACCTCGCCCTCCTCCACCACGTAGACGAGATCGCCGCGGCTGCCCTGCTCGAAGATGACGTCCCCCGGCTGGCAGCGCAGCTCCTCGGGCGGGCGGTCCGCGCTGGCCAGGTTCGGAACGAGCTCGATGACCCGGTCGGCGAGGTGGGTCACCCGATCGTCGTGCGTCGACACGATCACGACGCGACCCGGTGACGCCAGCTCGCGGAGGAGCTGCAGCACGCCCTCGACCTGGATGTGGTCGAGGTGCGCGGTGGGCTCGTCGGCCAGCACGAGGGGCGGGTCGTGCACGAGTGCCCGTGCGATCGCGACGCGCTGCTGCTGGCCGCCCGAGAGCTGGCCGGGGCGGTGGTGGCCGCGCTCGCCCAGGCCGACGCGGTCGAGGAGCTGGGTGGCGCGCTCGGCGGCGTGGCGTCGGGACATGCCGCCGAGGCGCATCGGCGCCACGACGTTGGCGTGGGCGCTGAGGCTCGGGATGAGGTTGAACGCCTGGAACACCACGCCGACGGTGTCCCGCCGGTGCGCGGTGAGGTCCTTGCCGGTCAGCCGCGACGTCTCCCGGCCGTCCAGCTTGATCGAACCAGACGTGGGCGTGAGCAGACCGGCCAGGCAGGACAGCAACGTGGTCTTGCCGCAGCCGGACGGTCCGAGGAGCACGACCAGCTCGCCGTCCTGGGCGCCGAAGGTGAGGCCGTCCAACGGCCGAACCACGTACCCACCGGAGCTGAACTCCACGGTGAGGTCGCTGACCTCGAGGGCGGTCATGACGCCGCCGCGAACGCGCTGGACGGGTCGACGGCGATGGCCCGGCGCAGGGCGACCAGGCTGGAGAGGAGGCCCACGAGGATGGCCACCACCGGCAGCACGACGAACGCGCTGGAGGGCATCACGATCGGTAGCGCGAAGGTCGGTTTGATGAGCTGGGCGGCGCCCACCGCGAACACGGCCGCGAGGAGCGTGATGGTCACGGCCTGCACTGCCACGCCGAAGAACAGCAGCCGTGACGACGACCCCAGCGACTTCAGCACCGCGAAGTCGCGCAGCCGCTCGAGCGCCGACACGTACATGAGCGCGGCGACGATGATCGCCGCTACCACCCACATCAGCGTGCGCGAGCTCTCGATGGACGAGATGGCGTCCTTCATGGCGTGGAAGGTGTCCTCCTTCACCTGGTCGGAGCTGAGGACCGCGACGTCGGTGGTGGGGTCGGTGGGCGTGCCCGTGGTGACGACGGTGGTGATGAGCGGAGCGCCCTGGAAGGCGACCTCCTGCACGTCCTCCAGGGAGGCGTACACGTTCGGGATCCCACCGAGGAGCGTGAGGCCGCTGGTGACCCCGACCACCGTGAGCTCCGTGCCCGCCAGGTCGACGCGCTCGCCGACGTCGGCGTGGAGCCGCTTGTCGGCGACCACCTCGCCGACCCGTTCGGCGGAGCGCCCCTCCACCACGTTCGGCGTGCCGAGGCCGCCGAGCCGGTGTCCGATCAGTCGGAGCGGGCGGACCTCGCCTTCGAAGGTGGTGGTCGTGGGGACGATGGCGAGAGGATCCGCCTGCTCCACGCCCGCCATGTCGCTCACCTGCTCGACGGTGCTCTCGGGGAGGGCGCCGAACGAGGTGAACGGGCCGGTCGAGCCATCAGGCAGGACCCACGCGTCCGCCCCCACGCTGTCGACGGTGTTGTCCACCTCCACCCGGAAGCTGTTCGCCAGGCCGGTGAGCACGAGCGCCATGCCGAACACGACACCGGCGCCGACCACCGCGATGAGGAACTGGCGGTAGCGGTACACGAGGTCCCGCAGGGTGATGCTCAGCATCTAGCGCTCCCAACGCTTGAGGTCGATCTTGCCGTGGTCGATCTCCACGTAGGTGTGGCTCTGCAGCCAGTTGCCGGAGTTCACGTAGGTGCCCGACGGCATCTGCACGTACTCGGCGTTGTGGGTGTGACCGAACAGCACCGCGTCGAAGCCGCGCTGCAGGAGCATCTCGGCCGCGCCATGGCAGTAGGAGCTGGCCGTCACGTCGTCGCCGGCGCGCTCCCGGCGGCGGCGATCGGCGCGATCGGCGAGCCAGGTCCAGAGCCGGTACACGTCGGCGTGCAGGAAGAGCGTGAGCCCGGCCAGGTGGGTGGCCAGGGCGTAGAGGTCGGGGTACTTGGCGAAGAACGGGTCGTACACGTGCCCGTGCTCGATGCGGATCCGCATGTCGCCCGACGTGAGGTTGAGGAACGGGCTCATGGTGAACGTGAGGACGCTGTCGAGGAAGTGCTCGAGGACGAGGTCGTGGTTGCCCACCACGTAGTACACGTGGCCGCCGTTGTCGGTGATCTGGCCCAGCCGATCGAGCACCGGCACGCCCGAGCTCACGATGCGCTTGAAGCTCGTCTGCAGCATGTCGAAGCCGTCGCCGTTGATGCACAGGCTGCCGCCCTGGTCAGCGACGTGATCCAGGAAGGGGAGGACCCGCTCGGCCGCGGTGGACACCGGGTTGCCGAGGTGCAGGTCGGAGATGACGAAGAGGCGGTCGGCCTCGGCCTCGAGGATCACGTCGCTCGCTCCGCCTCGAGCTGCTGGTTCAGGGCGCGCACCCGGCCGCTGAGCTGGTGGAGCATCTCGACCGCGAAGGTGGGGTCGCGCCGGAGCCGGATCAGCAGGCCGCCCTGGCTGATGACCAGGAGCTCGGTGCGCGTGACCGCGACCGCGTCGGCGTCGCGCGGCATCGACTCGAGCACCGACATCTCCCCGAAGAACGCGCCCTGCCGGAGGGTGGCCATCACGACGCGCTCGTCGCCATCGCCACGCGAGATCTCGACGGTGCCCGACTGGATGACGAAGAGGTCGATCCCCTTCTCGCCCTGACGGAACACCGGCTCGCCCGCCTCGACCGTGCGCTGCGAATCGCCCGGTAGTGCCTTCGGCTTGCCTGTCACCGCGCCCCCGTGGTTGCCCGCTCCGGCGGAATCCTCCCATAGAACCCGCGGAGAGGCGCGGCCTCAGGTCTCGGTGACCACCGCCTGTCGCTCTTCCACCGCATGCGTCGCGGTCGCGATCGCTTGCAGGTTCGGGAGCGTGATCCACGGGCCCCCGTCGACGCGGTACTCGGGTACGAGGTCGATCGACGCTGTGATGGTGAAGCTCCCGTCGCGCTGGTGGACGTGCTGCACCGTCGACTCCTCGGGGTACGCGCGTCCGAGATCGCCCGTCTCGACCGTTCCGTCCCCGAAGTCCCATGACACCGTGCCCGACGACATCCGCACGTCGATGGTGAGGCCGAACGCCGCGATCGGCGGTGCGCTCACCTGTCCGTCGAAGCCGTCGATCCAGAACCAGGACGGAAGCCCCACCAGGCCGCGGGCGGCCGGGTTCACGCCGATGCGCACCGCCGGCACGAGGACGTCCTCGATGTAGCGCTCCGCCTCGGCCCGCGCTGCGGCGTCGAGGTCGACGACGTCGCGCGGCGCGATCCAGATCGGCTGCACGATCGTCCCGTTGCACAGCAGCAGGGCCAGGCGGGCGTCGGGGTCCGGCTTGTCAGCCAGGTGCGTCCCGTAGGCGGCGTCGTCGAGCGAGTCCACGAACACCACCGACCACGAGCACCCCCGCTGCCCCGTCCCCCCACCCGACACCGACGACACGACGGTGTCCCCACCCGACCGCACCAACGTCACCCGAACCGCATTCGGAACGGTCTCGACCGTGGATTCCCCATCCTCGCCAATCGTGTCGGCCGCCACGTGAGGGGCGCTCAGCAGGGCAAGGCCGAACACGACCCCGAGGATCCGTAGCGTCCTACTCATAGGTTCACACGCTCAATGAATGCCACGCGCCAACCATCTGGCGTCCGATGGACCGTGAAGTTGAACACGAGTTTCTCGTTCGGATCAGCCTCAACCGGCTCCTTCGTCACGGGGTCGATCAGCGTTTGATGGTTCGTAAATCGGTCGATGACATGAGCCGTTGAGTCGTCAACAACAACGATGTCGTACTCGTGGTCGATGCGAACCAATGCCGCGCGCCCGTCCTCGATACGGGATCTGATCTCCGCGAGCTTTCCGT
>JBJMHD010000159.1:0-23397 GCA_045807565.1 Acidimicrobiales bacterium | reverse complement strand
CACCCGACGAAGACGGCCAGTGCACCTTCACCCCACCATCCACCGGTCCAGTGGAGGACAACGGCGATCCGACGCTCCTGCACGAGCTCGCCGAAGCCACGCGAGCCGCCCTCCGCGCTCGGCGCGGCGCCCTCGCTCGATCGTGACGTGCTCCGTCGCAGACGTGGGGAGAGCAGGTGCGGGACCGGCAGGCGGAGGCGATGCCCCCGTTGCTCAGCGCGCGGTGCGCCACATGGCGGTCACCGTCGGCGCGCCCTTGCCGCACTCGATCTCGCCCGTCGTCTCGAAGCCGTGGCGCGCGTAGAACGGGATGTTCCGCGGGTTGGAGCTCTCGAGGTAGGCCGGCATGCCCTCGGCGTCGCACCGGTCGAGCATGTGGCTGATCACCGCCGACCCGACGCCCTTGCTCTGCGTGTCACCGCGCGTGCCGAGCACCTCGAGGTAGTAGTGCTCCTCCTTCGGGTGCACCTTCTCGATGGCGCTGAGGGCCCCCATCATCCGCGGCCCCTTGGTGCCGAACACGCGAAGCACCGCCGGCAACGACCGCACCAGGTCGCCGGTCGGCATCTTCCACTTGTTCGGCGCCTTCCAGATCGCCGCGCCGACGCCGTCCTCGTCGGTGAACACCAGGTGCTCGCGGGCCAGGTCGAGCTTGAGGAACGCGTCGAAGAAGATCCGCATCTTCGGTTCGAGCGCCTTGTCGGGCCCGGCTCCGATCATCCAGCCGAACAGCGGGTCCTCACGGAACGCACTGGCCAGCGAGTCGGCGAGCTTGCCGCGGTCTGCTGGGGTCGCCGGTCGGACGTCGGGCACCACCACGGTCTACTGCGAAGTCGCGCCGAGTGCTGCGGGCGAGGCGTACGAGCGCAGCCGAGGTCCGCGACGGCCTACAGGTTTGGTCGCCGCCGATTGTTGAACGGGCGTGATCAGGCACCAGGGAGCTCTGTCCGGTCGATCGGCGTTCCGCATTGCGTCGATCGCCCACCCCAGGGCGCGCATCCAACACCTGTCGTCGGGTCACCGGAGGCGCTGAGGCCGTAGCCGGCACGCCTCAGCGCCCACCCGTCTCGAACACCGCGCCACGCGGGCGTGACCTCTCGCGCCCCGTCGCGCCTCGACCCAACGTGGAGGCAGTCATGCGCAAGCTCAACGGTGCGATCGCGGTCGCAGCACTCGTCCTCGCCCTCGGCAGCGGAACGGCTCCCGCCACCGCCGCTCCCGCCGGACATGGAGACATCCCGTCGGTGCCTGAGGCGTGGTCGCCCGAAGGCCGGGCTCCCTACACCCCGCCGCCGACCCCCGAGGCCTGGTCACCGGAGGGTCGCCGACCCGCCGGCTGATCGACGCCCGACCGACGCACTGCCGTCGCCTACGAGGGATGTCCTACAGGTTCCGGCGCTCTCACGTGTTGAAGAGGGCAGGATGCGACAGGTGGGCGAGCTCGAGTGGTCGGGGCAGGCCCTCGACGCGCCCGTGGACGGTTGTGTCCGTCCCTCGCTGTCCTTCGAGCTCTTCTTCGAGCAGGAGCAGGAGCGGCTCCTGCGAGCCTTGTCGGTGATCACCGGCAGCCGGCGAGAGGCGGAGGACCTCACCCAGGACGCGTTCGTCAAGGTCTTCGAGCGCTGGGACGTCGTCGCCACGATGGACGCACCGGCCGGGTACCTGCACCGCACGGCCATGAACCTGTTCCGCAACCAGTACCGGCGCGCCAAGGTGGCGATCGGCCGGGTGGTGCGGGTCGGACCACCGCAGGACGTGTTCAAGGCCGTGGAGGACCGCGATGCTGCCGCCCGGGCGCTGGCCGCGCTCACCGCCAGGCAGCGCGCCGCCCTCGTCCTGACCGAGGCGCTCGGGTACTCCGGCGAGGAGACGGGACAGCTCCTCGGCATCAAGGCGTCCACCGTGTGGGCGCTCACCCACCAGGCTCGCACCGCCCTCCGGCCGACCGGTGTGCCGACGGACGTGCCGACCGACGTGCCGACAGAGGTGCCGACCGATGGCTAGGGACCGATCGATCCTCGAGCGCCAGATCGCGGACGTCGAGATCCGCTCGTTCACGCTGGACGAGTTCCACCGCCGCCGCCATCGCAAGCAGCGCAACCGCCGCGTTGCTACCACCCTCATGGCGGTGGGGCTGGCGGCTGCCGCCATCGGTGGCGTCGCCATCCGTGCGGTCGGCTCGAACGCGCACGACCGCACCGTCGTCGCGGGCCACGGCCCGAGCGCGCTCCCGCCGAGCGACTACGTGGGCACCTGGGAGTCCACCGACACCGACGGGTCCTCCCAGACCTTGGTGCTCCGGGAGTCCGGTGACGGGGACCACGCGATGGTGCTCCATGACGACGCCGCGACGGGCGCGTGCGCTGGCGCGGCCGCCACGATCTCGGGCACCGGCCGACTGCAGGGCGATGGCACGCTGGTCGTCGCCGCCGAGCTCACGTGCGACGACGGGACCACGCCGATCCCGCTGCAGGGGGACCCCGAGACTGCTCGCCAGTTCACGGACGGGCTCGCCCACATCACGTTCACCTACGACCGGTTCGCCGACCAGCTGGTCGACGGCTTCCGGGTGACGTGGCGGCGTGCGGGGCGCGACGGGTAGCACGGTCTCACCGCGCGCGACCATCTCCCGATGGCGAGCGACGAGCGCGGCTACTTCGTCCCGACCGACGACGGGCTGATGCCGGTCCCGGAGGCGAGCAGCCCGTGGTCACCCGACATGCTGCACGGCCGCCTGCTCGCCGGGCTCGCCGGCCGCGCCGTGGAGCAGCACCCGGATGTCGACCCGGAGCTGCGCCTGGCTCGCCTCACCGTGGACATGTACCGGTTCCCGCCCATGACGCCCCACCAGGTCAGCGCCCGCATCGTGCGCCAGGGCCGTCGGGTCGGCGCGCTCGACGTGTCGATCACGGCGGCGACCGAGAAGGGACACGTCGAGGTGGCCCGCGCCAGCGCGCTGCTGCTGCGCACCGGTCCCCCGCCCGCCACCACCGCGTGGCACGCCCCCGAGTGGGACGTCCCTGGACCCGACGAGCTGCCCGTTCTGCAGGGTCCGGACGGGACCGAGCAGCCGCCGGGCGAGTGGGAGATCCGGCTCGCCAACCCCGGTGGGTTCTGGAGCGACGAGCGCAAGCAGGTGTGGTCCCGGGACAACCGGCCGCTCGTCGCCGGCGAGCCGCTCACCCCGCTCGTGCGGGCGGCGCTCTCGGCCGACCTGCCCAACCCGTTGGCCAACGCCGGGGCGGAGGGCCTGTCGTTCATCAACGCCGACCTCACGCTGTTCCTCGCCCGCCCGCCTGGCTCGGACTGGATCGGGCTCGAGGTCGCCGACCACCTCGCCGCCGACGGGCTCGCGATCGGCACGTGCACGCTCTACGACCTCGACGGTCCCATCGGCTGGTCGAGCGTGTGCGCCGTCGCCAACGAGGCGATGGGCACCTGACTGACGACGACCTTCAGGCCGTCAGGCAGTCAGAGCTTCTCGCCGGGCAGTGCGCTCGCCTGCTCGATCCATGAGCGGAGCAGGTCCTCGTCGAGGTCGTCGTCCTCGTGGATGTCGAGGTAGCGGACCTCGGCGTGCTTCGACGCCTTGGGCGGGACCGGATCGAGCGACGCGCCCCGGAAGAGCTGCAGCTGCACGTAGCCCGTGTAGCAGCGGAACGCCATGAACCAGCCGTCGCCCTCGTTGCCGTAGAAGGGCTGGTTCCACTTCACCGCCTTGTGCACGTGCGGGACCGTCCGCATCACGAGGTCGTCGATCCGCTCGCCCACCGCTCGCTTCCACCCGGGCATGGCCGCGATGTAGGCCTGCACCGGACCATCGCCCTCCCCCTTGGGGATCTGCGGGTTGCCCCCGGACAGCAGCCGCGGCGGCCTCGGTCCCTCCGGCTTGTCGGCGTGGCTCATCTCCCGTCCCTACCACGCGTGTCGCGATGTCGACCGGACCATTGCCGTCCACGGGCTGGGCGGCAAGGATCGGCGGGTGGCGGGCGGCACGGAGTTCCGACGGGCGGTCGTCGACGACGTGGACGCCCTCATGGAGATCCAGTTCCGGTCGCCCTCCAGGGACGCGGCGGCGATGGCCGGGTCGGCGGAGAAGGCGCGGCGGCTCCAGGCCTTGCTTCTGGCGCGCGGCCTGGAGGGCGGCTCCGCCGAGGTGATCATCCTGGAGGTCGACGGCGTGCCGGCGGGGTTCGTGGAGCTCTCGGCCGGCGGCGACGTCCCCTCGCTCAAGATCGTCGCGGGGTGCGCGGTGAAGGCGATGGGGGTGCTCGGCGCGCTCGCGGCCGGGTGGCGATCGCTGGCCCGCGCCGCCGTCGACATGACGGCGACCGAGCAGGGCATCCACCTCGTCGAGCTCCAGGTGGATCCTGCCCATCGCAACGAGGGCTTGGGCGGCAAGCTCCTCGAGGAGGTCGAGCGGGTGGCGCAGGAACGGGGCGCGCCCACCCTCTCGCTGACGACGTCGATCGACAACCCCGCTCGACGCCTCTACGAGCGCGCCGGCTTCCGGGTCGAGGCCGAGAAGCGCCACGGTCGCTACGAGGCGATCACCGGCAGCCCCGGTCGCGTGCTGATGGTCAAGCAGCTGGCGAACCCAGCCCGCTGACGGACCTTCCGCTCAGCGGCGATCGCGCGTCACGCTTCGAGGAGGCGATCGAGCAGCCAGGTCGGCCCGACGACCTCGCCGTCGGCGTCGCGGACCCGTTGCGCCAGGCCCCGGTCGGCGGTGACCACCACCACCTTGCGCTGCTGTGCGCCGGCCGCGATGGCGATGGTGGCGATCGTGTCGTCTCCGTCTCCTGGCGCGTGCACGACCTCCACGCCGTCCACGACGCCCTCCTCGGCTCCCCGCTTGGCCTGTCCCTCCAGCACGATGGTCACCGGCGGCTCCAGGTGCCCCGCGGCCACCGTCGCCCGCACCCGCTGCGTGAACGTGCGCGCCGCACCGGGCCGGTCACGCCACCACCCCGTCGGACGGGAGCCGATCACGTTGGCGGCGTCGATCACCAGCACCCGACCAGCGTCGCACGCACACCAGCTGCGCGGCCCCGTCGCAGCCCCACGGCTCTTCATCTGTCACGCCTGCGGCGCCGGTGGCGACAGGAGGCAGAACTCGTTGCCCTCCGCGTCTCTCATCACCGCGATCCGTCCGCGATCGAGCTCCTCGCGGACACCCGTGTCGGCGCCGCCGAGCTCGACCACCCGCTCGACCGCGGCATCGGGGTCCTCGACCAGCACATCGAGGTGGATGCGCACCTTCCCCACGCGGGGCGCGTCCACGGGCTGGCAGTTGATGAACGGCCCGGTGGCGCCGACCGGCTGCAGCCGGAGCCAGCCCGGCCGATCGGGACCGACCTCGAGCACCTCGCAACCGAGCAGCGCCGCCCAGAAGTCAGCGACGCGGCGAGGGTCGTTGCAGTCGATCGTGATGGCCCACCACGCCGCTCGCAACGCCACGGATCTTCCCGCCTACGTCTCACCGCCGGCGTCCGTCCACCGGATGGCGACGGCGGGTACCAGGTCGGCGATGCCCTTCAGGTCGAGGATGCGCTCGTCTGCCACCGGGACGGGGTGCTGGCAGCGGGCGACCAGATCCGCGCTGGCCAGCACCTCGCCGCCCGCGGCCGCCCCCGCGATGCGAGCGGCACGGGTGACGGCGGAACCGAAGTAGTCGTCGTCGCGAGCGGTGGCGTCGCCGGCGTGCAGCCCGATGCGTACGGTGGGCGCGAACCCGTGGGTGGCCCGATGGCGGGCGAGGGCGCGCTGGATCGCCGCCGCGCAGGCGATGCCGTCGTCGGGCTGCCGGAAGGCGACGAAGAACCCGTCGCCGCCGTGCTTCACCTCCTCGCCGCGCCAGCGAGCGAACTCGGAGCGCAGCGTGCGGTCGTGCCACCGCAGCAGCGGCTCCCACGCCTCGTCGCCCATCGCCTCGGCCAGCCGGGTGGAGTCCTCGATGTCGGAGAACAGGAACGTGCGGACGGCCCGCTCCGTCTCGGGCGCACGCGGCGGGCTGATGTCGAGGTCGACGGCCACGCCGAGCTCGTCCACCAGCCGGGCGGCGGCCTTCAGCTCGAGGCGGGCGCCGGCCTCGTCGCCGTCCGCGGTCAGGGCCCGAGCCAGCAGCACGCGTGCCTGGGCCGCCTCGTAGGGGGCGTCGACCTCGGACCAGGTGCGCACGCCCTCCTGGAGGGCGGTGATCGCCGCCTCGGTGTCGCCGGCGTGGAGGGCGACCTGGCCCCGCGCCACCGCTGCCGCGGCCGCCGGTCCTGGCGTCCCGAGCCGTCGAGCCAGGTCCGCCAGCTCGGCCGCGCTGGCGGCGGCGGCGTGGTCGTCGCCCAAGGCCAGGCTGGCGGTGACGTGGACGGGCAGCACGAACACCCGGCGCTCTCGGGCGAGGAAGCCCGGATCCGCAAGCGCGCGCGCCGCGCTGCGCGCCGCGCCCCGGGCGTCACCTTGGGCGAGGAGCAGGCGTGACCGCCCGGGCTGACCGTCGTCGCCCAGCGCCACCGCCTGGGCGAGCGCTTCTTCGGCACCAGAGAGGTCGCCGCGCCGGACGCGGATCTCGACCAGCTCGCTGTAGCCCCAGCCGGCGCTGAACCGGTTGACGGCGAGCAGCTCCTCGCAGGCCTTCAGGACCCGAGCCTCGGCGTCGGCCAGGTTGCCGTGGAGGCGGTCGATCTCGCCCTGGTGGAAGCGGCAGAGGCCGGTGTAGCCGGAGATCGACTCGCGCTCGCAGTAGCGCGTCGAGACCTTCGTCCACTCCGTGGCTCGGCCCCAGTCGCAGAGGGCGCGGCACACCGAGATCACCGCGCAGTACACGTAGCCGGCGTGGACCGGCGCCACGCCGGGCCGCATGGCCAGCGCCGCCGCCTCGTCGAGCAGCGGCAGCACCTCGCTCCGATCGCCCTCGGTGACGGCGAGGTGCGCCAGCCCCTGCACCGCGAGGGCCTCCAGACCCGGGCTCCCCACCCGCCGGGCGATCGCCCGCGCCTCCTCCAGCGACGCCCGGGCTCCCTGGGCATCGCCTTCAGCCATCTGGGTGAAGGACAGCGACCACAGCGCCTGGGAGTGCTCGGGCGACTCCGGCTCGCCGTCGAGGTGCCCCATGGCACGCACGAAGCAGGAGACGGCGACGAGCTCGTTGAGCATCTGCATGTTGTGGCGGGCCTGCTCCAGGGCCATGCGCGCTGCCCCCGGCTTCAGCCCGCCGGCGAGGAACGCCACCTCGGCGCGCTCGAGCGCGTCCAGGAAGGCCGCTTCGTCGCCGGTCCACCGGCACGCCCAGGCCAGCCGCTCCAGGTCCTCGGGCCCGAGCGCGTCCGCCGCATCGGCCTCGAGCAGCGCCGACCGAGCCGCGGACCAGTCGCTGCGGTCGTAGGCGGCCCGTGCGTCCTCGAGCACCTCGTCTCGCGTCGACACGCCCTCAGTCTGTCACCGGCCGTACGTGGCCCCCGGCGCTCAGAGGCTCATGTCGCACTCGACCCCGATGAGGCGGAACCCCTCGCAGCTCGATGCGATCGCCATGACCCAGTGACCGTCGACCAGCAGCGCGTCGATGACGTGGTCCCGGGGCACGACCGGGTCGTCGGCGATCCACTCCATGCTGACGACGGCGTGGGTGGGGCTGACGAAGACGACCTCGCGGACCTTCTCCCGGATCGTCTGGATGAGGTCCCAGTACTGGGTGCGCGTGGTGTCGTGGGCGGCGGCGAGCCAGGTCGCAGGGCGCTCGCTGAGCGGGGCCCGCGCTTCTGCCGAGATCGACGTGTCGGCGAGGGTCAGGAGGGCGGAGCGGATCTCCGCCTCGGCGGCCTGGGCGTCGGCGGGTTGGTCGCCGGGCTCGGGCAGCGTCACCGGCGTAGCCGCCGGTTCGGCCGACGGGGCGAGGACGATGAAGTCACCGTCGGGGTCGCCCAGGTAGAGGAGGCCGCGAGCCTGGCGGACGGGCACGCGCTCGGCGTCCATCACCGCGTCGATCACGGCGTAGTGCGGGGTCCGGCCCGCCGTGGTCGGCGGCCCGCACCCCTGACCCGCCACCCGGTCCGACAGGACGAGGGCTCCTCCATCTCGATCGAGCGCATAGCTCGCGATGGCGGGGGCACACCCGTTGTCCCAGGTCACCGACGGGCCGCCGAACTCCATCGGGGCGCTGATCGGTCCCGCCGAGGAGTCGAAGATCGCCCACCTCGTGCCGGTGAGCTCCAGGCCGGCGATCGAGCCGGCGTCGGCATCGTGCGGGTCGGCGGCCGGGAACTCGGCAGGCAGGACGATGCGCTCGGCGAACGCGATCGCGGTCTCGCGGTTCTCTGCCTCGGTGCCGCCGTCGGCGGTCACGGTGAAGGAGCTGCACGGCGCCGCCGCACCCGGGAAGTAGCGGACCTGCACGAAGGGCCTGTCCTGTGGGCCGCTGGGCGGGCCGTCCAACCACACGGTCGCCGGACCGCGCTGGAGGTCGATGTCCTCCATCCTCCAAGCGCCCTGGTCGGCCAGCTCGTGGCCCGGCACGCTGACCTCGACGTCCTGCACGCCGACGCTGGTGTGAGCCCAGCCCTCGCCCTCGCGCAGCGGGAAGCGCGGCAGGAGGGGAAGCTCGCCCGGATCTGTCTGCATCACCACCGGCTCCCCGGCGATGCCGAACGCACAGCCGTTGCCGGTGACGATGGTGCCCAGCTCGGATGCGGCGATGGCAGGGGTGGTGTCGACGCTCTGGTCGTCGTCGAACATCGTCACCGCGGCGACGAGCGCGAGGACGGCGATGACGGCGGCCACCGCGACCAGCCGCGCACCACGGCGGGGGGAGCGATCGACGACGAGGTCCCGCACGTCGGTGAGGGCGGGGTGGCGCGGGTTGACCAGACGGGCGCGCTGGGCGTCCTCGTCGAGCGCATCGCGGAGCCGCCGCTCCAGCTCAGTGGTCATCGGGCAGCTCCTTCCTCAGACGCTGCAGTGCCCGCGCCGTGATCGACCGAACGGTGGCCGGCCTGACGCCGACGATCTCCGCGATCTCCGCTTCCCGCAGGTCGGCCCAGTAGCGCAGGACGACCACCGCCCGCTGCTTGTAGGGCAGGTGGGCGACGGCATCGAGCAGCTCGTCCGGCTTGTCGATCGACGACACCTGTGTGATCACCCGCATGCGGCGCCAGCCGGCATCCGCTCGCCCCGCCGAGCGGGCGCGGTCGCGGCACCCGTTGACGATCGCGGCCCGGAGGTACGCCGTGGGCTGTTCGATGCCGGCGAGGCGCGGACGCAGTCGGACGAACGCGTCCTGCACGACGTCCTCGGCTGCGGCATGGTCGTGCGTCAACAGCCACGCCAGCCGCACCGCGGCCGGGTACGCGTCTCGATAGAAGCCCGTGAAGTCGTCCACCCGAACAGGGATCCTGCCAACCGCGTGCACCCCGCGCCCCTCCACGCCTCCTTAGACGCCGCGGGCGGGCGTTCCGTGGCGATCCACCCCACGAACTTCTGTGCCACGGAACGCGCCAGCGCGGCGTCTACACGTTCTGAACCCTCGGGAGGACGACGGGGGCAACACGGGGAAGGGGCAGGACATGAGGCGATGGACGCTGTACCTGTGCGCGAGCGCGCTGCTGATGGGAGCCGCCGCGTGCAGCGACGACGACGACGGCGCCTCCGCGGACGGCACCTCGTCGACGACGGCATCGTCGACCTCGTCGACCACGACGACCGAACCGCGGGCGGACGGTCGCCGGGATGTCATGACGGTCGAGGGGTTCTCGGCGCTCGAGCCGGGGGGCTACGTCATCGACCCCGACGGTGACCCGGCCACGCCGCTCACGGTCACCTACGACGTCCATGACAAGGGCTGGTCGCAATGGCTCGGCGCGGTGAAGTTCTACGACACCGGACACGCCGGCGTCAGCATCACCACGGTGACGAACGTGGTGCGCGACGGCTGCGAGGACCACCGACCGGCCGATCCGGCTGTCGGACCGAGCGTCGAGGACCTGGCCACTGCGCTCACCGGGCTGGCGCCGTTCGAGGTGACGGCACCGCCGAGCGATGTGACGAAGCTCGGCTACCGCGGCAAGCACCTCCAGCTCACCGTCCCCGACCTGCCGTACACGGGCGAAGGCGCCGATCGACTCTTCAGCGATTGCCAGGAGGACTCGCTCCACAGCTGGATCGCGGAGAACAACGGGGGGTCGTTCTACGGCTACAACGGCGAGCCCGGGCGCACCGAGGACTTCTGGATCCTCGACGTGGACGGCACCCGCCTGGCCATCGTGACCACCTCGTCGCCCGAGACGACCGCGGCAGACCTCGCCGAGATGCAGGCGATCGTCGACTCGATCCAGATCGAGACCTGACCCGGCCGGCTCGGTGACCACGAGCACACGGTCCGCCCCGATGCGATGATCTCGTGCGCAGCTGCAGCGCGAGCGGAGGGGGTGGCGCAGATGCGGGCGGTCGTCATCGGGGGAAGTGTGGGTGGGCTCGCCGCCGCGGTGGGGCTGGCGCGACGAGGGTGGCAGGTCGACGTCATCGAGCGCGATCCCTCACCGGACACGGAGAGCTGTGACGAGGCGTTCGTCACCTGGGAGCGGCCGGGCGTGCCGCAGTTCCGGCAACCCCATGGGTTCAGCGCCCGCGCGCGGACCCTGCTGCTCGAGCACATCCCCGAGGTGGTCGACCGGCTGCTCGCCAACGGCATGACGGAGACGAACTTCTTCAGGGAGCTGGCCCCACCGGATCTGTGGGAGGAGAGCGACGAAGCGTTCACCTCGGTGTGGTGTCGGCGCCCCGGCTTCGAGCTCGCCCTGCGGCGCGTCGCGGAGGCCGAGCCCGGCGTCAGCATGTGCTGTCCGGCCGCCGCGGCGGGGCTGCTCTACGACGGGTCCGCCGGTGACCCGCCCCGGGTCGTGGGCGTACGGCTCGACGACGGCACCGAGCTCACCGGGGACGTCGTGCTCGACTGCGCCGGCCGACGGACACCAGTGCCCGGCTGGTTGACGAGCGACCGCGACGTGCACGTGCCGGAGCAGGTCCAGGACTGCCGGGCGGCCTACTACACCCGCCACTACCGGCAGTCGCCGAGCTCGACCATGTCCCAGCTCTGGCTGGTGGGCACCGCCGTGCCGCTCGAGCGCCTCACCGCCGTGCCGTTCACCGGTGACAACAGGGCCTTCGGGATCGGGCTGTTCGCGGACCCGGCGGACAAGGAGCTCCGGGTGCTCCGCCACGACTGGGCGTTCGAGGCGGTGGTCGACAGCATCCCGTCGCTCGCGGTGTGGGTCGCACCCGACAACGCCGAGCCGCTGGGCAGCCCGTCGTTCATGGCCGGCCACCAGAACGTCCGTCGGCAGCTGGTCGTCGACGGCGCACCTCTGGTCCGGGGCGTGCTCCCCGTCGGGGACTCGCTGTGCACGACCAACCCCCAGTACGGCTGGGGAGCGTCGATGGCCCTCACCTACGCCTTCGCGGCGGTGGCGGCCGCCGACGCCCACGCCGCGAGCGGCGACTGCGACGCGATGGCGCTCGCCTACGACGAGGCGGTGCGGGCCGAAGCCGACAGCGTGTACCGCGAGTCAGCCGCGATGGACCGCATGCGCATCTACGACTGGGACGGCACCGACATCCCGGCCGACGACCAGGACGAGATGGATCGACAACGGCTCCTGCGGGGGATCGCCGCGGGCGCCACGCGTGATCCGGTGCTCGGCCGAGCCCAGCTGCGCCGCATGAACCTCGTCGAACCGCCCGAATGCGTGCTCGACGACCCCGAGGTCATCGCCCACGCCCAGCACACCCTCGACATCCTGGCCGCCAAGGAGCCACGCAAGCTGGGCCCGTCCCGTGGCGAGCTCGTGGAGCTCCTCGCGCGCGCCGCGCCGGCGGACTGAGGGCCGCCGACCTCCCGCCGGCCTCGCGCCGGCCTGGCGCGGGCTCAGCCGGCGAGGTCGCCGAGGGGCACGTCGGGATCGGCGAGCCGTCCGGTGTCGATCGCCTGGCCCGACGCCACGATGGCCTTGAGGTCGTCGACCACGTCCCACACGTTGACGTTCATGGCGGCGCTGACGACCCCGTCGGTGTGCCAGAAGGCGATGAGCTCGCGGGTGGTGAGGTCGCCGCGGATCACGACGGCATCGCCCGGTGCGCTGTGGCCGACGTACTCCAGGCCCAGGTCGTACTGGTCGGAGAAGAAGTAGGGCAGGCGGTCGTACACGCCGTCCTCCCCCGCCGCGTTGCGGCCGGCGGTCGTCCCCTGGTTGAGGGCGTTGGCCCAGTGCTCCACCCGCAGGTGCCGGCGGTAGTGGGGGTGCCAGGCACTGGCGACGTCGCCCGCCGCGAAGATCCCGGGCACCGAGGTCTGGAGGTGCTGGTCGACGACGATTCCGTCCTCGACGCGCAGCCCGAGCGCGTCGCGCGCCAGCTCGGTGCGCGGGACGACGCCGACCCCGACGACCACGACGTCGGCGTCCTGGACCTCTCCCCCGTCGAGCACCACGGACTCCACCGTCTTGGTGCCCTGCAGCGCCTTCACGCCGACGCCGAGCCGCAGCGTGACGCCGTGGTCGGCGTGCAGGTCACGGAACATCGCGCCGATCTCCTCACCCAGCACGCGGTGCAGCGGCACCGGTGCCGGGTCGATGACGACGACGTCGGCGCCCATCTGGCGAGCGGAGGCCGCCACCTCGGAGCCGATCCAGCCGGCTCCGACGATGGCGACCCGCTCCGCGGTGCGGATGGCGTCGCGAAGCCGGACGGCGTCGTCGACCGTGCGCAGGTGGTGGATCCCGTCGAGGTCGGCGCCCGGTCCTGACAGCCGTCGAGGTTCGGCGCCGGTGGCGAGGACCGCGGAGTCGAACGGCACCGACCCTCCGCCCACGAGCTCGACCCGGCGGCGCACGGTGTCGAGCGTCGCGACGGCATCGGTGACGCGCTCGATGTCGTGCGCACGGTAGAAGTCCTCGGGGTGGACCCGGGCGGTCTCGGGCTCGGCCTCGCCCCGGAGCACCGTCTTGGACAGCGGGGGGCGCTCGTAGGGCGCGCCGGGCTCGTCGCCGATGAGCACGACCCGTCCGTCGAAGCCGGCGTCACGAGCTCCTTCGGCCGCCTTGGCGCCGGCCAGGCTGGCGCCGACGATGACGAGCGTCGAGCGGGTCATGCCCGCACCCCCGCCAGGGCGAAGAGCTCGGCACGGGACCGCTGATCGGTGCGGAGGACGCCGTGCAGCGCCGAGGTCACCGTCTTCGAGCCGTGGGCCTGCACGCCGCGCAGCGACATGCACAGGTGCTCGGCCTCGATCACGACGCCGACGCCCTTCGGCGCCAGCTGCTCTTCGAGCCAGTCGGCGATCTGCTTGGTGAGCCGCTCCTGGACCTGCAGGCCACGGGCGAAGAGCTCCACGACCCGAGCGAGCTTGGACAGGCCGAGGATGCGCTCGCCCGGCAGGTAGCCGACGTGGGCGACGCCCTTGAACGGCAGCAGGTGGTGCTGGCACAGCGAGTGGAACGGGATGTCCCGCGCCACGACGAGCTCGTCGTAGCCCTCGTCGTTGGGGAACGTGGTCAGGTTGAACGAGCGCGGGGTCAGCATCTCGGCGAACGCGGCGGCGACGCGGCGCGGCGTCTCCTGCATGTGCTCGTCGGAGACGTCCTGTCCGAGGGCGCCGAGGAGGTCGGCGACGGCGCGCTCGGCACGGACGAGGTCGATGTCGGCGCCGCCCCGGATGAGCTCGAGGCGCGGCGTGGAGCCCATGGGCGTCGAGTCGGCGGGGGTCGGATCGGTGAGCGTCGGACCGGTGAGGGTCATGCGGCGTGGCCTCCGTGGCTGGGTTCGAGGGTGGGGTGGTGACGGTGCAGGGTGAGGAAGCGCTCGGGGTGGGCCAGGCTCGGGCCGCCCTCGTCGAGCCATCGGGCCGTGGCTGTGCGCGCTCGGTCGATGAGGAGGGCCGCCTGGCCGAAGTCGATCGAGCTCACCGACAGCGGGCACAGCGGTGGGAGCACCCGGATGTCGACGCGGTCGGCGTAGTGCGCGACCTCGAGGACAAGCCGCTGCTCGATGAGCAACGTGAGCGCGTGCATCGCGCTGCTGAGCGGGGTCGATGGTGCCGATCCCAGCGCGCACGCGTAGCCGGTGGGCAGCACGTACACCACGTCGGCGCCTAAGGCGACGGCCTGGGCGATGGCGGCGTTGTCGGCGATGCCGCCGTCGACGAGGTCCCGATCACCGATCCGGACGGACGGGAAGACCGCGGGGATCGCGGCGCTGGCGAGGATGGCGTCGACGGCGACGCCCTCGGAGAGGAGGACCTCCTCCCCTGTCCGCACGTCGGTGGCGACGACGTGGACCGGGATGGATGCGTCCTCGAGCCGCTCGAACGCCAGCCGCTCCTGGATGAGGCGGCGCAGCGGGCGGTTGGAGCAGAGCGACGGCGTGCGACCCAGGGCAGCAGCCGCCAGTCGGGCGGGCTCCAACGGGAAGACATCCCGCCGGCGGAGCCCGCACCACACCGCCGCGAGCTCCTCGAGCGACGCGTCGGTCAGCCCGTGGCCGCCGAGGTAACCGGCGTTGAGCGCACCAGCGGAGGTCCCGACGAGCAGGTCGGGCTCGACCCCGCGGGCGGCGAGGGCCTGCAGCATGCCGACCTGCACGGCACCGAGGCTCCCGCCGCCCGACAGCACGAACGCGGTGGTCATGGCGGGTCCGCTACCTCGTCGCCGACCGGGGGAAGGCGGTGGCGAGCCGGGCCAGCGCCACGGCGCCGATCAGCAGACCGAAGTCGCGCAGGGCGATGTCGTAGAAGTCCGCCTGCAGCAGGAGGTTGACGATGATGGCGCCCAGCCACGCCGCCACGAGGTAGCCGCCGAAGCGGGGGCGGACGGCGACCACGAGGCCGGCGACGATCTCGATCACGCCCACGACCAGCATCGCCTGGTGGGCGTTGCCGGGCACGAGGTCGTTGATCTCGGGCGCCAGGTAGGTGCGCCAGTCCACGAGCCAGTCGAGGAACTTGTCGATGCCGAACAGGATCGGGGCGACGGTGAACCCGATCCGGAGCAGCGTGAAGGCCTGGAAGGCCGGGTCGTCGAGGCGGCCTCGCGCCGTCGGGGTCGCGGCGACGGGACCGGGGGTGGTGGTGATGGTGGACATCCGCTCCTCCTTCTAAAGATGACTTTTATGTACCATAGAAGTCAGGATCCTGTTTCGTCAAGGATTTGTTCTTTTAGAATGCGGACCATGGACGACACCGAGCTGGCCCGGCGGATCGGGGGCATCGCCGCCCTCGACCAGCCGCTGCGCCGCGACCTCTACAAGCTCCTCGCCGATCGCGACGGCTGGGTGACCCGCGACGAGGCGTGCGAAGCCGTCGGCGTCGCCCGGTCCGTGGCGGCCTTCCACCTCGACAAGCTGGCCGACGCCGGCATCGTGGAGGTCAGCTTCGAGCGCACGAGCGGGCGGACCGGGCCCGGCGCCGGCCGACCCTCCAAGCTCTACCGACTCGTCGCCGACGAGGTCGCCGCCTCGATCCCCGACCGCCGCTACGACCTCGCCGGCTCGCTCCTGGCCACGGCCATCGCTGAGTCGGAGCGGACGAGCGCGCCGATCGGTGCGTCCCTCAGCGCCACGGCGCGGGCCGCCGGCAAGGTCATCGGCGAGGAGGCGGCGGCCGCCGCCGGGCAGCGGACCTCCTCCGCGGCGCGACGCCACGCCGTGGTCGATGTGCTCGCCCGGCACGGCTACGAGCCCTCGCTCGGGGCGCGCGGCGAGATCGCCTTGCTGAACTGCCCGTTCCACCGCCTGGCCGAGGAGCACCGCTCCCTCGTGTGCGGGATGAACCTCGACTTCCTCGGGGGGCTCCTCGAGGGGCTCGGGCCTGCTGATCGCCTCGACGCCCGCCTCGAGCCGGAGCCGGGCTACTGCTGCGTGCGCATCACGGCGGGCTAGATGTCGTGGGGAGCGATCAGGCGGCGTCGCCCGCCTCGGCCCGGAGCCGGGCCAGGTTCTCGAGCGCCGGCGCGTAGCTGCCGAGGTACGTGCCCAGGGCTTCGCCCACCCCGGGCTCGGCGGCGTGGTCGAGCATGCCGGCCGCGATGTTCAGGCGGCAGCCCTCCATCCACGCGCCGATGTCCGGGGTCTGGTCCCAGCCCTGCTGCGCCGTCATCGAGATGTGGCGCTGACGGATCCAGTCGAGCGCGGTGTTCGGGTAGCGGTTCGGCGGGGCGAGGGCGTTGGCGGCCTGGACGTCGTCCCCGCGGGTGGCCTCGAGGTACCCGACCATCGCGGCGTTGAACGAGGGGCTCCCCTCCCGCATCCCCTGCGGGGTGACGCGGCGCTCCTCGAAGATCGGCCGCACGGGCGGTGACTGCAGCCCCTCCGCCGTGCAGTCGACGAACAGCGCGCCGGACGGGACGGGCACCTCGCTGCCGTCGTCCATCACCATGCGATCCGCCTGCAGCCGCCGGACCCGCCGACCGCGCACGACGTGCTCGATGGTGCGCAGCCTCTCGCGCTCGTACTCGCTCAGGATCGGCGCGCGGAACATCGTCGCCGCAACGTCCCGGTCGAGGCGGACCAGCGAGCCGCGCGACTCGAGCCGCTCGAACAGGTCGGGCACCGAGGTGGCCTCGGCGGATGCCTCCACCGAGTCGGCGTAGGCGATGATGAACGTGCCGACCTTCTCGCGGGGCTGGAGCTCGCCCCGGTCGATCATCCACGCCTCGCGCGGCTTCACCCACGTGATCTGCTCGGGCGCCGCGCCCTGCTCGAGCAGCCACACGCACGCGTCCATGCCGGTCTTGCCAGCGCCGAGGATCACGTACCCCCCGGCGGGACCCTCGGCCGTGACCAGGCCGTTCACCGGGACGCAGCGCGCCCCGTCGTCGACGATGAAGGCGGGCGTGTGCGTCGCCGGGATGACGCTCTCGAGGTAGCGGGCGTCGACCACCTTCCTGCGCACGTTGACGGTGGCCGTGCTGCCGGTGATGCGCGAGGTGACGGTTGCCGTGGGGCCGTCCTCGATGACGTCGTGCATCGGGAGGAAGTCCACCTGGCCCGAGCCCAGCAGGTCCTCCTCCATCACCTCCTGGAAGTAGTGGCAGATCTCGGCGGCGGTGGCGCGCTCGTAGTAGCCGGCGTTCGGCCCGCTCTCGTCGATGCGGTCCTCCCCGAGGTTCCGCGACGCGACCCCGTAGAAGGCCGACGGCTGGTGCAGGCGGACGAAGGGATAGGCGTCGTTCCAGTGGCCTCCGGGGCCGTGCCTGCGGTCGACGATGAGCACCCTCGCGTCGGATTCCGTGATGAGGGCGTCGGTGAACGCCAGCCCCGCCAGACCGGCGCCGATCACGAGGTAGTCCACGTCCCATGCCTTGTCCGCCATGGGCCGCGACGGTAGCGGTGACCAAGGGGATCAGTCGGGCGCGACCTAGCGTCCGGGGATGGCGGGCGACGGGGGCAGGTCGGGGAGCCTCACCGAGCCGCTCGCCATCACGGTCGCCTTGGGCGCCGGCCTCTGCGGCGCGGTGCAACCGGAGGTCAACGCCGACCTGGCGGTGGAGCTGCACAGCTCGCTGCTGGCGGCGATGGTGAACTTCCTCGTCGCGCTGGCGGCCGCCCTCGTGGTGGTGAGCCGCAGACCGGGCACGCGCCGGCACCTGCGGTCCGTGGCGACGTGGCCGGTCCCCTGGTGGACCTACCTCGCGGGCCTCGGCGGCGTCGTCGTCGTGCTGTCGGGGGTCATCACCATCGAGCGCCTGGGCGTCGCCGTGTTCTCCGTCGCCTTCTTCTCCGGGCAGATGACCGGCGGGCTGATCGTGGACGGCGTCGGCCTCGCCCCGGGCACCCCGCGACCGATCACACGTCGACGGGTGGCCGCGGTCGCCCTCGCCCTCGTCGCCGTCGTGGTCACCCAGATCGGTCAGCCCCTGGGCGACCTGGCACCGGGCCTGGTGGCGTTCGTCGTCGGCGCCGGCGCTGGGTCCGCCCTGCAGTCCGTCTGCAACGCCCGCATCACCTTCACCCTCGGCGACGCCATGGCGGCCACCCTCGTGAACGTCGTGGTCGGGACGACCTGCCTGGTCGCCATCGCCGGGACCGGTGCGCTCGCCGGCGCCATCGACGCACCGACGTGGCCCACGCAGCCCTGGCTGTACGCCGGCGGGCTGCTCGGCGTGACCATCGTGCTGTCCCTCGCTTCGGCATCGGCGGCCATCGGGGTCCTCCGCACCACCCTGGCCATGCTCGCCGCGCAGCTCGTGGGCGCGTTCGTCGTCGACTGGGTCGCCCGCGACGACGCACCCACCCTCGGCGTGCTGTGCGGTGCCGGGCTGACGGTGGCGGCGGTGCTCCTGGTGAACCGGGGCGCCCGCTGGTCACCACAGCCGCACGCCGCCGCGCCACGGGCGCCGTAGGTCGTGCGATCATCGGCGCGTGGGGGATGAGGACGCCGAGCGCCCGATCAGCGACGAGCAGGTGGCGATCGAGCCGTGGCACGCGGTGTGGTCCGAGGATGGGACCTGGCCCGGGCAGGAGGAGCGGCACGCCGCCATCTCGGATCGCACCGGAGCGACGCTCGGCGACCGCGTGTACCTCGCCGAGGACGCGTCGATCGCCTGCGAGTCGCTCGCCATCGGCGACCGCTCGTACGTCGCCAAGGGGTGCGTGCTGCGCGACCGCATCACCATCGGGGAGGACTGCACCCTCAACCCGTACGTCACGATGGCGGGACGGGTCACCCTCGGCGACGGCGTGCGCATCGCGTCCTACGCCGCGCTGTACGGCTTCAACCACGTGTTCGACGACGTCGAGACCCCGATCTGGTGGCAGGGGCTGACCGAGCGGGGCATCGTCGTCGAGGACGACGTGTGGATCGGCACCCACGTGGTGATCTGCGACGGCGTCACCGTCGGGGCCCACTCGGTGCTGGGCGCCGGGTCGGTGGTCACCAAGGACGTGCCGCCCTACTCCGTGGTCGGCGGCGTGCCCGCTCGCACCATCTACGACCGGCGGGACCGGCGGCCGTCGCGCCCGCGCCGGGATGCGCTCACCGAGCTCGACCGCCGGGTGACCGAGCAGTGGCGCGACGTGCTCGAGCGGTGCCGTGCCGACGGGCAGCACGCGGTCGCGGGCTACGTGGACGCGCCCGGTGAGGCGTGGAAGGTGCGCCCGACGTGCGACGCCGTCGAGATCGCCGCCGCGCTGGGCGAGCCGGCGGCCGCCGGCCCCACCGACGACCTGGTGGCCTGGCTGTCGGGGCTCCAGGATCCGGCCACCGGGCTCTTCCCTGAGCCCGGCGAGCCGCCCCTCGACGACGATCCCCTCCGGCTGCGGCTCGACGCCGAGTACCACGCCTACGGCGTGCTGTCGGTGGGGTACGCCCTCGAGGTGCTCGGCGCCTCACCGCCTCGACCGGTGCACGTCGTGGAGCAGCTCGAGGCCGACGAGCTGGTGGCTCGCCTCGACGGCCTGCCCTGGCCGACGCTCGCGTGGCCGGCGGGAGCCTGGGTCGACTTCTACGGCACCGCCGTCTACCTGAACCGCCGGTACCACGGCTCGATCGTGGGCCTCGAGCCGCTGATGGGGTGGTTGACCACGCGGGTCGACCGCCACTCCGGCATGTGGGGGCAGGTCGACCGCGGCGCCTGGGGCTGGCTGATGCCGGTCAACGGCTTCTACCGCCTCACGCGCGGCACCTACGCCCAGTTCGACATCCCGCTGCCCCACCCCGAGGCGGCGATCGACACCGTCGCCCTCCACTGCCGCGAGAACGGCTGGTTCGAGGAGCGCAACCGGAGCGCGTGCAACGTCCTCGACGTCGTGCACCCGATCTGGCTGGCAGCGAAGCAGACCGACCACCGGCGGGCAGAGCTGCGCGACGCGCTCGCCGCGATGCTCGCCGACACGTGCCGCCGGTGGGTCGACGGTGAGGGCTTCGCGTTCGCACCTGACCAGCCGTGCGGCCTCCAGGGCACGGAGATGTGGCTCTCGATCGTGTACCTGCTCGCCCACCACCTCGGCGAGAGCGACGGCCTGGCGTGGCGCCCGCGGGGCGTCCACCGCCTCGAGCCGGTCGGCGCTGCGCACCGCTGACGACCGGCGCGAGCCGGGGCGCCTCCGGCTCTCGGCGCTACGCCGACCAGCGCAGCGGCAGCTCGGTGCAACCCCGGAGCACGAACGTCTCGCGCCAGCGCGGCTTGCCGTCGAGCGCGAGCCCCGGCAGCTCGCGCAGGATCGCCGGCACGGCGAGCTCGGCCTCGAGCCTCGCCAGCGCCGCGCCCAGGCAGTGGTGGATGCCGGTCGAGAACGAGAGGTGGGGGTTGGGGGTGCGACGGAGGTCGAGGCGGTCGGGGTCGTCGAACACCTTCGGGTCGCGGTTCCCGGCGCCGAGCAGCAGGGCGATCAGGGAGAACGCGGGCATGACGTGGCCGTCGAGCTCGAAGTCCTCCAGCAGCACCCGCTGGGTGAACTGCACCGGCGCGTCATGGCGGAGGAGCTCGTCGACGGCCAGCGTCGGGTCGACGCGGTCCTCCCGCCATGCGGCCAGCTGGTCGGGTTGGCGCAGCAGCGACACCACGCTGTTGCCGATGAGGTTGGTGGTCGTCTCGAACCCGGCCAACAGGAGGAGGGCGCAGAGCGCGATCACCTCCGACCGGTCGAGGCGGTCGTCGTCGTCCTCGGCCGCGATCAGCGCCGGCACGAGACCCTCGGGGTCGCACCGCTCGGGATGGTCGAGGAGGTCGTCGAAGTAGGTGGTGAGGGCGGCGGCCGCGGCGTCGCCGCGCCGGTTCACCTCCTCGTCCCGGAACAGGTCGATGTCGAAGCGCGGGGCGAGGTCGCGCCCCCACCCGATGAAGCGATCGCGCTCGGTGGGCGGCAGGCCGAGGAGCTCGCAGATCACCGCGACGGGCAACGGGAGGGCGAAGTCGGAGATCAGGTCCCCGCGGCCTCGGGGGCGGAGCTCGGCCAGCTGCTTGGCGACGAGCTCGCCGATCGGGTCGCGCAGGCGATCGACCATGCGCGGCGTGAAGCTCCGCGACACGAGCCGACGGAGCCGGCTGTGGTCCGGCGGGTCCGTGAAGAGGAGGGTCTTGTTCATGAGCTGGCCGAACTCGGTGTCGCGATCGCCGCCGCTCGGGAGGTTGGCGGCGCGGCTCTCGTCCACGGTGGTGGGCGCGTCGCGGAGCACCCTGGTGATGCCGGCGTGCGACGCCACCAGCCACAGCCCGTACGGGCCCTTGCGCACAGGGGAGCGGCGGTGGAAGCGCTGGTACAGCGCCCAAGGCTCGGTGCGCACCTTCGGGCTGGCCACGAAGGAGAAGATCTGGGTGCCGTCGTGCGGTACGTGACGGACCACGTTCCCGACGGTGGCGAGGGCGCGTTGCTTCAAGGGCGTGCTCATTCGAACCTCAGGGTGTCGTCGATGTCGATCAGGCCGGCACGACGTGCAGGCCACGCGGCGGCGCCGGCGGCGACGAGCCCGGCGATCACCGCCATCACCGGCACCACCGACCACGGAACGCTGTAGTGCACGGTGAGGTCGCCCAGCTGGTCCCTCGTGGTCTCGAGGAGCGGGTGCGACACGAGCAGGCCGAGCGGCAGCGCCAGCACGAGCGCGGTCGCCGCCAGCGTGAGCGCCTCGGTGACGGCCATGCCACGGATGTGGCGCCGCCGAGCGCCGATGGCCCGGAGCACGCCGATCTCGCGGTACCGGGCCATCACGGCCACGGCCATCGTGTTGGCGAGCCCGAAGGTGCCGACCACCGCGGCCAGCGCGAGCAGCAGGAAGAAGCTGTTGATGCCGCCGCCGATCTGGCCGCGCGTGTCGGCGCGGTACTCGTCGGCCGTGACGACGAGGAAGGTCGAGCGATCACCGAGCTGCGACTCGATGCGATCTCGGAGCACGTCCGGGGTCACGCCCGGGTCGGGGCGGACCAGGACCTCTTCGACTCCGGTCGCCCCGAAGAGCGAAGCCGAGCGCACACCCACCAGGAGCTCGGCGGGCAGGTTGCTCAGCTCCGCCACGGCGGCGACCGTGAAGGGGCGGCGACCGACCAGCGTCTCCATCGTCACGGTGTCACCGCGACCGACGCCGAGGCGCTGCGCTGTCGGGACCGGGAGCACCACGGCATCGCCCGCCGCCATCGCCGCGGCCGTGGACGCGGCGTCGCCATCGGTGATCAGCAGGTTGCCGACGTTGAAGTAGGTGGCCGGATCCATGGCCTGGATGTAGACGTTGACGAGGTCGCCGTCGGGGCCGACGTACGCGCCCGGCGCCGAACGGCTGGTGGTGACCGCCGACACGCCGTCCACGGCCGCGAGCGCGCCGACGAAGTCGTCGTCGAAGGAGGCCGCGGCCTGCACCGAGAGCGAGTCACCGAGCGTCGCTCGGAGCTGGTGGTCGAGGCTGCTCGTGAACGAGCTGTAGATCGACAGGATCGCCACCGCCATCGTCATCACCAGCATCACGAGGGCCAACGTGTACGCCGATCGCGTGCGCTCGGCGGCGAGGTGCTGCACCGCCACCCGACCCCCGACGCGCGACAGCCTCGAGACGATGGGCGACAGGGCGCGGGCGATGGGCTGGATGACGTATGGCACGAGGCGGACCGCGCCGACGCCGAGGAGGATCATGCCGATGAGCACGGCGTTCATCCCGGGCCGGGTGAGCACGATGGCTCCCGCCACCGCGAGGATCGCGGCCACGGTGCCCCGCGCCGCGGGAAGGGCGGGATCGGCCGCGGTGGTGCGGACCGCCGCCGCGGGGTCCGTTCGGGCGGCGCGGCGGGCCGGCACCATGGCCGACAGCAGCGACATGCCGAGACCGACCGCTCCCGCGACCGCGAACACCCACGGCGTCAGCGCGAGCTGCGGCCCGCCGAACAGCGAGAGCAGGCGATCGGTGGCCATCCGCAGCCCGGCGGCGACGGCGATGCCCAGCACGAGACCGAGCGCCGTCCCCACCCCGCCGATCGTGAGCGCCTCCGCGTAGACGGCGCATCGCACCTGCCGGCGCGTGGCGCCCAGGGCGCGCATCGTGCCGTAGAGCCGCGTCCGCTCGGCGACCGACATCGACAGCGTGAGGTAGATCAGGAAGGCGGCGATCAGCAGCAGCCCGGCTCCGAGGACGGTGAGCGCTCCGCTCAGCGCGCCGATCTGGGTGCGGAACGTCGCCAGCGCCTCGCCCGAGTCGGTGAGCTCGACGCCCTCGGGCACCGAGGCGCTGGCCTGCTCGATCCACGCCTTCCGGTCCACGCCGGGCTCCAGCGCCAGCGCCACCTGGGTGACCGCACTCGGCTGACCCGACAGGCGACGTGCGGTCGCCAGCGACGTGAAGCCCATCGCGTCGAGGCTGCCGATGCCCGAGGGGTCCAGGATCCCCACCAGGTCGAGGGGCACCTGCCCGTGCGACGTGCTCGTCATCACCGGGTCGCC
>JBJMHD010000158.1:0-13959 GCA_045807565.1 Acidimicrobiales bacterium | reverse complement strand
CGCCGCTGACCTCGTCGTCGAGAGCATCGAGGACCTCAACGTCACGCTGCTCGAGGAGCTGGTCGACCGGGCGGTGGGTCCAGGGCCGCAGATAGCCTGAGTCCATGCTTGCTCCGGGCTTCGCTTCGCTCAGATCGCCCTCCGCAAGTGCCTCCCGGCGGCGTGGCGAAGCCAGCCGCCTTCGGCTTGGTGTCGACCTGCCCGTCGGAAGGACCTGAGCTTCGTGGCCTTCCCCCAACGTCGGCTCCGCCGGCTGCGCCGCACCCCGGCCCTGCGCCGGCTCGTCGCCGAGACCCGCGTCACCGTCGACGACCTGGTCGCGCCGCTCTTCGTGCGGGAGGGCATCACCGAGCCGCAACCCATCGCCAGCCTGCCGGGCGTGGTGCAGCACACCCGCGAGTCGCTCCGCAAGGAGGTCAGCGAGCTGGCGGCCCTGGGCATCCCCGCTGTGATCCTGTTCGGCGTCCCGGCGCACAAGGACGCCGAGGGATCCGGTGCGTGGGACCCGGCCGGCATCGTCCAGGTGGCGCTGGCCGACCTGCGCGCCGAGGTGGGCGACCAGATGGCGCTCATCGCCGACCTCTGCGTCGACGAGTACACCGACCACGGCCACTGCGGAGTCGTCGGTCCCGACGGCGACGTGGACAACGACGCCACCCTCGAGCTCTACCAGCGGGCCGCCGTCGCGCAGGCGGACGCCGGCGCGGACATCACCGCACCGAGCGGGATGATGGACGGCCAGGTCGGCGCGATCCGCGGCGCGCTCGACGGCGCCGGTCACAGCAGCACGGCGATCCTCGCCTACGCCGCCAAGTACGCCTCTGCGCTCTACGGCCCCTTCCGCGACGCGGTCGACGTCACGATCGCAGGAGGTGGCGACCGGAAGGGCTACCAGCAGGATCCGCGCAACGGGCGCGAGGCACGGGCGGAGATCCAAGCCGACCTCGACGAAGGCGCTGACCTGATCATGGTGAAGCCGGCCCTCGCCTACCTCGACGTCATCGCCGCGGCGCGCCAGGCCACCGACGTCCCGATCGCGGCCTACCACGTCTCCGGCGAGTACTCGATGATCAAGGCGGCGGCCGAGCGTGGGTGGATCGACGGGAACGCGGTGGCCCTGGAGCACCTCACCGCCATCAAGCGGGCCGGCGCGGACGTGATCCTCACGTACCTCGCGCGCGAAGCCGCCGAGGGCCTCCTCGCCCCGTGACCAACGAGGAGCTGTTCGAGCGCGCCCAGCAGGTGATCCCCGGTGGGGTCAACAGCCCCGTGCGAGCCTTCAAGAGCGTGGGCGGCACGCCGTACTTCGTCGCCCGCGCCGAGGGCGCGCACGTGTGGGACGTCGAGGACCACCGCTACATCGACCTCGTCCAGTCCTACGGCGCCATCATCGCCGGGCACGCCCACCCCGCCATCGTCGACGCCGTGCAGCGCGCCGCTGCCGACGGCACGTCCTACGGCGCGCCCACGGAGCGCGAGGTTCGGCTCGCCGAGGCGATCACCTCGCGCGTGCCGTCGGTCGAGCTGGTGCGGCTGGTCTCGTCCGGCACCGAGGCCACGATGTCGGCCATCCGCGTGGCGCGCGGGCACACCGGCCGGCGCACAGTGGTGAAGTTCGCCGGCAACTACCACGGGCACGGCGACCTCCTCCTCGCCGAGGCGGGCAGCGGCCTCGCTGCCCTCGGGCTGCCCGGCTCGGCGGGGGTCACCGAAGCCGCGGTGTCCGACACGCTGGTCGTGCCGTACAACCAGGTACCGGAGCTCGACGACGACACCGCGTGCGTGATCGTCGAACCCATCGCCGCGAACATGGGGCTGGTCGCTCCGGCCGACGGCTTCCTCGAGGGCCTGCGCGCCGCGTGTGACCGCGTCGGCGCGCTGCTCGTGTTCGACGAGGTGATCACCGGCTTCCGCGTCGCGTTCGGTGGAGCGCAGGAGCGGACCGAGGTCACGCCCGACCTCACGACCTTCGGCAAGGTGATCGGCGGCGGTCTCAACATCGGTGCGTACGGCGGGCGGCGCGAGGTGATGCAGCAGGTCTCCCCCCTCGGTCCCGTGTACCAGGCCGGCACGCTCTCGGGGAACCCGCTCGCCACGGCCGCGGGCCTGGCCGCCCTCGACCTCCTCGACAAGGCCGCCTACGCCACCCTCGCCCACACCGCGGAGCGGCTGGCCACCGGGCTGCGGTCCGCCTTCGACGACGCCGGGGTCACCGCGGTGGTCCCGCAGGTCGACAGCCTCCTCGGCGTGTTCTTCTGCGCGGAGGCGCCCGTCGACTACGCCACCGCGCAGTGCACCGACACGGCGCGGTACGCGGCGTTCTTCCACGCGCTGCTCGAGCGGGGCGTCGCCCTCGCTCCCGGCGCCTACGAGGTGCTGTTCCCCGGGCTCGCCCACACCGGCGAGGTCGTCGACGAGGTCATCGCCGCCGCTCGGGACGCCGCGGCATCGCTGGCCGCATGAGCGGGTACACCAGGGCACCGTGAGCGACTTCGACGACGCGGTGTCCGCGATCCGATCCGACCTGCTCGAGCGAGATGCGGTCCGCCGGCTGTACGAGGCCGACCACACCCTCTGGCGCGACGACCCCACCGAGCTGTCCGACCGGCTCGGATGGATCCCGGTGGTCGAGGAGGTGCAGCGCGACCTGCCCGACCTCACCAAGCGGTGCGATGCCCTGGTGGACGGGATCGAGCACGTCCTCGTCATGGGCATGGGCGGGTCGAGCCTGTTCCCCGAGGTCCTCGCCCGCTCGCTGCCGGCCGCGCCCGGGCGTCCGCGGCTGCACGTGCTCGACACCACGGACCCCACGGCGATCACCAGGTTCGGCCTCGAGTGCGATCCCGCCACCACGCTCCACCTCGCCTCATCCAAGTCCGGCACGACGATCGAGACGCGCAGCCACCTCGAGTGGGCGTGGGAGCGAGCGGGCGGTCGTGGTCGCTTCGCCGTGATCACGGACCCGGGGTCGGAGCTGGCCGCGCTGGCGGGCGAGCGAGGCTTCGACGAGGTCTTCGAGAACCGCCCCGACATCGGCGGCCGCTACTCGGCGCTGTCGCTGTTCGGCGTGGTGCCCGGCCTCCTCATGGGCGCCGACGTCGCCGCGCTCCTGGCGGGAGGAGCCGACGCGCTCACCCACAGCTCGCCCGACGTCGACGTCGACCAGAACCCGGCGGTCCTCCTCGCCACCGCGATCGCAGCTGGCGTGCGCGTGGGCCGGGACAAGGTGACGTACCTGCTCGACCCGGCGCTCACCTCGATGGGCCTCTGGGTGGAGCAGCTGGTGGCAGAGTCGCTGGGCAAGGACGGCACGGGCGCCGTGCCGATCGTGAGCGAGCCGCTCGGTCCGCCGGCCGTCTACGGCGACGACCGCCTCTTCCTCTCGCAGCTCCCGATCCCAGAGCTCGAGGCGGCAGGCCATCCCGCCATCGTCGGAGGCTCGGACGCCAGCGCCCGCGGGATCGGGCACATGGCGGTCACGATGGAGCTGGCCATCGCTCTCACCGGCGCCGCCATCGGGGTGCAGCCCTTCGACCAGCCCGACGTGGCTGCGGCGAAGGCCGCCACCTCCGAGGTGCTGGCGGAGGGGGGAGCCGAGGTGCCCGTCCAGCCCCTCGGCGACCTGCTCGACCTGCTCGAGCCCGGGGACCACCTCGCCCTCCAGGCGTTCGTCGACCCCGGCGACCCGCGCGTCACCGGCCTCGAGGCGGCCCGCGTGGCGCTCCGAGACCGCCACCGCGTGGCCACCAGCCTCGGGCTCGGCCCGCGGTTCCTGCACTCGACCGGGCAGCTGCACAAGGGTGGGCCGCGAGCCATCGTGTGCGTGCAGGTCGCGGGCGAGGATCGCAACGAGGTGGAGATCCCGGGGCAGTCCTTCGGCTTCGGCCACCTGAAGCAGGCGCAGGCCGCCGGTGACCTGCGCACGCTCCAGGGCCGCGGCATCCGGGCCGGGCGCGTCGCGCTCGCCGACCTCCTCGGAGTCGCCTCGTGAAGCTGGGCATGGTGGGTCTCGGACGCATGGGCGGGAACATGGCCGAGCGCCTGCGCGCCGCCGGTCATGAGGTCGTCGGGTACGACGCGTTCAGCGACGCCACGGACGTCGCGACCCTCGACGCCCTCGTCGAGGCGCTGCCCGCGCCGCGGCTCGTGTGGGTGATGGTGCCGGCGGGCGATCCCACCGAGCACACCGTCACCACCCTGGCCGGCCTCCTCGCCAAGGGCGACGTGGTGGTGGACGGCGGCAACTCGAACTGGCGGGACAGCGCCCGTCGGGCCGGGGTGCTGGCGGAAGCTGGCATCCGCTTCGTCGACGCGGGCACGAGCGGGGGGATCTGGGGGCGCACCGAGGGCTACTGCCTCATGGTGGGCGGCGATGCCGAGGCGGTGGCCTTCGCGCAGCCCGTGTTCGATGCCCTGGCGCCGGAGGGCGGCTTCGTCCACACCGGGGTGCCGGGCACCGGCCACTTCACGAAGATGGTGCACAACGGCGTGGAGTACGGGTTGATGCAGGCCTACGCCGAGGGGTACGAGCTGCTGGCTCGGTCCGGGCTGAACATCGACGCCAAGGGCGCGCTGTCCGCCTGGCGGGAGGGGAGCGTGGTCCGCTCATGGCTGCTCGACCTGCTCGTGCGGGCCCTCGACCAGCGCCCCGGCCTCGAGGGGCTCGCGCCGGTCGCCCAGGACTCCGGCGAGGGGCGGTGGACGGTGCAGGAGGCGATCGAGCGGGGCGTCGCCACCCCGGTGATCAGCGCCGCGCTGCACGCCCGCTTCGTCAGCCAGGACCAGGAGAACGTCGCGATGCGTGCCATCGCCGCGCTGCGCGAGCAGTTCGGGGGCCACGCCGTGCTGCCCGAGGACGCCCCCGGCGAAGCCCAGCCGCCGGTCACGCCCGCCGACCCGGCTGCCACATGAGCGCCGACGCTCCGTCCGACGCGCTGGTGCTCTTCGGCGCCACCGGCGACCTCGCCAAGAAGAAGATCTTCCCGGCCGTGTACCACATGGCCCGCACCGGCGACGACGGAGGCTTCGACCACGTGCCGGTGATCGGGTTCGCGTCGTCGGAGTGGGACGACGACCGCCTGCGCCAGCACGCCCGAGAGGCGGTGGAGGCCAAGGAGGACGACGTCGACGAGGGCGTGTGGTCGGACCTCGCCAAGCGCATCTCCTTCGTGCTGGGCGACTACCGCAACCCGGCGTCGTTCGAGGCGCTGGCCACCCGACTGCGCGAGCTCGGCGTGGAGCGGCCGCTGTTCTACCTGGCCGTGCCGCCCGACCTGTTCGACGACGTCATCCTCGGGCTCGAGAGCCAGGAGCTGCAGGTGGGGGCACGGGTCGTCGTGGAGAAGCCCTTCGGGCGCGACCTCACCTCGGCGCTGGAGCTGAACGAGATCCTCCACCGCGCCTTCCCCGAGAGCTCCGTGTTCCGCATCGACCACTTCCTCGGCAAGGAGTCCGTGGAGAACCTGCTGGTGTTCCGCTTCGCCAACTCGATGCTCGAGCCGGTGTGGAACCGCAACTTCATCTCCAGCATCCAGATCACGATGGCCGAGGACTTCGGCGTGGAAGGTCGGGGCGGGTTCTACGAGTCGGTCGGCGCCCTCCGCGACGTCGTGCAGAACCACCTGCTGCAGGTGGTCGCGCTGTTGGCCATGGAGCCCCCGGCCGGCGCCGACGCCTCGGCGCTGCGCGACGAGCGCTGCAAGCTGTTCCGCCAGGTCCGCACCGTCGAACCCGCATCGGTCATCCGCGGCCAGTACCGCGGGTACCGCGAGGAGCCGGGTGTCGACGCCGCCTCCGACGTCGAGACGTACGTGGCGCTGCGCCTCGAGATCGACTCGTGGCGGTGGGCGGGCGTGCCGTTCCTCATCCGCACCGGGAAGCACCTACCGGTCACAGCCACCGAGGCGGTGGTTGAGTTCAACGCCCCGCCGCGGCTCCTGTTCTCGCCGCCGGGGTCGCCCGCGCCCCACCCCAACCACCTCCGCTTCCGGCTCGGCACCGAGGACGGGGTGATGCTCCACCTCCAGACGAAGATGCCCGGGGACGAGCTCCGAAGCCGGCCGGTCGACCTCGAGGTGAGCTTCGAGGAGGTGTTCGGCGAGCGCCAGGAGGCGTACCAGCGGCTCCTCGAGGACGCCATGGCCGGGGACACCCGGCGCTTCGGTCGGGCCGACGCCCTCGTCGAGCAGTGGCGCATCTTCGAGGACGCCATCGAGCACCCGCACCCGGTGAGCCTCTACCACCAGGGGACGTGGGGTCCCACCGTCGCCGACGCCCTCGCCTCGCCGGTCGGCGGTTGGCACGAGCCGCTGTAGCACTGCGACCATGCCCGGGTGACCTCTCTCGGGTGCCGACGGCTGTGCTGAGCGCGATCCCGTACACCACGTTCCCGGAGATCGAGATCGGGCCGCTGTCGCTGCGCACGTTCGGCTTGGTGGTCGCGGTCGGCGTGCTGCTCGGCGCCTGGCTCGCGGCGCGCTACGGCGAGGAGTTCCACATCCCCCGCGACACCACCTACAGCCTCGCCATGCGCATGGTGGTGGCGGGCGTCATCGGGTCGCGCATCACCTGGGTGCTCAGCCACCTCGACGAGCTGGACTCACCGGTCGACGCCGTGGCCATCTGGCAGGGCGGGTTGCAGTTCTCCGGCGGGTTCGTGTTCGCGGTGATCGCCGGCTACCCCGTGTACCGGCACTGGAACCGGCTGACGCGGTGGCACAGCCTCGACGGCTACGCCTACGGGCTCAGCATCGGCCTGGGCATCGGCCGCATCGGCTGCTACTCGGTGGGTGAGCACTTCGGCTCGTTCAGCTCGTTCCCGCTCGCCGTGCGGTACGACGGCGGCAGCGTCCGGGAGGAGCTGATCGGCACCGTGCCGCTGCAGCCCGGGATGGTGTTCCACCAGACCGCGCTCTACGAGCTCATCTACATGGTGGCGCTCTTCGTGCTGCTCACCGTGGTGCTGTACGTGCGGCGGCCGCGGCCCGGACCAGGTGTCGCCATGGCCATCTTCACCGGGTTCTACGGCGTCGCCCGCTTCCTCTCCGACTCGCTGCGCGTGAACGACGAGCGGTTGCTCGGGCTCACCGGCGCCCAGTACCTCTGCCTCGCGCTCCTGCCCACCAGCGTGTGGATCTGGTTCCGGGTCCGTCCGCAGCTGGCGAGGGACGCCGAGGCGGGCATGCCGGTGGGCGTCCAGACGGACGGGGACTGACCGCCCAGCGCGCACGCGCCGCGGTTCGCGGCAAACGTCCCGGATCGCCCGCTTCCACGGGCGGTCACGGTGCGTGACCGTCCTTGCGCAGTGCGTCAACCAGCCGTACCGTCAGCCTGTGGCGACCGACGACCGAGGAGTGGTGCGCCAGCGCGCCTCCACCCTGCTGGCCCCGCTGCGCCTCCGGCACTTCCGCCGCCTCTGGGTGGCGGACATGGTGTCGCTCCTCGGCGACTGGGCAGGTCGCCTGGCGCTCATGGTCGTCGTGCTCGAGCGGACCGGGTCGCCGGCGTGGGCAGCGGCCGTCACCGCGGTCTCGCTCGCCGGGTTCGTGGGCGTCGGACAGGTCCTCGCCACGCTCGCCGACCGCCACGGTCGGGTGCGCGTGATGCTGGCGGCCGACTTCAGCCGCGCCGCGCTGTTCGGCGCCATGCTCCTCCCGTTGCCCGTCGGCGTGCTGCTGCTGCTGGCGTTCGTCGCCGGCCTCGCCACGCCCCCCTTCGAAGCGGCGCGGTCCGCGGCGATCCCCGACCTCGTGCCCGAGGAGCAGTACGGCGACGCGCTCGCGCTGGCGGGCATCTCGGTGCAGTCCTCGCTCGTCATCGGCTACGCCCTCGGCGGCGCGCTCCTGAGCGTCGTCGAGCCCGAGGTCGCCCTCGCCGTCAACGCCTGCACCTTCCTGCTCTCGGCGGCGATCCTGTGGGAGCTGCGCCACACCGCCGCCGCGGAGCCCGCCTCGGTGCCGGCGAGCGTGGGCCGTTCGCTCGGCGACGGCTTCGCGTCCATCTTCCGCGACCGGCTCGTCCGCCGCGCCCTCGCCATCGTGGCCGTCACCGGCGCCCTCGGCACCGTCGGCGAGGCGCTCGTCGTGCCGTACGGCGTGGACGTCGGCATGCCCGAGGGCACCCTCGGGTTGCTGGCCGCGGCGGTCCCCGTCGGCACCCTGCTGGGCACCGCGGCCATCGCCGCCGGCGTGCGCGACCACCACCGGCTGCTGCGCAACGCCGCCTGGTGCGGTGTGGTCACCTCGGCGGCGGCCGCCCCGCTCTTCTGGCTCGAAGCCAGCGGTCCGTACGCGTTCGTGGCGTTCGCGATCGCCGGTGGCATGTTCGCCGTGTCGATCCCCACCAACACCGTGATCGGCACGCGCCTCAGCCGCGACACGCGCGCCTCGGCGATGGGCATCGCGGTCGGCGTGCTCATGGGGAGCCAGGCGCTCGGCGCTGCCGTGGGCGGCATCGCCGCCAGTCAGGTCGGCACGCCGCAGGCGATCGCGGGGGCGCTCGGCCTCGCCACGGTGTTCTGCCTGTGGTCAGCGGCCTCGACCCCCCACGAGGCGAAGCACCTCCTCCGCGCGGCGCGGTCACCTCGACCCGTCCCGGAGGAGACCGTGCTCGACCTCGTGTCGCTGGAGGGACAGCGGACGCCAGCCCGCGTCCCGTGAACCGCGGGACGCCGCCAGCCGTATCCCTCGCCATGGACCGACACCCGCGACTTCGCCCGCTGTTCGCCACCTTCCTCGTCGCCGTCCTCGCCCTGGGGCTCGCCGCCTGTGGCGACGACGACGAGCCGACGGCCAGCGACCAGGGCACCACGGCGTCCGACGCCTCGAACGACGACCCGTACGGCACCCCGTCCTCGGCGAGCGACGACACCGACGCCCCCGAGGGGACGATCGTCGCCAAGGACTTCTCGCTCAGCGACGTGACCGTGGCGCCGGGCGCCAAGATCGTGCTCGACAACCAGGGCGGCACGAAGCACACGGCCACCGGCGACGACGACGAGTTCGACCTCGAGGCCGATGGCGGCTCGACGTCCGAGCCCGGCACCGCCCCTGAGGAGCCCGGGACGTACACCTTCCACTGCGAGATCCACTCGAGCATGACCGCCACGCTCACCGTCAAGGCCTGAGCCGTGCGTCGGGCGCCGTCGCTGCCCGACGACGCGCTGCGGGCCGCCTACGAGGCCCACGGCGCCGAGCTGTACCGCTTCGCCCGCCGCTCCCTCGCCGACTCGGGCCTGGCCGAGGACGCGGTGCAGGAGACGTTCCTCCGCGCCTGGCGGGCGTCGGGCTCCTACGACCCGGCGCGGGCGTCGCAGCGCACCTGGCTCTTCGCCATCCTGCGCAACGTGGTGATCGACCTGGCGAGGGCACGCCGTGCTCGCCCACCGATGGCGGCCCACGACGCGCCCACCGAGCGCTCCGCCGTCGACGACCTCGAACGAGCGGTCACGGCGTGGCAGGTCGAGGCGGCCTTGGCCGAGCTCGACGACGACCACCGCCGCGTCCTGGTGGAGGTGCACTGGCGCGGGCGGCCGTACCAGGAGGTGGCCGACGACCTGGGCATCCCCACCGGCACGGTGAAGAGCCGCGTGTACTACGGGCTGCGCGCCATGCGCACCAGCCTTGAGTCCCAAGGGTGGCGAGATGGCTGAGCACCCGCTGGCGTGCGAGGTGTGGCAGCCCGCCCTGGCCGGTTGGCTCGTGGCACAGCTCCCGCCCGACGAGGAGGCAGCGCTGTCGGCCCACCTCGCCGTGTGTTCGGCGTGCCGCGCCGAGGCCGACGGCCTGTTGCACGTGGCCGCGCTGACCCTCGGCGCCGACGTCGGCCACGCGGCCGCCGACCCGCCGCCCGCCGACCTCGGTGACCGGATCGTCGCGCGCGTCTCCCGTGAGCGGCGCGCCCGGCGTGTCGCGCGCGTCGGCATCGCCATGAGCGCGGCCGCGGCGGCGGTCGCCATCGCCATCGTGATGACACGAGACCCGGGCGAGCCGGCGCTGCGCGGCGAGCCGATCTCCTTCGTCCGCCAGGCCAAGGGGGTGCAGGCCACCGCCGTGCTCGCCGCCGACGAGGGGGGCGGGTCGGTCATCGACCTCGACGCCCGCGGGCTGGACCCCGACACCACCTACTCCCTCTGGCTCACCCCGTCCGGCGGCGGCTACGACGACCGCATCCCGGCCGGCACCTTCCGCCCCGACGCCGACGGCGAGGTCGACGCCCGCCTCAGCTGCTCCCTCCCGCCCGAGGACATGGGGCGCGCCTGGGCGACCACCCCCGAGGGCGACATCGCGCTGGACACCGAGCCGTAGGCCCAGGCCGCTCAGGCGGGGACGCGCTCGGGCACGACCCGGGCGATGGTGGCCACCGCCTTGTACGCCGCCTCGGCGGGGCCCAGCTCGTCGGGGCGCAGGAGGTTCGCCATGATGCGGAGCACCCACTCCATCAGCGACTGGCTCTGCATCCCCACGCGCGTTAGCTGCTGCATCAGCGCCGGCTGACCGATGATGTGGGCGAAGGCACGTGCGACGCGGAAGTAGAGCCCGTACTCCGCCTCCAGGAGCTCGGGGTAGCGCGCCAGCGGCATCGCCGAGCCGGTCTCGAGCGCCTCGTCGATGAGCTCGGCGGCCATGCGGCCGGTCTCGTAGGCGTAGTCGATCCCCTCCCCGTTGAACGGGTTGATCGACCCGGCGGCGTCGCCGATCGCGATCCAGGTGGGGCCGGACTTCGGGTTGATCGACCCGGCCATGGGCAGGCGTCCACCCGTCGCCTCACCCACCATCGCGTCGGGGTCGATGGCCCAGTGCGCCGGTGCCGTGGCGGCCCACTCCTGCATGAGGTGCGAGGTGTTGATGTCCCGCCACCCGCGGAAGGTGGACAGCAGCCCGATGCCCACGTTGATGGTGCCGTCGCCGCAGGGGAAGATCCAGCCGTAGCCGGGCATGGCGTCGCCGTTGCGGTCGCGCACGTCGAGGGCCGACTCGATCCACGGCTCGGCGTGCAACGGGCTCTCGAAGTAGCCGCGGATCGCCATGCCCTGCGGGAGCCGCTTGTCCCGCTGGTTGCCGAGCGCCCGGCCGAACCGCGAGAGGGAACCGTCGGCGATCACGACGTAGCGAGCGTGCAGCTCGCGCTCCTCGCCGGTGGCCTTGTCCTTGACCACCGCGCCGGCCAGCAGCCCGTCGCGCAGGATCGGCCGCAGCGCCTCGGTGCCCTGCAGGAGCTTGGCGCCGCGGGCCTCGGCCTCCTCGGCCACCATGGTGTCGAGGTCGCGGCGACGTACCACGTAGCCGTGGCTCGGATGGACGGGATGCTGCGGCCACGGCATCTCGAGGGTGATCCCGTGGGCGATGCAGCGCAGGCCGTCGTAGCGGTGGTGGTTGGCGGCGATCTTCTCCTCGAGGCCCATCGCCCGCAGCTGCGTGACGGCGCGCGGTGTGAGGCCGTCGCCGCAGGTCTTCTCCCGAGGGAACGTCTTCTTCTCGACGACCACCACGTCGCGCCCGGCGCGCCCGAGCCAGTGGGCGGCCGCCGCTCCCGCCGGCCCACCGCCGATGACCAGGACGTCGTGGCGGTGCGGCGAGCTCACGGGTGAAGTCTGCCGGTCAGCGGGAGCGGACCGGCAATCGCCTCACCCGGCCGCGAGCGCGTCTTCGGGGATCCCGGCGGCGGCGGCGACGTCGCCCAGCCCGGCATCGGCGAAGGTGGTCTTGCCGTCGGCGATGTCGAGCAGCAGGGCGTACTCCTCGTCGTCCTCGGTGAGGCCGCCGAAGGACACCCGCTCGTAGAGCACCACGAGGGCGAGGTCCTCGTCGGACATGCTGGCGTGGGCGGGCATGCCGCCCTTCACGGGCTTCTTCGGGGCGCCGTAGGTGTCGGCGTAGGTCGACCAGCCGGTGGACCCGAGCTTCACCCACAGCATGTGGTCGCGGTAGTCCGGCCAGGTCTCGAGGACGCCGTCGAGGGCGGGGACGCTGGCGCTGCCGGCGCCGCCGGCGCCGTGGCACGCCGCGCACTCGTGGTACACGAGCCCGCCCTGCTCCACCGGGGTGAGCTCGCCGCTCGGGGCCGGCTCGAGGGTGGCCTGGTACACGTAGGCCCAGAGGGGCAGGAACACGAGCACCGGCAGCGCCCAGAACGGGATCTTCTTGCGGGCGTGGGCTGCCGCGACCTCGGGCCGCATCGGCTCGGGGACCGGCGCCGGCTCGGGGGTGGCGGCGACGGCGGCGGCGACCGGCTCCGGTGCCGCGGGGGTCGCCTCCACGGCCTCGCCGGCGGGGGCCTCGCTCGCCGGGGCCTCCTCGCCGCCGATGGCAGCGCGGCGCTCCTTCGAGCGCTTCAGGAGGTGCTCGGGGATCTCTGTCACGTGGGGGTCGGCCTCCAGCGGCAGGGCGCGGACGGAAGGGGAACCTAGTGCGCGGTCCGCACCCCCCTGCAACCCCGGCGGGACGGGCGTTCTGGCTCGCCACAACGCCCGCCACGCCGATGTGAAGGGATGCGCAAGGAAGTGCTAGACCGGACGCGTCCGACGGGGATCGTGCGTCCGTTCCCCACCGAATGTGAGCGAATTCACGAGGGAGCTGCCGGGAGTGATCGCCCTTGCCACCGCAGTGATCATCGCCCTTCTCGGAAACCTGGCGATCTACCTGTACAGCAAGCGCCGGCCCGTCGGGAAGTACCTCACGTGGGCCGAGGCCATGGCCGCGGCCGCGTTCGCGTTCGTGATGTTCAACCTCTGGTACGGCGTGATCCCGCACCAGTGGATCACCCTCGCCGACAACGAGTGGGGCTGGCGCGCCGACCGCGTGTTCTTCGGCCCCGGCGACCTGTTCAAGCCGAACCGCTTCCTGCCGTGGGTCACCTCCTACCAGTCGCTGCGCGACCTCGGCGTGCTCCTCATCTACGGCATCGGCCTCACCCTCCACGTGTGGCACTGGGCGCAGTGGCAGGACCGCGCCAAGCCGAAGGCCGAGGTCGTCCCCACCACCACCTACGGCCGCCCGCTGGCGAGGAAGAGCTGAGGGCGTCGCCATGGCTCGCACCGATGCCAACCCGCCGATGCCGGAGTTCCGGGAGGACTACGTCCTCCAGGAGGTCGACGCGGCGTGGCTGGGCAAGGCGGTCAAGCCCAAGCAGTTCATCCACATCGACCAGTCCGAGTGCATCATGTGCGAGGGCTGCGTCGACATCTGCCCGTGGAAGTGCATCCACATGGTCGCCACCGAGGCGGTCGACGAGGCGGTCGGCGTCGACCAGCCCGGCCTCGACCCGAGCGACCACGTGGTGTTCCTCATCGACGACGACGTGTGCACCCGCTGCGCGCTCTGCGTCGACCGCTGCCCCACGGGCGTCATCATCATGGGCAAGGTCGGCGACCCGGACCCGGGCGGCGACTTCCACCAGCGCACCAACACCCATGGCTACGGCTACGGCATGAGGCTCGGGTAGGAGAGGCACCGTGGCAGACACGATGGATGGCAAGAGCACCGGCGAGCGGATCGCCGACTCCTTGAAGAAGCTGCCCGACAACGTGCAGGGCAGCCAGGCGTGGAACTCGATCTTCCGCCCGGGCTCGATCTTCCGGAAGGGCTACACCGACAGCCCCCGGAACCGGTCGTACGTGATCATGAACTCGGTGCTGTACCACCTGCACCCGGTGAAGGTGAAGCGCCACGCGGTCAAGGTGAGCTACACGCTCTGCCTCGGTGGCCTCAGCTTCTTCCTGTTCATCCTGCTGACGGTCACGGGCATCTTCCTGATGTTCTTCTACCGGCCGACCGCCGCGCAGGCATGGGACGACATCTACGCCCTGCGCACCTCGGTGACCTTCGGCCTGCTCGTGCGGAACATGCACAGATGGGGCGCGCACCTCATGGTGCTGTCGGTCTTCCTGCACATGGCCCGCGTCTTCTACCACGGGGCCTACAAGGCACCTCGTGAGTTCAACTGGGTGATCGGCGTGATCCT
>JBJMHD010000157.1:0-16383 GCA_045807565.1 Acidimicrobiales bacterium | reverse complement strand
CGATCAGATGTCCGTCGTCAGCTGCGACTGGTGCGTCAGCGGTCGTCGACGAGCCCAGGCTCGTGCGACATCTCCTCGAGGCACCGGCGGATCTCCGACGCCTTGAACCGGCGGTGCCCGCCGAGCGTCCGGATCGCTGTGAGCTTCCCGGAGCGTGCCCAGCGGGTCACCGTCTTGGGGTTGACACGGAACAGCGCCGCCACCTCACTGGGGGTGAGCAGGGCGTCGGGAGCGTCGAGGTCGTCGTGCTGCGTCATGTTGTTCCTTGTTGCTGCGATTCCGGCGCCACGCTCGGACGTGGCGACATGTCCGTTTCGTCGAGCAACGTACGGCTACGTCCGACATCGGCCAATGGCCCGATCGGGTCATTTCTGCGCAATTGCCTGACTAGTCAGGTTGACAACACCTGGGTCGGTCCGCGGGGTCGATGGGTACGGTGACGTCGATGCCGCGTCCGCTCGAGCTGATGGTGCCGGACGGCTTCGAGCAGGTGGCCTACGGCCACGACGCCGCGACCGGACTGCGCGCCATCGTGGCGCTGCACTCCACCGTGCTCGGCCCCGGGCTGGGCGGGACCCGGTTCTTCCCCTTCCCCGACGAGGAGGCCGCGCTCGTCGACGTGTGCCGGCTCGCGAAGGGGATGACCTACAAGCACGCGGCCGCCGGGCTCGACCAGGGCGGCGGCAAGGCGGTGATCATCGGCGACCCCGCGCGGCTGCGGTCCGACGAGCTCATGCTCGCCTACGCGCGCTTCGTCGACGGCCTGGCCGGCCGGTACGTCACCGCGGAGGACGTCGGCACGACCCAGGCGGACATGGATCTGATCCGCTCGGTGACGCCGCACGTCAGCGGCGTGAGCGAGCAGCTCGGTGGCTCGGGCGATCCGTCGCCGGCGACCGCGCTCGGTGTGCTCTGGGCGATGAAGGCCGTCGCCGAGCGGTTGTGGCACGACCCGTCCCTCGCCGGGCGGCACGTGAGCATCAACGGCGTGGGGAAGGTCGGCGGCGCGCTCGCCGACCACCTGCACGCGGAAGGTGCCCGGCTGACGGTGGGCGACGTCCGGGCGGAGGCCGCCGCTGCCGTCGCGGCGCGCACCGGGGCCGAGGTGGTCCCACCCGACGCCTCCCACACCGTGCCCTGCGACGTGTACGCCCCGTGCGCGCTGGGCGGGGCCCTGTCGTCGGCCACGATCCCCCAGCTCCAGGCGGCAGCAGTGGTCGGATGTGCCAACAACCAGCTCGCCACGCCACAAGATGCGCAGCGGATCGACCGTTCCGGTGTGCTGTACGCGCCCGACTACGTCGTGAACGCGGGCGGAGTGATCAACATCGCCGAGGAGAAGGGTGGCTACGATCGGGCCCGTGCCGAGGAGCGCATCCGGGGGATCCACGACACGGTCCTCCGCGTGCTCGACCTCGCCGACGCGGAGGGCATCACCACCGCGGCGGCCGCCGACCTGCTCGCCGAGCGGCGGATCGATGCCGCACGCATGAGCGGGGATCCGTCTCGGAGCGCGGGCCAGCACTCACCACCACCCCAGGGAGCCACAGGATGACCGACACGGATGTTCGGGCGCAGGGCGGCCGGGCGAGCGACGCGGATCTGGACCAACCTGGGGACGTGACTGAAGCGCAACCGGTCAGTCGTCGCACGGGGGGCCCTGTGCCCACCGCCGACGACCTGTCGGTGCTCCACCTGCACGATCGCCACAGCGCGCTCGGGCTGGCCGCCGACGACCTCGTGGGCATCTACCGCACGATCCTCACGGCGCGCGTGCTCGACCAGAAGATCTGGAGCCTCAACCGGATGGGCAAGGCGGCCTTCGTCGTGTCCGGGCAGGGCCACGAGGGCGCACAGGTGGGAGCGGCGTGGGCGCTCCGCGCCGGCCACGACATCGTGCTGCCGTACTACCGGGACACCGGCGTGATGCTCACGCTCGGGATGTCGGTCGAGCAGATCCTCCTCGCCGTGCTCGCGCGTGACGCCGACCCGAACAGCGGCGCGCGGCAGATGCCGAACCACTGGGGCTGGGCGGCGGGCAACGTGATCACGGGTTCGTCGCCGATCGCCACGCAGCTGCCGCACGCCGCCGGCCTCGCCTACGCCGCGAAGCTCCGCGGCGAGGACAAGGTGGCGGTGAGCTTCTTCGGTGAGGGAGCGACGTCGAAGGGCGACTTCCACGAGGCGCTCAACTTCGCCGGCATCCACCAGCTCCCGATGGTGTTCGTCTGCGAGAACAACGGCTACGCGATCTCGGTGCCGATGAGCTCGGAGTCGGCGGTGGACGACGTCGCCGACCGCGCCCACGCCTACGGCTTCGGCGGCGTGATCGTCGACGGCAACGACCCCCTCGACGTGTACGCCGCGGTGCACTCGGCCGTGCGGCACGCACGACGAGGCGACGGCCCCACGCTCGTGGAGTGCAAGACCTACCGGTACCTGGCGCACACGTCCGACGACGACGACCGCACCTACCGCACGCCGCAAGAGGTGGAGGCGTGGCGGAAGAAGGACCCGCTGCGGCGCATCACGCAGTACCTGATCGAGCAACGGCTGCTGTCGGAGGCGGACGAGGAGCGCATCGAGGCGGAGGTGAAGGACTCGGTCGACGCTGCCGCCAAGTCGGCCGAGGCGTCGCCCGCGCCCGAGCCGCGCTCGGCGTACGCCCGCGTGTACGCCCACCCTCTGCGGCCGCTGCCGGGGGCTCCTGAGGGGGCGAGCGACCCCACCACCCCGCTGGTCGCGGTGCCAGCGCCCGAGGAGGGCACCGAGCGCAACATCGTCGACACCGTCCGATGGACGCAGCAGCGGTTGCTGGCCGCCGACGACCGGGTGGTGATCCTCGGCGAGGACGTGGGGCCGCGGGGCGGCGTGTTCCGTGCCACCGACAACCTCTCCCAGGAGTTCGGCCAGGCCCGCGTGGTGGACACGCCCCTCGCCGAGAGCTCGATCATCGGCATCGGGATCGGGCTGGCGCTGGCGGGGTTGCGGCCGATCGCCGAGATCCAGTTCGCCGACTTCATCCACTCTGGCTTCGACCAGCTCGTGTCGGAGGCGGCGCGCATCCACTACCGGAGCAACGGCGACTTCTCGGTGCCGCTCGTGGTGCGCGCCCCCTGGGGCGGCGGCGTGCACGGCGCGCTGTACCACTCGCAGTCGATCGAGGCGACGTACGCGCACATCCCCGGGCTGAAGGTCGTCGCGCCCTCCACACCAGCCGATGTGTGCGGGCTGCTGCGCGCGGCCATCGAGGACGCCGACCCGGTGCTCTTCCTCGAGCACAAGAAGACCTACCGGCTCGTCACCGGCGTCGTCCCGGACGACGACGACTGGCGCGTCCCGATCGGCCTCGCCGACGTCGCCCGCGAAGGCGACGACCTCACGGTGGTCACCTACGGGCTCCACCGCCACCTGTGCCTGGAGGCCGCGGAGGCGCTGGCCGAGAGCGAGGGCGTGTCGGTGGAGGTCGTCGACCTGCGCACGATCAGCCCGCTCGACCGCGACACGGTGCTCGCCTCCGTGCACAAGACGGGTCGGTGCCTGGTGGTGCACGAGGACAACGTGAGCTTCGGCGTCGGCGCCGAGGTGGCGGCGATCGTCGCCCAGGAGGCCTTCTGGGACCTCGACGCACCGGTGCGCCGCCTCGCCACCGCCGACGTGCCCGCCTACCCGTTCGCCGCACCCCTCGAGGCTGAGCTCTTCGTGGACACCACGAAGATCACGGAAGCGATCCGCACGTCCCTCGCTGATTGACCGCCGGCGGACCGGTCAGCCCGGCCCCTCGTACGGGAACCCGAGGTCGGGCGCGGTGACCAGGGCGCGCAGCGGGAGGCCGTGCTCGGCGGCCATCGCCTCCACCGTGCCGCCGCGGTCGACGACGGGGAGGAGGAGCACCGGATCGGCGCCACCTTCGGCGCGCACCACCTCGGCGGCCTCCAGCATCGAGACGCCACGCGTGACGGCGTCCTCGGTGATCACCACGCGGTCGCCCGCTTCGAGCGCGCCGGCGATGCGGCCGCCACCACCGTGGTCCTTGACCTCCTTGCGCACGCTGAAGCTGCGCAGCGCGCGACCTCGCGTGGCCGCCACCGCGGCGATCCCGAACGCCACCGCGTCGGCGCCCATCGTGAGCCCTCCGATCGCGGTGACGTCGTCGGGCAGCACCTCGAGCGCCGCCTCGGCCACCAGGAGCATGCCCTCGGGGCGACACGTCGTCTGCTTGGCGTCGATGAACCACGTGCTGCGCTTCCCGCTCTTCAGCGTGAAGTCGCCGGTGCGCACGCTGTGGGCGAGCAGGTGGGCGACGAGCGCATCGTGGGCGTCGGTCATCGACGTGCCTCCTCGGTCGGGGCCGCCTGGGCGGCGTGGACGACGGCCAGGGCCACGACGAGCGCTGCGGCCGCGGTGAGCCAGCTGTTGTGGGCGACGGCGCGCTCCCTCGCCGGGTCCTCGACGCTGTGGGCGAGGGTCTCGAACTCGGCGTCGGACAGCACGTAGGCGGAGCCGTCGGCGTTGCGATCGTCGATCGCGATCGGGGTGGCGCCGGCGGCGGCCAGGCGCAGCGCGATCGGTTCGGATCGGACCGTGGCGTGCACCTCCCACACGTCGACAGGCGTCCGGGAGCGCGAGGTGTAGGTGGTGCGGACGGGTGCGGGAGCCACGTCGGCCTCGAGGCCGGCGTCGGCCAGCGCAGCCTCGGTGGCGCTGACGGCATCCGCCGCCGAGAGCTCGGGAACGTCTTGGAGCCACGCCACCGCCACGGCGACGATCGCCACCAGCGCGATCGCAGCTGCGAGCGCCGCCCGCGGCGTCATCAGGGGCGCTGGGCGCGCGCCAGACGCCGGCGCCGGTACTCGTCACGCTCCTCCGGTTCGACCAGCACCACGGCGTCCACGAGCCGCATGAGCCAGCCCGGGTCGAACGGCTTCGAGATGACGTCCACCGCGCCCGCCTCGAGCAGCTCGGCGATGTGGCGGTCGCCGTCGCTCGCCAGCGCGGTGACCACCACGATGGGCGGTGCCTCCGCCGGGTCGAGGGCCTCGAGCACACCCCAGCCGTCGAGCACCGGCATCATGATGTCGAGGAGCACGAGGTCCGGCCGGTCGGCGGCGATCGCCTCGAGGCCGTCGCGGCCGTTCACCGCCTCGGTGATGTGGTGGCCCTCCGCCGAGAGCTCGAGGCGGAGCAGGAGACGGATGTCCGCGTCGTCGTCGATGATCAGGATGGACGACACCGGCCGTCTACTCGAAGCGCACGCGGCCGTGACCGGCGTCGACGCGTCCGATCTCGGTCGCTCGATGGCCGTTGCGCCGGAGGAGATCGAGGGAGCGGTGCACCTCCTCCTCCGCGACCACGACGACCATGCCGACGCCGAGGTTGAAGACCTTGCGCATCTCCTCGTCGCTCACGTCGCCGAGGCGCTGGATCTCGCCGAAGATGCGTGGCGGCTCCCACGCCCCGGAGTCGAGCACGGCGTCGGCGTGCTCGGGGAGGGCCCGAGCCAGGTTGCCCGGGAGCCCGCCGCCGGTGATGTGGGCGACGGCCCGCACGTCGACCAGCCGCAGGAGCTCGCCGATCGCCGGCGCGTACACGACCGAGGGCACGAGCAGCTCGTCCGCGAGCGTGTGGGGGGCTCCCGACCAGGCGGGGTCGTCGAGGTTGCGTCGACCGCCCTGGAGGAGGACCTTGCGGGCGAGCGAGTAGCCGTTCGAGCGGAGCCCCGGCGACGGAAGGCCGATCACGGCGTCGCCCGGGCGCACGTGCTCGCCGGTGATGAGCCGATCGCGCTCGGCGACCCCCACCGCGAAGCCGACGAGGTCGAACTCCCCTGGCTCCATGGCACCGGGGTGCTCGGCCATCTCACCGCCGATGAGCGCGCAGCCCGCCTGGCGGCACCCGAGGGCGACGCCTTCGATCAGCTGCTCGATGTGGTCCGGGTCGAGCTTGCCCACGGCGATGTAGTCGAGGAAGAACAGCGGCTCCGCGCCCTGGCACACGATGTCGTCAACGCACATGGCGACGAGGTCGACGCCGATCGTGTCGAAGCGTCCGGTGGCCTGCGCGATGAGCGCCTTCGTGCCGACGCCGTCGGTGGACGACACCAGCACGGGGTGGGTGTAGCGGTGCTGCGCGAACGCGAACAGGCCGCCGAAGCCACCGATGTCGCCGATCACCTCGGGGCGGAAGGTGGACCGCACCTTCGACTTGATGCGCTCCACCGCCTCCTCGCCGGCCGAGATGCTCACCCCGGCGTCTTCGTAGCTCGTGCCCATCAGGTCGTGCCCATCAGGTCAATCGATCGCGGTCTGCACGGGCGAGCCCGGCGGCTGGAGCGCAGGCTCCTCGAGCACGTGCTTGCGGAGCGTGACGGGCACGGCCACGGGGTAGTGGCCCGAGAAGCAGGCGTCGCAGAAGCCCGCGCCCGGCGCGCCGGTGGCGGTCTTGAGCCGGTCGAGGCTCACGTAGGCGAGGCTGTCGACGTTCAGGAACTCGCGGATCTCGTCGATGGCGAGCGAGCTGGCGAGCAGCTCCGTGCGGTCGCCGAAGTCCATGCCGTAGAAGCAGGGCCACTTCACCGGGGGCGACGTGATCCGCAGGTGGATCTCCCGCGCGCCCGCCTCGCGCAGCATCTTGGTGAGCTGCTTCTGCGTGGTGCCGCGGACGATGGAGTCGTCGACGACCACCAACCGCTTGCCGGCGACGTTCTCGCGCAGGGGGTTGAACTTCATGCGAACGGCGCGGGCCCGCAGGTCCTGGCTCGGCGCGATGAAGCTGCGCCCGATGTACCGGTTCTTCACGACGCCCTGGCCGAACGGGATGCCGCTGCGCCGGGCGAAGCCCTCGGCGGCGGGGACGCCGGACTCAGGAACGCCCATCACCATGTCGGCCTCGACGGGCGCCTGCTCGGCCAGCTGCTCGCCGATGTGGATGCGGGCCTGGTGGACGCTCTGGTTGTAGAGGCGGCTGTCGGGTCGAGCGAAGTACACGAACTCGAACAGGCACAGCTTCGGGTCGATCCGGTCGTCGTCGAACGGCTTGAGCGTGCGCGGACCGGCGGCGTCGATCACGACCATCTCGCCCGGGAGCAGCTCGCGCACGAAGTGAGCCCCGACGATGTCGAGCGCCGGGCTCTCGGACGCGAGGACCCAACCGCCCAGCTCGAGCTTGCCGAGGCAGAGCGGGCGCAAGCCGTTCGGGTCCCGCACGCCGATGATGCGCGACTCGTCCATGATCAGGAGCGAGAAGGCGCCCTCCAGCCGAGGCAGCACCTTCACCAGCGCCCGCTCGAGGTCGTCGGCGTCGCTCGAGGCCTCGGGGACCTGGGCGATCTGGTTGCCGATGAGCTCGGCGATCAGGTCCGTGTCGCTCGTGACCGTGCCGGGCAGCATCCCCTCGTCGGCGGCGAGCGCCTCGGTGTTGGTGAGGTTGCCGTTGTGGCCCAGGGCGAAGTGGCGCTTGCCCGGGCGATAGGCCGGCTGGGCGTTGCGCCAGGTGGACGACCCGGTGGTGGAGTAGCGGCAGTGCCCGATGGCGAGGTGGCCCGTGAGGGCAGCCAGGTCTCGGTCGTCGAACACCGACGCGACGAGGCCTTGGTCCTTGAAGACGAAGATCTGGTCGCCGTCGCCCACGGCCATCCCGGCTGACTCCTGGCCGCGGTGCTGCAGCGCGAACAGCCCGAGGTAGGTGAGGTGGGCGACGGGCTGACCCGGGGCGAAGACCCCGAAGACGCCGCACGCCTCCTTGGGACCGTCGTCAGCGGAGGGGTCGTCGAGCACCTCGGCGGCCGGCACGGCACCAGTCTGCCAGGCGACGGCGCGCTCTCCGCACCTCACGCCGCTCGGCGTGCTCAGCGGTGGGTGCTGACCCGGCGGTGGTGGGCCTGGGCGGCGCGGGCACGCTGCCTCGACGCCTCCACGACGGCGCGGCCGACGATCACGAGCGCCACCCCGATCACGAGGAGGAGGGCGACGTACACGCCGGTCTTGGGCAGGGAGCCCGAGCCGTTGCCGTCGTTCGTGATGGTCTCGCCGAGCACCTCGCCGTCAGGCGTGGTGAGGGTGCCGCAGGGCGCCGTGAACTCGGCGCCGACCGCGGTGACGTCGTGGTCGCCTGGCTCGGCGTCGGCCGGCACGACGAAGTCGATGTCGGTGTTGACCCGCGGTGAGCTCCCCGGGCCCGTGGCCGTGTCCTCGGCCACCACCTCGCCGTCGAAGCGGATCTCGACCTGGCTGTTGCGGGGCACGGCCTTGAGCCGTGCCGTCGCGGTGCCGCCCGCGGCCACCGTGGTCTCCCGGAGGCGGCAGGACGGCTGGGGGCCGTGGTCGGCCGTCGTGGTGGTGCTGCCGTAGGGGCCGTCGCCGGCCGGCGCGGCGTGCGCAAGGGTGGGGAGGGCGAGGACCGCCAGCATCCCAGCCGCGAGGGCGAGGACCGTCCGCCTCAGCGGAAGGCGGGAGCGGTGGATGGTGCGGGAGCGCGGCCCGCGGCGAACACCCATGGTCGGTCAAGTTCGACGCTTCCGTCGAGATCTCCTGCGTCCGTGGCCACCGCGACGTCCAGCCCGGTGGGGCGCACCCGAGGCGAGGGAAGGACCAGGAAGGCGTACCCCGCGGTGGGCTTGGGGGGCGTGCGGAGCTCGAGGGCGACGGTCCGTGACGCCTCGGCGGGCACGTCCACCACGAAGCTGACGTAGGGACGTCCGGCCTCGGTGCCCGAGGTGGCGGGCTCCACGGTGGCGTCGCCCGAGGCCTTCACCAGGGTGGTGCCGAAGGGCACGTAGAGGGTGACGACGGAGCGCAGCACGCCCGGCGGGAGGGGCACGGCCGTGGGCCCGGGCCCGAACACGTAAGGAGGCTGCGTCGCGCCCGCGGGCGCGCGGTTGGCGAGGGCGACGGTGGCGGTGAGGTCGCCGACGGCGCCGTCGGCCATGGAGCCCGCCAGCCCGAGGGACGTGTCGAGGTAGTAGTCGAGCTTGTTGCCGGCGAGGTTCTGCGCGGTGAGCTGGAAGGAGTCGGCCTGATCGACGGGCGGGAGCGCTCCGTCGGCGCCGAAGGCCACGAGCTCGGACTCCATCGCCGGCGAGCTGGCGTGCATGAGCACGTGGCGGGCATCGACCGCCTCCACCATCCCCTCGGCCAGCGCGCGGAGGCTCGGGATGTCACCGTCCACCAACCGGCGGAAGGCTCCCTCGGCGACGTCGCCGAGCACGTCGGTGCGATCCTCGATGCCGGGGAACCGGAGGTACGCCTCGTTGAGGGTCAGCGCGACGGCGTTCTCCTCGTTCACCTGACCCAGCCCCGCGACGTCGATGGGTCCGAGCCCGTGGAGCATCTTGGCCAGGCCGGACGGGTCGATCTGGACGACCCCATCGACCTTCTTGCCCGTCGCCCTGGCGTACATCGCCTCGAGCACGGGAGCCACGACGGTGAAGTCCCCGGCCAGGTTCGCCTGGCGCCACCGGCTGAGGGGGTCGAAGCCCGACCACCGTGCCAGGTAGTCGCTCGGAACGCCGGGCACGTCGACGGCACCGGCGAACGCCAGCTCGTCGATGCGGCCGAACTGCTGGAGGTCGATCGTGCCCTTCGACCCGGTGAGGATCCCGTAGTCGAGGACCATGCCGCCGGAGCCGCGCATCTCCGCGGTGTTCGACACGGCCAGGAGGTAGGTCCGGTCGCCGTTGCCGCCCGCCAGCTCGGTGAGCAGGGACAGCCCGCGGTCGAGCACCCCCAGCTGGTCACGGCGGCGGTTCGCCTCGGTGTACAGGGACCTGGTGGCATCGGCCAAGGGTCCGATCACCCCGGTCTCGATGTCCGGATCACCGCCCGGGAGCTGCACGACGAGGGATCGGATCTCCTGCTGCGTGGTGGCGACGGCCTCGAGGGACAGGGTGCCGTCCTCCAACGAGACCTCGAGCTTGCCGTCGTCACCTTCGAGGGGCGCCGCCGCTTGGAGGATGCGGCGGCCGCCGTCGACGAGGCGGGTGGCGAGGGCGACGCCGTCGCGCACGGCGCGGAGGTTGGCGCCCGCCAGCGGGACGGCCGCCGACACGTCCAGCTCGGCGGTGCCGTACAGGTCGCCGTTGGCCTTGCTGATGAGGCCGTAGGCCTGGTCGAGGGCGCTGCGCGCGTTCGCCAGCCGTCCCTCTTCCAGCGCGAGCGAGGCGTCGTCGATGAGGTCGATGGCGCGCTCGAGGTCGGACACCGCCCCGCGCACCCGGAAGGCGGCGAGGCCGAGGACGGCGGCCGCGAAGACGAGCAGCGCGAGGCCCGCCACCCCGACCCGCCGGCCGGGACCCCAGCTGCGGCGCTTCATGGGTGCCCGCGGTCGGTCCCGCCGCTCAAGAGGTCGGCCACCGTTCGCGCGATGCGGGTGAGCTGGTCGTCGCTGAGCACGGCGCGGTCCGCGGCGGCGTCGGCACGGAGGCTGATGCGGCGTCGGAGGGACGCCAGCTCGTCGTGCACCTTCCCCAGCTCGGCGAGGAGCGGCTCGATCGAGGGCGACCCGCTGCTCGGGGCGTCGACCGGTCGAGCGAGGAGGTCGGCGAGGGCCTGGCGGATCCCAGCGAGCTCGGCGCGCACGTCGGCGAGGTGGGCGTCGACGTCGCGCCGAAGCACGTCGACCAGCTCCAGGATGCGATCGCCCGCGCCGTCATGGAGGTCGGGTTTCGGGGGCGGCGGGGGCGAGTCCTGCTCCGGCGGGGGCTCCGGGGGCGACGGCGAGGTCGGGCGGCGCTCCCCGAAGGGGTCCGTGGGCCACTCCAGGTCTGCCTCGAACTCGTCCTCGGGCATCCGCTACTCCTCGGCCTCGGCGGCGTCGCCCGGCTTCGCCTCTCGGTTCCGTGCGGGCACGCCCGACGCCACCATCCCCGCGGGCACGTCGCGCGTCACGACGGCGCCCCCGGCGATGATCGCGCGGTCGCCGATGCTCACCCCGGACGCCACCGTGGCCTTGGCGGCGATCCAGACGTTGCGGCCCACCGACACCTCGTCCACGGCGATGCTGTGGTGGATGGGTTGGTCGTCCTCGGGGAGGACGTGCTGGGAGTCGACGAGCGTCGAGTACTCGCCGATGATCGTCCAGTCGCCGATCGTGATGCGGTTCGCGCAGTGCAGGTGGAGGCCCGTGGAGAGCACGACCTCCTCCCCCACCTCCAGGGTGCCGCTGCAGTTGATGGTGACGCCCCGTCGGACGTCGGTGCCGCGGCCGATCGACAGGCGCCCGCCGCGCATCGAGATCCACGTGTGATCGCCGAGCCGGACGCCTTCACCGATGTGCACGGCGCTGCGCGTGTCGTGCCACGTGTCGATCACCACGTGGTGCCCGATCGACGCGGACGGGTGGACGTCGAGCCGGAGGCCGGCGCCGACCCGCCGTGCCGCGACCTGCGAGCGGAGCAGCAGCGAGCCGCGCCGCGCCGCGCCGGCGGCTCGATCGAGCTCGATCAGTGCTCGCCGAACACCCCGCGGCGACACCGGGAGCGGAGGTAGGTCGTCCGCCATGGGGACAGCAATCTACGTCGTCGCCGTCAGGGATGGACCTCTCGCGCCCACCGCTCGAAGCAGGAGCGCAGCCGCTCCACCTCGCCGGTGAGCGTGAACCGCTCGCCGACCCGCTCCCTCCCGGCCGCTCCCAGCGCGGCGGCCAGCGCGGGATCGTCGAGCAGCTCGACCATCGCCGCGGCGAGGGCGGCAGCGTCGCGGGGCGGCACGAGCCGGCCGACGGCGTCGTCGACCATCTCCGGGATCCCGACGACGTCGGTCGCGACGACCGGGACGCGGCGCGCCATCGCCTCCTTCAGCACGACGGGCATCGAGTCGCGGTCGCCGTCAGGAGCGATGCAGGCCGGCAGCGCGACGAGCCTCGCGACCTCCATGCGCGCCAACGTCGCCGCGTGCGATCGCGCTCCCAGGAGGTGCACGTGCTCCTGGAGGCCGGCGACCTCGATCTGCTCGGCGAGCGCCGATCGCTCGGGTCCCTCGCCGATGATCTCCACGCGCAGGTCGGGTCGGTGCTGCCGCACGTCGGCCGCCGCCGCGACGAGGACGTCGAACCCCTTCTTGGGGACGAGGCGGCCCACCGCGACCACGTCGACCTCGAGGTGGTCCCGGGGGTTCGGCGCCGGAAGCTCGACCCCGCACACGACGATCTCGGTCGGGGGCAGGCTGGCGTACGCCTTCGCCATCTCGTCGAGGTTGTACCGGCACACCGTGACGAGCCGGTCGGCGCGGGCGAGGCGCCCTCCCAAGAACGTGTTGTGGACGTAGATGTCCTTGGCGTGCGTGGTGAGGGACCACCCGGTGCCCAGGACGCCGGCCAGGACCTCGGCGCAGGCGGCCGCCTCCCATCCGAAGTGGGCGTGCACCCACGACACCTCGCTGCGGCGGAGCTGCTCGGCGACGGCGGGCAGGGCGGCGCGGTGCGGCACCCGCTCGGGATGGATCGAGGCCTGCGCCCGACCGATGCGCACCGCGTCGCGAGGGTGGGCCAGGAGCGCAGCCACCCGACCGGGCAGGGTGCCCGGCACCCGGTCGCAGAGGTAGGTGGCGGGTTCGTCGGCCGCCGGCTCGGTGTCGCCGTGGGCGAGCGCCACCAGCTCGACGTGCACGCCCTGCCGGCGGAGCTCCGCCACCTCCTGGCGGATGAACGTCTGCGAGAGCGTCACCCACTCGTCCACGAGGTAGGCGACCCGCAGCATCAGGCGCCCGTGGGCTCGCTCGCGGCGGCGCGTCCGGCGAGGGCCGCGCCCGCTCGCCGTCGGACACCACCAGCCACTCGGGCAGCGCCCACGCGCCCGAGCCGCACCAGCACGGCGGGGCGCAGCAGATCCCGGCGCGCGCCCACGAGCTTCGCCTCCGTCGAGCGGACCCGCCCGCGCAGCGCCGCCTTGGCGGCTTGCCGCACCAGGGGCCACAGGAGCACCGCCACCAGCTCGTCTCGCACGGGGCCCGGTGGCAGCGCCCGCGCGTCGTCGAGCACCGCCGGTGCCTGGTCGAGCACGAGGCTGAGCCGCTCAGCCCCCATGCGGAAGTCGACTGCGATCCGGGATCGCACGGCGCGCTCCACAGGTGCCGTCGCCAACGCTCGAAGGTCCTCTCGAGCCGCGTCCCACAAGCCCCACTGCAGCATCACCGCTGATCGCCGCAGCAGCGCGGCGCCATCCATCGCCGAGGCACGGGCCCGGTCCCGTCGGGCGAGGAAGACGTCGAGCGGCATGGTGCGGTGCACCTTGCGCGCCACCTCCACGTCGAACCGGTACTGGCGGTCCCACACCTCGCGGCCGTCGATCCGCAGGTGGGCGGGGCCACGATCGCCCGAGTGCTGGCGCTGGCGGAACACCACCGCGTCCACCTGCGTCGCCTCGAACCGCGCCGCGAGGCGCGTGAGCATGTCGAAGTCCTGGGCTCGCACGAACGTCTCGTCGAACGGCCCGACCTCGTCGTAGCACCGTCGGCGCACCAGCGTGGCGGCCTGGAACACGTACACGCGGCGTGACAGGACGTCGTGGAAGAGATCGTCGAGGTCGAGCGACGGCTCGACCGTCGGCGCCCGAGGCGCCACCGGCTCGTCCGGCGCGGAGAAGCTCTCATGGCCACCGAACGCGAACCCGGCGCGCGGGTGGGCGGCCAGCGCCTGGCCGAGGAGCTCGAGCGCCTCCGGCAGGGCCACGTCGTCGTCGTCGAAGATCCAGATCGCCTCGCCCCGTGCCCGGGCCAGGGCCCGGTTCAGCGCGGCGGCCTTCCCGGCGTTCTCCTCCTGGCGCAGGTGCTCGAGCGAGGAGCCGTACGACCGGATCACGTCGGCGGTGCCATCGGTGGACCCGTCGTCCACCACGATCACCTGCTGCGGTGGCCGCGTCTGCCCGAGGATGGATCCCAGGCACGCACCGAGGTACTCGGCCCGGTTGTAGGTGGGGACGATCGCGGTGACGTCCACAGCGGTCACAGCACGAGCGTGCGGTAGCGGACCGAGGAGATCACCATCACGAGGCTCTCGGCCAGGTCGGCGACGAACGCGCCGGGGATCGCGGCGATCCGCCGGCGCGGGCCGCCCTGGAGGGGCCAGCGCCGGATGCGGAGGTCGAGGTAGGGCAGGAGCAGGACCACGCCCGCCCACCGGCCCACGCCGAAGGCGGGGACGGCAGCGATGAGGAGCCCCGCCCCGCCCAGCAGCGCCGGCGGGTGGGTCCCGCGGAGGAAGACCCGTCGCCAGATCAGGTCGCGCAGGCCCGGGTGCTGCTTGACCGTCAGCACGCACGACCCCCACCGCCAGGTGTCGCGGAGGTGCACGAGGAAGCGGGACGGGCGCACGTCGTGGTACACGACGCCGTCGTCGACGAACCTCGTGGCGGCCCCCGACTCTCGGGCCCGCCAGCCGAGGTCCGTGTCCTCGCCGGCCGGGTGGCGGTAGCGCTCGTCGAAGCCCCCCAGGGCGTCGAGCACCGTGCGGCGATACCCGATGTTGCACGTCTGGTAGTAGCCCTCCTCCGCGGTGACGCGGAGGGTCCGGCTGAAGGGGCCGTGGTGCGTCCGCTGCGCCGGGTCGGGCTCGGTGCGACCCTGCGCCAGGTCGACCTCGGCGAGGGCACCGGTCAACGCCCGCACCCACCCCGGCTGGGGGATGCAGTCGTCGTCGGTGAAGAGGACCATGGCGGAGCGGGCGGCCCGCCACCCGACGTTGCGCGCGGTGGCCGGGCCGGAGTTCGCGGCCAGGCGCTCGGCGCGGAGGTCGATCTTCGACGAGGCGGCGAGACCCTGGAGCGCGTCCCAGGTGTCGTCGGTGGACGCGTCGTCGACCACGACGACCTCGAAGGAGTCGGTGTCCTGGCCCTCGAGCGCGGCGACGAGCCGGGGCAGGAGCGACGACCGGTTGTGGGTGGCGACCACCACGGTGGCGACGAGGTCGGGCCGTTCGGGCACGGCGGCATGATGCCACGGGCGATTTACACTCCCGCCGGTGGCGCCGAACGTCGTGCTGATCGTGCTCGACACCGCTCGCGCCGACGCGTTCGAGCCCTACGGCGCGCCCACCGGCGCCTCGCCGGTCGTCGCCGACCTCGCCCGTCGCGGCGTGCACGTCCCGGCAGCGATCGCGCCGGCCAACTGGACGCTCCCGTCGCACGCTTCGATGTTCACGGGCCTGCTCCCGCGCCAGCTGGGCCTCGGGCAAGCACCCGGCGGGAAGCCCGCCAACTGCCGGCCGTACCTCGAGGCGCACGCTGACCGCTTCCTCCCCGAGGTGCTGCGGCGGGCCGGCTACGCGACCAGCGCGGTGAGCACCAACCTCTGGATCTCACCCTGGAGCGGCTTCGGGACGGGCTTCGATCGCTTCGAGGAGGTCAGCTCGGGCCGAGCCGAGCAGATCCACGACAACACCCCGCTGGTGCGGGCGCGGTGGGCCCTCGAGGCGATCCGGGCGCGGGTGGACGACGGCGCGACCGAGGTGGAGCGCATCATCGAAGGGTGGATCGCCGACGCGCCGGAGCAGCCGTTCTTCTGGTTCGTCAACCTCGTGGAGTGCCACTCGCCGTACCTGCCGCCGCGGCCGTACAACGACCTCGGTCCCTGGCAGCGGCTCCGCGCCGCGGAGGACGCGCGCCGGCACCTCACCCTCTCCGAGATCTGGAAGGGCTCAGCGGGTGGCTACGACGTCCCCGAGCCGACGATCGATCGCATGCGCCACCTCTACGCCCGCTCGATCCGCTCGATGGATGACTGGCTCGAGCGCCTGCTCGCCTCGCTCGACGGCAACGGCCTGCTCGAGGACACGATCGTCATCATCACGTCGGATCACGGCGAGAACCTGGGCGAGGGCTACCGCCTCGGCCACGCGTTCTGGTTGGACGACCGCCTCATCCACGTGCCGCTGGTGGTGAGCGGTCCCGGTCTCACGGACCTTCCGGAGGTGGTGAGCCTGACCGACCTCCCCCGGCTCCTCGCCGAGGCGATCGGGCTCGCGTCTCACCCGTGGGCTGACAGCGCCGGGGCGCACGACGGCGTCGCGGTGGCGCAGTCCGACGCCTTGGTGCCGATCGGCGACGACCGCATCCAGCAGTCCCTCGAGGTGTGGAACATGACGGGCGAGGCCGCGCGCTACGCGGCGTGGCGCCTCAGCACCTCTGGCACCGCGGCCACGGACGGCGCGTGGAAGCTGGTGCGCGAGGGCGACGACGACTGGCTCTACGACCTGGCGAACGATCCGCTCGAGGCCGCCCCCATCCGCGTCGACGGGGCCGCGACGGGCATCGACCCCGTCCGGCTGCACGCGCTGGCCGCCGGCGTGGAGCGCGCCGCTCCCTCCGCGGACGATCCCCGCCACTGGAGCGGTCCGGACCTGCCCGACGAGCGCGACGGGATCGAGGACCGCATGCGCCTGCTCGGCTACCTCTGA
>JBJMHD010000156.1:0-8587 GCA_045807565.1 Acidimicrobiales bacterium | reverse complement strand
GTCCGCTGGTGAAGCTCTCGTCGGTCGCGGATTCGGCGTTGCCCATCACGCCGGGGACGAGGCGGGCGACGGCCTCGACCACGACCATCGCCGCCACCTCGCCGCCACCGAGGACGTAGTCGCCGATGCTCAGCTCGCCGTCGCAGAGGTGGTCGACGACCCGCTGGTCGACGCCCTCGTAGCGGCCGCACAGGAGGCTGAAGCCGTCCGCCGCCGCCAGCTCCTGGGCGTAGGGCTGATCGAGGCGTCGTCCCGCCGGGCTCAGGTACAGCAGAGGCCGGGGTGGCTGCTCCCGCTCGACGACCGTGAACACCGGCTCGGGCATCAGCACCATCCCGGCGCCACCGCCGAACGGCGCGTCGTCCACGCTGCGGTGCGGGTCCGTGGTGCCCGAGCGCAGGTCGTGCACGCGCACGTCGAGCAGCCCGGCCGCGCGCGCCTTGCCGAGCAGGCTCTGCGACGCGAACCCCTCGACCATGTCGGGGAAGATCGTGAAGACGTCGATGCGCATCAGAGGTCGAGGAGGCCGTCGGGCGGGTCGATGGTCACGGTGCCCTGCTCGTGGCCGATGACGAACACCACGGGGACGAGAGCGCCGCTGTCGAGCACGAGCAGGTCGGCGGCGGGGTTGGCCTGCACCTCCGTGACCTCCCCGACGTCGGTGCCGTCCGGGAGGGCGACCCGGGCGCCGACGAGCTCGTGGACCCAGAGCTCCTCGTCGTCGGCGTCGTCGAGCGCCTCGGCGCGCAGCACCACCCCGCGCCACTGGTCCGCCTCCTCTCGCACGCCGAACCCGGCGAAGTGGACGATCCACCTGTCCTGGTGCGGTGAGGATCGCTCGACGGTGAGGTCGCCACGATCCGTGTGCAGCACCGTCCCGGGAGCGAGGCGCTCGGTCCGCTCGGTGGTGAGCAGGACCAGCACGTCGCCACGCACCCCGTGCGTCTTCGTGATCCGACCCACCTCCAGGAGGCGGGGCTCGGTCAATCTTCGAATTCGACGTCCACGTCGACACCGTCGCGGACGGCGGCAGCGCGGACGACCGTGCGGATCGCGTTGGCGACCCGGCCGCGCTTGCCGATGACCCGACCCATGTCGTCCGGGCCGACGCGCACCTCGAGGCGGACGCGGCCGCGCTGCTCGATGGGATCGATGCGGACGGCGTCGGGATCGTCGACGAGCGAGGTGACGAGCAGGTCGAGGACCGAGATCGCGGTGGGAGCGGGCTCGGTGTCGTCGTCCGACCCGGCGGCGTCGTCGATCAGGTTGACGTCGTCGTCCTCGTAGTCCTGATCGACGTCGGTCATGCGTCTGCGGCTTCAGCGGGAGCGTCGGCCTCCGGAGCGGGCTGGCTCTCGGCGACCTTGATCAGGCGGGCGACGACGTCGGTGGGCTTGGCGCCCTTGCTGATCCAGTCGTTGGCCTTCTCGGTGTCGATCTTCACGACCGACGGCTCCTGCCGCGGGTCGTAGGTGCCGAGGATCTCGATGAAGCGACCGTTGCGCGGCGAGCGCGAGTCGGCGGCGACCACGCGGTAGGTCGGCTGCTTCTTCTTGCCCATCCGCATGAGGCGGAGCTTCACGGCCACTGCTGTACGTCCTTCACGAGTCGTCGAGGTGCCGTAGAGAGATGGCAGACAGGTGAGCGACCTTCGCAGCGCAATGCAGGGCGGCGCTGTGTCGTCTGGTCGCCTCGCCTGGCGGCTCGGCTTCTTTGGCAGCGGACCATGGTGGTCCCTGGGTGCGGGTCAGGGCAAGCCCGGGAGGGTGAACGGCTGCTTGGGCTTGCCCGGAGCGGCCGTGGGCGGCGCGGTGACCCGCCCACCCTTCTTGCCCTTCTTCTTGCCACCACGGCCCTTCTTGGTGCCTGACATGCCGGGGATGCGCTTCATCATCTTCTGCATCTCCTTGAACTGCTTCACCAGCTGGGCGACCTCACCGGGGTCGGAGCCCGAGCCCTTGGCGATCCGGGACCGGCGGGACCCGTCGATGAGGTCGACGTTGGCCCGCTCCCCGGGGGTCATCGAGCGGATGATGGCCTCCACCCGGGCGATCTGCTCGTCCTCGATCTGGGCGCCCTTCAGCTCCTTGGGCATGCCGGGGATCATCCCGACGAGGCCCGACAGGGGACCCATCTTCTTGAGCTGCTGCATCTGCTCGAGGAAGTCGTCGAGGGTGAAGGTGCCCTCGAGCAGGCGGGTCGCGGCCTCCTCGGCCTCCTGCTGCTCGTAGACCTGCTCGGCCTTCTCGATCAGCGTGAGCATGTCGCCCATGCCCAGGATGCGACCGGCGAGCCGATCGGGGTGGAAGAGCTCGAAGTCGGCGAGCTTCTCGCCGGTGCTGGCGAAGGCGATCGGCTTGCCCACCACCTCCTTCACGCTGAGGGCGGCGCCGCCACGGGCGTCGCCGTCGAGCTTGGTGAGGATCACGCCGTCCAGCGCGAGCGTGGCGTTGAAGCTCTCGGCGGTGGTGACGGCGTCCTGGCCCGTCATCGCGTCGATGACGAGGAACGTGTAGTCCGGCGTCGTGACGTCGGAGATGTGGCGGACCTGCTCCATCATCTCCTGGTCGATGGCCAGGCGACCGGCGGTGTCGACGATCAGCACGTCCCTGCCGAGGCGCCGCGCCTCGTCGAGGCCGGCCCGGGCGGTGGCGATCGGATCGCCGGGCTCGGAGAACACCGGCACGTCGATCTGCCGGCCCAGGGTGCGCAGCTGCTCCACGGCCGCCGGCCGCTGGAGGTCGGCGCCCACGAGGAGGGGGTTGCGGCCCTGCTGCTTGAACCAGCGGGCGAGCTTGGCGGCGTTGGTGGTCTTGCCCGCGCCCTGGAGGCCCGCCATCAGCACCACGGTGGGCGGCTTGCTGGCGTAGGTGAGCTTGATGGTCTCGCCGCCGAGGACGGCGATGAGCTCCTCGTGGACGATCTTGATGACCTGCTGGGCAGGGTTCAGCGCCTCTGACAGGTCCATCCCCACGGCCCGCTCGCGGATGCGGTCGAGCATCGTGCGGACGACCTTGAAGTTGACGTCCGCCTCGAGCAGCGCCACCCGGATCTCGCGGAGGACCTCGTCGACGTCCTCCTCGCGCAGGCGCGCCTTGCCGCGCAGCTTCTTGAAGATCCCGTCGAACCGGTCGGAGAGTGCCTCGAACATGAGGGCCCGAGACTACCGGCGACCCCACCGCCCGACGTCTGTGCGGAGAAATCGTCGCATGGGGACGAAGGCCCCGCACAGACGTCGGGGGGTCAGCGCGGCTGGGGGGCGCAGAACAGGTCTTCGTTGGCGCGCACCAGGCGGAACTCGCCCACCTTGGCGCCGTCGGCATCGCCCACGAACGTCCCGTGGTCGGCGGCGTCGAGGGTGAACGTGCCGCCCTCGTGGCGCTCTGCGGTGTCGCCCCACGTGGAGGGGGCATCGTCGGAGGACACCCACACCTGGTCGCCCAGCAGGAAGCTGCCGCCCGCGCACTGCCGATCGACGTCGACGTAGTAGCCGACGTCGAGCGCAGGTCGCTCGCCATCACCGAGGGTGCGCGGCTCCGCATCGCTCGGAGGACAGCTCGGCACGGTGAGGGTCGTCGCGCTCTCGGGATCCTGCTCCTCGAGGGTGGTTCCACAGGGGAGCGGCTGGGGCACGGGCACCGGCGGTGGGACCACCGTGTCGGGCTCGGTGGTCTCGGTGGTCACCGGACCGGCGAGGGCCTCCTCCGCGACCGCAGGCAGGTCCACGGTCCCGCCGCCGTCGACGGTGAACCGGTAGGCGGGCACCAGGTACACGTCGTGGCTGCCGTCGTTGGCCGGTAGCGGCAGCAGCGAGCGCACCGCGTCGACGAGCACGACCTCGGCCGGCCCAGGCTCCGGGACCGGGACGGTGGTGGGCGGTGCACAGGTGGGCGCCGCGGGGTCGGCGCCGGCGTCGGCAGGAGGGGCGCTCTGCGGGCAGGTCGGCTCCGGGCAGGGCTCGACGGCGATGGAGGCGTCGCCGCCGACGGTTCCGCCGCCGCCGGTGGTGCCACCGTCTTGGCCGATGGTCGCGTCGAGCGCGCAGTCGTGCGCGCAGAGCTCCTTGCCGTCGGGCTGCGCCTCGCAGGGGGATGCCACGCCCGGCTCGATGCAGCCGTCGCCGCCGCAGCCGGTGGTGCCCACGCACCCTCCCGACGGGTCGTCGGCGGCCGCGCACTGCGTGATGATGGTGGTGCTCGGCTCCCCGACGGTGCCCGCGTCACCCGCGCCCGTGTCACCCGTGCCGGTGCCACCCGTGCCGCTGCTGGACCCGCCGGTCGCCACGCCGGCGTCCGCGGCGGATCCGATCGCCGGCTCGATCCCGCCGACCGAGCTGCTCCGGTCGTTGGCGCGCTCGATCGTGGCGCGGGTGTCGAGCACCGGGTACTGCCCCAGGGTCTCGACGGCGCCGAACACCCCGAAGCCGGACAGCACTCGGAGCTCGGATCCGACCTCCACCGACGACTGCAACCCCGAGGGCACGCCATCGAGGAGGGGCTCCACCGTCACGCGCCAGGTCCCGGCCCCGGGCATGGCCTCCACCCGCGCGCCGTCGACGTCGGTGCCGGTGGCCGAGACGACGTCGATCGCGACGCGGCGCGCCTCCGCCTCGTCCGGAAGCTCGGACGCCGGGGACGCCTGGACGTCGGGTGCCGCGCACTCGTCGGCCGCACAGCTCGGTGTGGTGCCGACGCTCGGGACCGTGTCGATCCCGGGTGGGGGTGGCGAACAGCTCGGGACGCAGTCGATCGGGCACGGCGCGTCGCACGAGGTGGTCGTGGTCGCGGCGCAGTAGGCGTTGTCGTCGCAGCCTGGGGCGCCGGCGCCGCCGCCCGCCGCGGTGCCGACCGCGCTGACCGTGCACTCCGTCACGTCGCCCTTGGTGACGCACTCCTCGTTGGAGCAGCCGCCCACCCCACCGTCCGCGTGCACGCAGTCCTGGTACCCGCTGACGTAGCTCCAGTAGGCGCCGGGACCGGAGCGCACGTCGAGCCGTCCGGCGCCTCCGTCACCGGTGACGGACCAGCTCCGATCGCTCCCCTGCTGGACGTCGCCCCCGAGGCCGACGGCCGCGGCCAGCTCGCGCACCCGCGCCTCGTCGACGTCACCACGCACTCGGTACGCCGTCGCTTCGCCGCCGAGGGCGGGGAGGTCGTCGCCCGGCACGTACACGACCCATGCCAGCATCGCGTCGGCGGCCGCCTCGGTGGCGCCGCCCGCTCGCATCGCGGCGGCCAGGTCGACCGGAAGGGCAGGACGTTGCCCGCCGTCGTCGCCGGCCGAGCTGATCACCAGGCCGCCGGCTGCCAGGGCGACCGCGGCCAACGCCGCCCACAGGGCTCGAGGCGGACGCCTCGGCGCGGTGACGACGGGCTCGAGGTCGAGCTCCTCGACCGTCTCCGGACCCTGGTCGTCGCCCATCCACCCGTCCCCTGTCGTGCTCATCGAAGGCTACGACGCTGGCGGGCAGCCGGCCGGTTCCCGCGGATCGGCTAGTGGTGGCCGTTGGCGCCGGCCACGTCCACCTGGTTCTCGACGTGGACGATGCCGGCCACCGCCGCCGCCGTGCGCTCCAGGTCGCTGCGCCCCACCTCGTGGGGCACCTCGCCTCGGAGGATCGCGGTGCCGCCGATCACCTCGACGTCGGGCTGCGGCAGGTGCCAGGTGCGCGGTGAGTGCGACAGCTCGTAGCGCACCCGCTCCGCCAGGTCTCCGCCTCCCCGGAAGCGATCCTCGAGCTCCTGCTGGAGGCGCCGGCGCAGCTCTCGCCCCGGCACCGGTGCGATGAGCAGGCCCACCGCCACGCCGGTGCCGAACAGGAGCACCCGCCGGAAGCCGAGGAGACGTCCGGCTCGGTACCCGAGCCGCGCGCCGAGCACGGTGCTGCCCACGCCGACCTTGGCGGGGAGGAACAGGAGGCGGATCAGCGTGAACACGCCCGAACGCTACCCGCGGGCCGTCGGGCCCAGCCCGGGCCCCTCAGGCGGTGTCGAAGATCGCGTCGACGAACTCGTCGGGCTCGAACTCGACCAGATCCGCGACGGTCTCGCCGAGCCCCACGAGCTTGATCGGGATGCCGAGGGCGGACTGGATGGCGAACGCGACCCCGCCCTTGGCCGAGCCGTCGAGCTTGGTGAGCACGACGCCGGTGAGGTCGACGGCGTCGGTGAACTGCTGCGCCTGCACGAGGCCGTTCTGGCCGGTGGTGGCGTCGAGCACGAGCAGGACCTCGGTGACCCTGCCGGGCTCGCGGTCGGCGACGCGCCGGACCTTGCGCAGCTCGTCCATGAGGTTCGTCTTGGTGTGGAGCCGCCCGGCGGTGTCGGCCAGCACGAGGTCGGCACCGCGCGCCCCCGCGCGCTGCACGGCGTCATAGATCACCGAGCTCGGGTCGCCGCCCTCAGCGCCCCTGACGAGGTCAGCCCCAGCGCGCTCGGCCCACGCCTCCAGCTGCTCGGCGGCGGCGGCGCGGAACGTGTCGCCCGCCGCCATCACGACGGTGTGCCCGGCGTCGGCCTGGCGCTTGCCGACCTTGCCGATGGTGGTGGTCTTGCCCACGCCGTTGACGCCCACGAAGAGCCACACGTTCGGTGCGCCGGGTTCGTGGCGCAGCGAGCGGTCGCCCGTCGCCAGGTCGGCCTTGAGCTGCGCCTTGAGGGCGTCCAGCAGCGCCGCAGGTTCGGTGATCCCCTCGGCGTCGGCGGTGGCACGGAGGCGATCGAGGATGTCCGTGGTGGCCGTGATGCCGACGTCGGCGACGATCAGCGCCTCCTCGAGGTCATCCCAGGTGCCCGGTTCGATCTTCTCCCGGGAGAGGACCGATCCGAGGTAGCCCGACACGGCGCCCCGGGCCTTCCCGAGGCGATCGCGGAAGCGTGGCTTGACGGGCACCGCCTCGAGGACCGGCGGCTCGGGCGCCTCGACGACGGGGGGCGCCTCCTCCCGCGGGGGGGCCGCCTCGTCGAGCACCTCGGTGATCTCGGCGGGAGCGGCCGGCGGGGCCGCCGGCGCCGCCGGAGGGGCGGCCTCGTAGGTCTCCCCCTTCCGCCGGGTGACCACGAAGGCCGTCCCGGCGAGCACGACGACGAGCACGGCGGCGATCAGCACGAGTTCCATGTCGTCGAGCAGGTTAGGGGGTGGCGATACCGTCCCCTCGATGCGGGTCGTCGCGGTGCTCGGCGTGGTGCTCGTGCTGTCCGCGTGCCACCAGGAGCCGGAGGCGGACCCCGAGCTGTTCTGCGCCCGCCTCGGTCGGCTCACCGAGAACGACCCGTTCCTTGCCTTCGGCGACACCGCCACCCCGGACGAGATCCGCGAGGGCTTCACGGCCCTGGTGGAGCGGGCCGACGAGCTGGCCGACGTCGCCCCCGACGAGATCGAGCCCGCCGCCGAGGACTACGCCGACGCCACCACGGCCATGGACGACCTCATGGCCGACGCCGGCTACGACGGCGCGCGCCTCGACGCGCGGGCCTACCGCGACGAGCAGGAGCGGTACACCGACGCGTCCGAGCGCCTCCTCAACTACCTCGACGCGAGCTGCTGACGGGCGCCGGTCGATCCGCGGCCGCGGCTACACCGGTGAGCTGACGCGCTCGCTGACGACCTTGCTGCTGCCGCCCGGCTGCATGGTGACGCCGTAGAGGACGTCGGCCGCCTCCATGGTGCGCTTCTGGTGGCTGACGATGAGGAGCTGCGCCTCCTGGCGGAACTCGTGCACGAGGTCGAGGAAGCGGTGGAGGTTCACGTCGTCGAGGGCGGCCTCGACCTCGTCCATCACGTAGAAGGGTGACGGCCGGCTGCGGAAGACGGCGAACAGGAAGGCCAGCGCCGTCAGCGAGCGCTCGCCGCCGGAGAGCAGCGAGAGCTTGCGCACGTTCTTGCCCGACGGCTTGGCCTCCACCTCGACGCCCGTGTGGAGCAGATCGTCTGGGTCGGTGAGCCGAAGGCGACCCTGCCCACCCGGGAACAGCGTCTGGAAGAGCGCCTCGAAGTTCTGCGACACGTCGGCGAAGGCACCGACGAACACGTCCACGATCTCGGCGTCGATCGCCTTGATCACCTTCGACAGGTCGCGGCGGCTCTGCTTCACGTCGTCGAGCTGGTCCTGCAGGAACGTGTGGCGCTCCTGCAGGGCGTCGTACTCCTGCAGGGCGAGCGGGTTGATCGGCCCCATCAGCCGCAGCTCGCGCTCGAGCTCGCGGGCACGGGCCGTGGGCGTGACGCCCTCAGTGAGCTCCGGCGGGCCGGCGGCCATCGCCACCTCGGGCTCGATCTCGAGGTCGCGACGCAGCGTCTCCACCGCCGCCTCCAAGCGGAGCTTCACCTCGGTCTCGTCGATCTCGGCCCGGCGGGCCTTCTCCCGCGTCTCCTCGAGGCGGCGCTCGGCCTGTTGCCGCTGCGTGCGGAGCTCGTCGAGGCGGACGGCGGCGGCGCGCTGCGCTTCGCTCTGCCGGCGACGGCGCTCGCGGAGGTGGGCGAGCTCGCCTTCGATGGTGGCGAGCCGGTCGGTGACCAGAGCGGCGAGGTGGTCGATCGCCGTCTGCTTGGCGTCGAGCTCGACGCGGCGCACCTCGGCCTCGCGGCG
>JBJMHD010000155.1:0-7160 GCA_045807565.1 Acidimicrobiales bacterium | reverse complement strand
TCCGCGTCGGAGGCGGTCGTGCGGGTTCGGATGTTGGTGGCCTATGACGGGTCGGGGTTCCACGGGTTCGCCTTGCAGCCTGGGCAGCGCACGGTCGCCGGGGTGCTGACGGAGGCGATCGAGCGGGTGGCGCGGGCGCCGGTCGAGCTCACCTGTGCGGGCCGCACCGACCGCGGCGTGCACGCGTGGGGGCAGGTCGTGTCGCTCGATCTGCCCGTCAGCGTGGACCTGGAGGCGCTGCAGCGGTCCCTCGTGAAGCTCTGCGGGCCGGCGGTCGTCGTACGGGAGATCCAGGCGGCGGCTCCGGACTTCGACGCGCGGTTCTCGGCCACCGGGCGCACCTACCGCTACACGGTGCTCAACCGACCGGTGCCCGACCCCTTCCTCGCCGCCACCACCTGGCACGTCCCGGTGCCGCTCGACCTCGAGCTGCTCACGCTGGCGTGCGATCCGTTCCTCGGTGAGCACGACTTCAGCGCGTTCTGCCGCCGGCCGAAGTCGGTCGCGGGGGACGAGCCCGTGTCGCTCGTGCGCCGCGTGCGCCGGGCCGGGTGGACGGACGTCGGCGAGGGGGTGCTGCGGTTCGAGATCGAGGCGACGGCGTTCTGCCACCAGATGGTCCGGTCGATCGTCGGCACGGTGGTGGCCGCCGGCCATGCCCAGGTCCGGGCAGGCGACATCCGGGCGATCCTGCGGGCCGGGGACCGCGCTGCCGCCGCCCCGATCGCTCCGCCAGAGGGGCTCTGCCTCTGGCGGGTGTCCTACTGACCCGCCGTCCCACCGGGTCTACCGTGGGAGCGATGCCGGATCGCCTCACCGCCGAGGAGCTCGGAGGCCGCTTCGACCTCGCTGGCTGGCGGGTGGTCGACGACGGGCTCGAGACGTGGTGGCGGGCCGACTCCTTCTCCGAGGCGGGCACCTTCGCCGCCGAGGTCGCGGCCCTCGCCGATACCGCCGACCACCATCCCGACCTGGCGCTGCGCTATCCCGGGCGGCTCCACGTGCGGCTCACCAGCCACGACGCCGGCGGGCTCACGGACCGCGACGGGGCCCTGGCGGAGCAGATCTCCTCGGCGGCCGCCGCACGGGGGATCAGGGTCGACCCCGACGACGGCTGACGTCCCCGAACCGCCTGGTGCGAGTTGCGGCCAGGGGCGCTTCGGCCGTAGCCTCGTCCTTCGCTTCGAGCGCCGTCGCGCCGAGCGATCCGTGTCACCAGAACCCCGAGGACCCGGCGCGTGCGCACCTACAGCCCCAAGGCCAGCGAGATCACCCGCAAGTGGCACGTCGTCGACGCCGACGGCCTGGTGCTCGGCCGGCTCGCCACCGAGGTCGCCCGCGTGCTCCGCGGGAAGCACAAGCCGGTGTTCGCACCGCACATCGACACCGGCGACCACGTCATCGTGATCAACGCCGAGAAGGTCGTCCTCACCGCCAACAAGGCCGAGAAGAAGGTCGTGTACCGCCACTCCGGCTACCCGGGTGGTCTCAAGGCGCAGTCGTTCGCCGACGCCCAGGCCGCCAAGCCCGAGGAAGCCGTGCGCCGGGCCGTGCGCGGCATGCTCCCGAAGAACCGCCTCGGTCGCCAGATGCTCACCAAGCTGAAGGTGTACGCCGGCCCCGTCCACCCCCACGCCGCGCAGCAGCCGGCCCCCCTCGAGATCGTCGCCGCCCGGCGCACCGCCTAGGAGTCAAGGTGCCTCAGCCCCTCGTGCAGTCCACCGGTCGCCGCAAGGAGGCCATCGCCCGCGTCCGCGTGCGCCCCAACGAGGCCGAGGGCGAGGGCACGATCACGGTGAACGGGCGTGCGCTCGCCGACTACTTCCCGTCGAAGACCCACCAGATGATCCTCACGGAGCCGCTCCGGGCCACCGAGCTCACCGAGGCCTACGACATCGACGCCACCATCTTCGGCGGTGGGCCCACCGGCCAGGCCGGTGCCCTGCGCCTCGGGATCGCCCGGGCGCTCATCGAGCTCGATCCCGAGCTGCGCCCCGACCTCAAGAAGGCCGGGTTCCTCACGCGCGATGCCCGTGAGAAGGAGTCCAAGAAGTACGGCCTGAAGAAGGCCCGCAAGGCTCCGCAGTACTCGAAGCGCTGATGCATAGGGGGGCTCCGCCCCCCTTGGCGAGACCCCCCGGGTTGGGGCGGCGGCCACGCCGCCGCTCGGGGCCTGCGGCGCGTCACCTGCGCGCGGCCCAACGCTCGTGGTGGCATTGTTCGTCGGTGCTGAAGTTCGGAACTGACGGCGTCCGTGGGGTTGCCAACCTCGATCTGACCCCCGAGCTCGTCTTGGCCCTCGGCCGTGCTGCCGCGCGGGTGCTGGAGGGGTGGCAGTTCGTCGTCGGGCGGGACACCCGCCTGTCGGGGCCGTTGCTGGAGTCGGCGCTGATCGCCGGGCTCACCGCGGAGGGGGCACAGGTCACCTCGCTGGGGGTGGTCCCCACACCGGCCGTCGCCTGGCTCGCCGCCGCCGACCACGCCGCCGGCGCAGTGATCTCCGCCTCCCACAACCGCTTCGAGGACAACGGCGTGAAGCTGTTCGCGTCCGGCGGCCGCAAGCTCTCCGACGACGTCGAGTCCGCCCTCGAGGCGGAGCTGCACGCGGTGCTCGCGCACCAGGGGACCGGAGCGGCGCGCACGGGCGATGCCGTGGGCACGGTGGTCGACGGCGCCGGCGAGGTGGGTCGGTGGGCGGACTCGATCGTCCGCTCGATCGACGGCCGTGCCCTCGAGGGCATGACCCTCGTGATCGACTGCGCCAACGGTGCGGCGTCGGAGTGGGCACCGAAGGTGCTCCGCGCGCTGGGGGCGAGGGTCGAGGTCCTCCACGACGAGCCGGACGGCACCAACATCAACGCCGGGTGCGGTTCGACCTACCCGGAGGACCTCCAGAGAGCGGTCGTCGGGCGCGGGGCCGATGCCGGGCTCGCGTTCGACGGCGATGCCGATCGGGTCCTGGCGGTCGACGCCGACGGCCGCCTGATCGATGGCGACCAGATCATCGCGGTGCTCGCCATCGACCGGCACGGCGAGGGCCGGCTCGCCCAGGACACCGTCGTCGCCACCGTCATGGCCAACCTCGGGTTCCGACGGGGCATGCGCGAGCACGGCATCCGCGTGCTCGAGGTGCCGGTCGGCGATCGCTACGTGCTCGAGGCGCTGGCCGATGGCTCGCTGGTGCTCGGAGGCGAGCAGAGCGGGCACGTGATCTTCAGCGACCTGGCGACCACGGGCGACGGCATCCTCACCGCCGTGCAGCTCCTGGACGCGGTGCAGCGCGCCGGGCGACCGTTGGGCGAGATGGCGGACGCCGCGATGACGCGGCTGCCGCAGGTGCTCCGCAACGTGCGCGTCGCCGAGAAGGGGCTCGAGCTCGGCCAGGCCGTCACCGACGAGGTGGCGAAGGTGGAGGCTGAGCTCGGCGACGACGGGCGCGTCCTGGTGCGGGGCAGCGGCACGGAGCCGCTCGTGCGGGTGATGGTGGAGGCAGCGACGGCCGAAGCCGCCGAGCGCGCCGCCGAGCGCCTGGTCGCCGTCGTCGAGGCCAACGGGGCCGATTGAGCCCACCGGTAGGCTCCTCCGGGTGTGCGGCATCATCGCGCTCCTCCGGGGGCCGGGCAGCCGGGTCGCCCTCGACCCCGCTGACGTCCTCGACCGGCTGAGCGCGGTCCAGCGAGCCCTCGCCGGTCCTGAGCCGGTGGAGGCGGCCACCGCGGCTGCCGCCCTGCTCGAGGAGCTCGACGCTCGCCTGCGGAGCACCGAGGGCGTGGCGCTCCTCGTGCGCGACCGCGACGTGGCCACGCGCGCCGCGGCGGTCGGCGACGCAGTCCACGACTGGATCAGCGCCACGGAGGCCGAGCTCGACGCGGCCGGCCCGCCGCGGGGATCGTCGCTGGAGACGGCGAACGCCGCCCTGTTGCGGCTGAAGGACGCTCGCTGGGCGGTGACCTGCGATCGCCTCCCCACCGCCTCGGGGGTCCGGGAGCTCATGGGCCCGCACCCGTCGTGGTCCGCCATCGAGGTGGGCACGTCGATCCAGCAGGCCCTCGCCGCCCTCGACCGCCTCGAGGTGCGCGGGCGCGACAGCGCGGGCCTGACGGTGCTCGTGCGGGACCACGAGCTCGACCTCGAGGACCCCGCCGTCACCCGCCTCATCGCCGCTCGCGCCGACGACCACCTCTTCCGGTCGAACGCCGTCCGCATCGCTGACGGCAACCTCTGCTTCGTCTACAAGGCGGCAGCCGAGATCGGCGAGCTCGGAGACAACACCGCGGCCATGCGGGCGGACCTGCTCGACGACGACCTCCTGCGGCTCGCGCTGTCGAGTGATCGAGCGGCCGCCCTCGTGCTCGGCCACACCCGGTGGGCGAGCATCGGGATCATCAGCCAGCCGAACGCCCACCCGGTCGACAGCCTGGAGGTCGAGGGGGCACCGGGCCCGCTGGTCACCGCCGCGCTGAACGGTGACGTCGACAACTTCGCCGACCTGCGGTCCGCCGGTGGGCTGCGCCTGGCGGCCGAGATCACGACCGACGCCAAGGTGATCCCCACCCTCGTGTCGCACCGGCTCGCCGACGGCGCTGACCTCACCACCGCGTTCCGTGACACGGTGGCGAGCTTCGAGGGGTCGGTCGCCATCGGTGCGAGCGCGGCCTCGCACCCCGATCACCTCCTGCTCGCCCTGCGGGGGAGCGGTCAAGCCCTCTACGTCGGTCTCGCCGACGGTTGCTACGTGGTCGCGTCCGAGCCCTACGGCCTGGTGGAGCTGACCTCCCGCTACCTCCGCCTCGACGGGGACACTCCCGCCAACCCGGAGAACCCGAACGCCAGCCGTGGCCAGATCGTGGTGCTGGACGGCTCGCGCGCCGGCACGTTGGAGGGCATCACGCGCCAGGCGTACGACGGCACCGTGCTGCCCGTAGCCGACGACGACCTCCACGAGGCGCAGGTGACGACGCGCGACATCGATCGCGGTGCGTTCCCGCACTTCCTCCTCAAGGAGATCACGGAGGCGCCCACCAGCTTCCGGAAGACGCTGCGCGGCAAGCTCGTGGACGACGACGGCGCGCTCTCCGTCGCCCTCGGGGACGACGTGCTCGCGCCGTCGGTCCGAGAACGGCTGCGCAACGGCCGCATCGACCGCGTCCAGGTGATCGGTCAGGGCACCGCCCACGTGGCCGGGCAGGGCCTCGTGGCCGCGCTCCTCCGGTCCATCCCCGACGGCCGGCTCCGCGTCGAGGCGCTGCCCGCCACCGAGCTGTCGGGGTTCGGCCTCCGCGCCGACATGAGCGACACCCTCATCATCGCCATCAGCCAGTCCGGCACCACGACGGACACGAACCGCACCGTCGACCTCGTGCGAGACCGCGGCGCCACCGTCGTCTCCATCGTGAACCGGCGCGGATCAGACCTCACCGACAAGAGCGATGGCGTGCTGTACACGTCCGACGGGCGAGACGTCGAGATGAGCGTGGCCTCCACCAAGGCCTTCTACTCGCAGATCGCGGCCGGCTTCCTCCTCGCCTGGTCGATCGCCGAGGAGGTGGGAGGCGCCGTCGACCCGGCCATCGTGACGGCGCTCCGCGACCTGCCCACCGCGATGGAGGCCACGGTGGCCCGACGGGCCGACATCGGCGCGGTGGCCCAGCAGCTCGCGCCCGGGAAGCGGTACTGGGCGATCGTCGGCAACGGCACCAACCGCGTCGCGGCCGAGGAGCTCCGCATCAAGCTCAGCGAGCTCTGCTACCGGTCGATCGCCTGCGACGCCACCGAGGACAAGAAGCACATCGACCTGTCGTGCGAGCCGCTCATCCTCGTGTGCGCGGCGGGGCTGGAGGGATCCACGGCCGACGACGTCGCCAAGGAGGTGGCGATCTACCGCGCCCACAAGGCGTCCCCGATCGTCATCGCCACGGACGGCCAGGCCCGCTTCGCCGCCGCCCTCCACGTGATCTCGGTGCCGAGCACCCACCCGCAGCTCGCCTTCGTCCTGACGGCTGTTGCCGGTCACCTCTTCGGCTATGAGGCGGCGCTGGCCATCGACGCGCAGGCTCGCCCGATGCGGGAGGCGCGAGCCGCCATCGAGGAGGCCGTCGGCGAGGGGGCCGTGACCGACGGGGAAGGGCTCCTCCGTTCGCTTCGCCCTGCCCTCACGACGTCGGCGTCGCGCTTCTTCGACGGGCTCCGCAACGGCTCCTACGACGGCAACCTCGAAGCCAGCACGGCCGTGCGGCTGGCGTCCTCCTACCGCTACGCCCTCGGCATCGCTCCGCTCGACGCCTACCAGGCGGAGCTCGGACGGATCGGCACGCCCGCGGTCGTGGTGGAGGACCTCACCACCGCGCTCACGCAGGGGATCGAGGAGCTCACGCGGCCCGTCGACGCCATCAAGCACCAGGCCAAGACCGTCACGGTCGGCATCTCCCGCAGCGACGAGACCCTGCTGCAGCCACCGCTCGTGCAGGCGGTGCTCGAGGCAGGCGCTCCCCGCGACCGGCTCAGCTACAAGACGTTGCGAACGCTGGCCGACATCGACCCCGCCGTCGCGGAGATCACCGGGTGGATCCGCTACGAGATCGACGGAGATCCCGAGGACGGCGAGGTGCCGTCCTCCGTGATCGGCCGAGGCGGCATCGCACGCGACATCCCATCGCGCACCGAGCGCTCGGGTGTTCTCCGCGGCACCAAGCACACCGTGGCGGTGGAGCGGCAGGTGTTCGTCACGCGTGGCCGCGACGACGGGCGCACCATCGTGATCGTGCCGGAGACGAAGGACGACCGCACCACCGCGCTGACCCTCGTGCACGTCCGCTTCCACGACCGCCTCCCGCTGCCGGCGGCGCGCGGCGCCCTCCAGGGGTACCGCAACCGCTGGTCGGCCCTGCGGGACGCCGTGCTGGAGACGGAGCCCACGTTCCGCGAGGACCTCCTCGCCACCGTCCCGGCCGCCGACCTCCTCGTGGAGCCCATCCGAGAGCTGGCGGATCGCTGGAGAACGTGATCCTCGTCGCTCGCCTGCGGCGAGCTCCTCGGAGCTTGAACGGCCGGCCTTCGGCCGACTCACTGCGGGTCGGGTCCGGCGGAGCCGATCCCTCCCGGGCGGGGGGCTCCGGCGGAGCCTCTGCCCCCCGCACCCCCCGCCACCGATGACCAAGGGG
>JBJMHD010000154.1:0-29983 GCA_045807565.1 Acidimicrobiales bacterium | reverse complement strand
CCGCCGCGCGCTCGCCGACTACGTGGAGGGGATCGCCGCCGTGCTCGCGAACGCGGCCTCCCAGCTCCGCCGCGGCGCGCCGGTGCTGGTCGTCGTCAACGACCGGCGCGACCTGTACCCGGAGATCCTCGAGCGCGCAGGGCTCCGTCTCGAGGAGCGGCTGCGCCGCCACGTCAACCGCCGCACGGGCCGGCGTGCAGGCCAGTTCTTCGAGGACATCCTCGTCGCGCGCGCGTGAGGGCTAGCCTCGCGGGCGCGCGCGAACGGCGTAGGACAGCCCGCGCAGCCCCAGCGCGTGCAGAGCTCTCGTCTGGAAAGAGAGCTCCATTTGCTCGACCGCGGGGCCGGCCCGGTCGCGGAAGATCGCGCTCTCGCCGACGACGTCGAAGCGGGCCAGGTCGAGCGCCTTCCGCAGGCCGTGCCGGTTGAAGACGAAGAACTCCCGGCCGTCGCGCCTCGCGTCCAGCCGCGCGATCGGGCTCGGGAGGAGCGACAGCGGTCCGCTCACGGTCTCGAGGACGACGAGGCTGCCCCGACACACGCGACGCACGGCCTCGAGCCCGCACAGCGGGTCGCGGAGCATCTGGAGCACATAGCCCATGAACACCAGATCGAACTCGCCGAGCTCGGCCGGGTCGAGGTCGTAGACGTTCGCGTGCCGGTACTCCGCGCGCGAGCCGAGCAGCTCCGCCGCGACCGCGAAGGTCTCGCCCCTGGCGATGCCCGGCCGGTGACCGCGGCCGAACGGGTCGCCCTCGCCGGAGCTCGCGAGGTCCGTGGCCACGACCTCGGCTGCGCCGCGGCGCTCCATCTCGAAGGCCCAGAAGCCGTCCCAGGTGCCGATGTCGAGGACCCGCAGGCCGTCGAGGCGCTCGGGCAGGCCGTACCGTCCCACGTGGGGCCGCAGATCGAACCACCCGTCGGTCACCAGCCCAGGAGCGATCTCCATCGTGTGGTACCAGGACTGGTCCGCGACGCGCCGGCGGTCCTCCTCGGAGGTCATGGGCGCGCAGAGTAACCGTGCCCGGGCGACCTCACGGGCGCTGCGCCACCTCCAGCGGCGACCGGCGATCGGTGGGGCGACCGTCGCGGAAGCGACCGGCGGCGGCGACGTGCCAGTCCTCGAGCACGTCGGCCAGGCGATCCACGGTGAGCTCGGATGCGGTCGCGCGCCCGCCCTCGCAGACCCGGTCCCGGAGGGCGGGGTCGTCGGCGAGCCGTCGCACGGCGTCGGCGAGGGACCGGTCATCTCCCGCGTCGAAGCGCACGCAGTTGAAGCCGTCGGCGAGGAACTCGGCTGATCCACCGACCCCGCTCGCCACGACCGGCGTGCCGCACGCCATGGCCTCGACGGGGACGAGCCCGAACGGCTCGCTCCACGTGCTCGGGAAGAGGAACGCGTCGGCGGAGCGGAACACGCCCGCCAGCTCGGCGCGGTCGGCCGTGGAGAACGTCACCTGCTGCTCCAGGCCGAGCGCCTCCACGAGCCGGTGCAGCTCCGCGAGGTGCGACTCGTCGCCCTTGCCCACGATGTCCAGGGACACGGGCTCGTCGAGGTGGGCCACCGCTCGGATGGCCGAGTCGAACCCCTTGCGGTTGTCGATGCGGCCGACGCAGAGCAACCGCCCCCGCCACGGCCTGGTGGAGGGCGCGACCACCGGGAAGTCGTCGGTGTCGATCCCGCTGTAGACGACCGTCGTGTCCGGGAGCTGCCGGCCCGAGTGCTCGACCGCTCGCTCGAGGGTCGTCTGGCTGACGAAGCAGAAGGTGCCGCCCCTGATGTCGGGCACGGCTGTGGGCACGCGGGCGAGCAGGGCCGCCAGCCGGGCAAGACGGGGCCGGTTGCGGAACATCCGCGTCCACGCGTCGAGGCGAGGGCCGTAGATCAACCAGTCGTCGCACACCACGTACACGACCGGGATCTGGGACTCGACGATCGGCCCGAGCAGCGAGAGGGAGAGCGCGCCCATGTTCCACACCGACACGACGTCAGGCCGATGGCGGCGGAGCGCGTCGCGCAGCTGGCGTTGGTTCGATCGCTCCTGGGCGAGGCGGCGCCAGGGTGGGGGGCTCGTGAGCACGTGCTCGTCCCAGTACCAACCGAGCACTCGGCGCACGCCGTTGGCCCGCTCGTCCGGCGGGTCGTCCACGCCGGGGACGCGCATGGTCGTGGTGAGCACCTCGACGTCGTGGCCGCGCTGGCGCCAGCGGTCGACCACGTCGCGGCATGAGAGCTCGTAGCCGCCGTAGTGGTGCGGCGGGTACATGTTCGTGAGGACGAGCACCCGCGTGGAGCCCGGCGACATGACGGAAACGTACACTCCGGCCCGTGGAGCCCCTCCTGCAGGGAAGTGCCACGGTGAGCGACGAGCGGCGCTCGGCGAGCTGGGCCGGGGCGGAGCCGAAGGTGTCGGTCGTGGTGGCCACGCACCAGCGCGCCGCCTACCTCCGCGAGCTGCTCGAGGTGCTCGGCGACCAGACCGTCGGGACCTCGGCGTTCGAGGTGATCGTGTGCGACGACGGCTCGACCGACGACACCTGGGGCGTGCTCGAGCAAGCCGTCGCCGACGGAGCGCTCCGCCTGTGCGCGCTGCGCCTGCCGCGCTCGGGCGGCCCGAGCGGTGCCCGGAACGCCGCCAGCGCCCAAGCGCGGGCGGACATCATCGCGTTCACCGACGACGACTGCCTGCCCACCCCCGGCTGGCTGGACGCGCTGGCGCGCGCGCTGGTGCCGGGTGTCGATGTCGTGCAGGGCGCGGTGACGCCGGCGCCGACGGAGCGCGAGGCCAGCGGGCCATGGGACAAGACGCTGTGGGTGTCCGGTCCCACGCCGTGGTTCGAGACCGCGAACATCGCGTACCGGCGTGCGCTGTTCGAACGCCTTGGCGGGTTCATCGAGGCGGACGGCGTGAGCCGTCGCCCCGGCGGCATGGCGTTCGGCGAGGACTGCCTGCTCGGCGCCCGGGCCATGGCGGCGGGGGCGGGCCGCTCCTACGAGGCGGCGGCGCTCGTCCACCACCGCTGCATCCCGGGCGACTTCTCCGACTACCTGGAGACCCGCCGGCGGCTCGTGGGCTTCCCGGCGCTGGCCCGACGCAGCGAGCCGATCCGCGAGTACCTGCTGGCGGGGGTGTTCCTCACGCCGCGGTCCGCCGCGTTCGACCTCTCGCTCGTCGGGCTGGCCCTCGCGATCCTCCGCCGGCAGCCGCTGTGGCTGCTCGTGTCCCTCTGGTACGTGCGAGCGGTGTGGCCCGATGTGCGACGCCGTCGCGGTGGGCCGCGCACCCGAGCGATCCGCCTGGTGCAGCTCGCGTACGGAGACGCCGTGGGCTTCGCGTGGCTCCTGCGCGGCAGCCTCCGCCATCGGCGACCCGTGCTCTGACCTCGGATGCGCTGCCGCGGCGACCTGCCGGCGGCGCGGCAGCCGCTGGGCAGCGGGGTGCGCTACCGGGCGCGGAGCGCTCGCCCGCGCGACCGCCGACCTACCATCACCTGGGCGGCGCCCACCGCGTCGCCGTATGCCGCGAGGATCTGGCTGACGTGGTCCGACCAGGTGCGGTCGACGGGCGGCTCCACGACGAAGCGGTCGGGGTCGGATGCGAACCGCTGCAGCGATGCGCCGAGGTCTGCCGGCCGGTCCGGATCGAAGAGCAGCGGCTGGCACGGGGCCGGGACGTACTCGGGGATGCCGCCCCGGCGGGCGCCGATGATCGGCACGCCGCGCACCGCGGCCTCGTCGAGCACGAGCGGCGCCACCTCCGGGACGCGGGACGGGACCACGAGGACGTCGATGTCGGCGAAGAAGCGCTCCTTCTCGTCGCCACCGACGCGTCCCCGGTGCTCTACCTGGGGGTGGCCACGCACCTGCTCGTCGAGGACGCCGTCGCCGGCGACGACCACTCGCGTGGACGGTGGCAGCACGGGGACCGCGTCCAGGAGGAGGTCGACGCCCTTCTCCCGCGACACCTGCCCGATGAACCCGACGCGGAGGGCGGCGGGGTCGGGCCGACGTCGGGGCGCCTGCTCGGCGGGAAGGTCGAGGGCGTGCCGGATGACGCGCCACGAGGTCGTGTCCCAGCCCTTGTCGGCGTGGGCGCGACGGACGGCATCGGCCGGGGTGACGAACACGGGCGGCCGCCGCTGCACGAGGGAGCGGCGAGACCACAGGTAGGGCAGGCAGACCGCACAGGTCGATGAGCAGACCTCGCCGTCGCGGATCGGGTAGCCCCGCCAGCACGTCAGCCAGAGGTCGTGCACGGTGTGCACGCGCGGGGCGTCGGTCAGCAGCGCCGCCACGCTCATGCCTGCGACGGCGTGGCTGTGGACCACGTCCGGTCGGAACTCCTCGATCGCGCGCCCGAGCACGCGGCGCGCGCTCGGGTTCCACAGGTCGACGACGTGCGACCGGCGCCGCACGAACGCGGAGGCCGTCCACCAGCGCTCCGGGTCGACGCCGTGGGTCGGCACGGCGGCGACGACACCATCGCCCTCCACCCCGTAGGTGACCACACCGACCTCGTGGCCGGCCGCCTCGAGGTGGGCCGCCAGGCGATGCGCGTATCGCTCCGCACCGCCCACCGCACGGGGGGGCCACAGCTTCGAGACCATGAGGACGCGCATCAGCGCGCCTTCTGGGACGCGTGCCCGTCCTGGTGCGCACCCCAACCGGCGGGCAGGACGAGCAGCCGCGCCGCGCGAGCGCCCCGGTAGAGGGCGGGGTGGCGCTTCACGGCATCTCGGAGTCGCGTCGCGAGTCGGACATTACGCTCCTCGCCGGTGGGAGCGATCCGCGTCGCCGTCGATGCGCGGACCCTGCAGGGCGCGCCGCTGGGTGGGGTGGCTCGCAGCACCCTGGGCCACCTCCGCGCCGTGCGCGACGTCGTCGACCTCACCCTCCTCACCGACGCACGGCAGCCTCCCGTCGACGACACCCTGGCTCTCGACCTGCCCGAGGTCGCGCTGCGAGCACCGTCACGCCGCGGCGTGCTCTGGCTGCAGCTCGCCGCCCCCCGCTGGCTTCGCTCGTTCGAGGGCGGCTTCCACTGCCCCTTCTACGGGTTGCCGTTCCGGCAACCGGTGCCGATGACGGCGACGATCCACGACATCACCTTCGAGCAGCACCCGAGCTGGTTCACCCGCGAGCAGCGCACGGTCTTCCGCATGCAGGCGAGGCATGCCGCACGCACGGCGCGCCACCTCCTCACGCCCTCCGCCTTCACGCGGGACGAGGTGTGCGAGCGCTACGGGTTGCCCGGCGACCGGGTGAGCGTGGCGCCCAACCTCCTTGACGCGAGCTGGCTCCAGCCGCCGCCCCCGAGGCCGCCGTGGCTCGCCGAGCGCGGAGTGACGGGTCGCTACGTGCTCGCGATGGGCGGCGCGTGGCGCCGCGGCGTGGACCTGCTCACCGGCGCGTGGCCCACGGTGCGGGCCGCAGCTCCCGACGTCGGGTTGGTGGTCGTCGGTGAGCCTGGCCTCACCATGCCCGACGGTGCCGTCGCGGTGACCGGCATCGCCGACGACATGTGGCGCGCCCTGCTCGCCGGAGCCGAGGTGCTCTGCTACCCGACCCGGCACGAGGGGTTCGGCTACCCGGCCCTCGAGGCGTGCGCGGCGGGCACCGCCGTGTTGTGCGGTCGCGTGGGCGCGCTCCCGGAGGTGCTCGGGGACGCCGCGGAGTGGCTCCCCGCCCTGACGGTCGAGAGCGTGACCGAAGCGCTCCTCGCGCTGCTCGCCGACGACGCCCGACGCGCCGAGCTCGGGGCTCGCGGTCGCGCCCGGGCCGCGATCGACCACCAGCCTGAGGTCGCCACCGCGGTGCGGCGCGCCTTCGAGGCGGCGGCGGGCTGACCGGCGGGGCCCCGCGGCGCCTACCATCCGCCGCCATGTCCGCCGCCGTCCTCATGGCCGTGGGGCCCGGGGACCGCGAGGTGGAACGGGCAGACGACGTGCTCGAGAGCGTGCTCCACCACGAGCCCGGGATCGACGCCGTGCTGCTCGTGGACGACGCACCGGACGAGCGCGACCTCGGGGCAGCGCTCGGGCGCGGTCGGCCGGCCGTGGCCGTCACGCCGAACCCGCGTGCCGGGGAGGGCCTCGGCCTGTGGGGCGGGCTGGCCGCCGGCATGCTGCACGGGTACGGCTGGCTCCAGCGCGAGGTCGGTCCCGACCTGGTGGTCAAGCTCGACACCGACGCGCTCGTGATCGCCCCGTTCGTGGACCGGGTGGGCGCTGTTCTCGAGGATCCGTCCGTGGGCATGGCCGGCACCTTCGACCGCCACTGCGGTGGCGCCCCGCGCGACGTCGACCGGTGGGACTTCCGCGTGCGGCGCCGGCGGTTCCCCGTCCGGCCGTTCCGCGAGGACCACCAGGCATCGGGCCGGTTGCGGATGCGCCACACCTTGTGGGGTGACGCCGCCACGATCCGTCGGCGGATCGCCACCGCACGGCGGCAGGGCTACGGCTACGGCGAGCACTGCCTCGGAGGCGCGTACGCCGTGCCCGGGCGCTTCCTCGACCGGGTGGCCGAGCGGGGCTGGTTCGGCGACTGGCCGGCGTGGGTGCCCCTCGACATCGGCGAGGACGTGTGCATCGGGGTGTACGTGGGCGCCGTCGGGCTGTCGTGCCGCAACGCCAACCAGCGGGGGGAGCCCTTCGGGGTGGAGTACCGCGACCTCCCGCTCCCGCCCCCCGAGCTCCGGGACGCCGGCTACGCCGTGGTGCACAGCATCAAGGACCAGGACGGCTGGACCGAGGACGAGATCCGAGCCCACTTCGCGCGCCAGCGCGCCTGACGCTCGGAGCTGGTCAGGCCGTGCTCTGGCGGAACTCCTTGCCCGCCGGCCATCGCGGCAGCGGGCGCGCGCGCTGTCGTCGCTCGCGGATCGCCTGCACGACGGCCAGGGGCACCCCGGCGAGGAGCAGGAGGGCTCGCGGGTGGCGGTCAGCGCGTGCCACGACCGCATCGGGCAGCTTCGGCCGGAGCCACGCCCACGCGCACCAGGCCCTCCCGCGCCACGGCGTGGGCGGCGACCGCAGGTCGAAGAGATCGGGTTCGGCGACGGCGAGGGCGGCCAGTCCCTCGTCGAGCTCGTGCTCCCGCCGCCGGTGCAGCGTGGCCCAGCCCGCGAAGTGCGCGCCGTAGCGGAGGCACCCGAGGAGGAACTCGGGGCGGCGGTTGCCGCTCGTGTTGAGCTCCTGGTGGGAGTACGCCGCGAGCTTCGTGACCACCGCGTCGGGTCCGCCGAGGAAGGAGAGGTGCCAGCCGGCGTCGGGCACGTACTCCTCGACGAACCGGTCGTCGTCGCCGAGGCGCTCGCCGAGCGTGCCCCGCACCGACGGGTGGTCGAACCCGTCGAGGCGCGTGACGATCGGCCCGAGGGTCCACGGGCGGGGCTGGTGCCAGTTGGCGTAGTACAGGGCGTCGACCATCCGGAGGCGCGCCGGTTCCCGCAGCGTCTGCTCCAGGCGACGCAGCACCGGAGGTCGCGGCAGCTCGTCGACGTCACCGATCAGGAGCAGGTCCGACGGGTCGGCGTGCGCGGTCAGGTGGTCGCCGATGGCTCGCCGTTGGGCGTTCTCGCGATCCCACGCCTCGCCGTCGCCCACGGGCAGCGGGACGACCACGGCGTGCACCGTGCCGGGGAACCAGCTGGTGTCGAGTCCCGCCTCGGCGAAGTGCAGGGGCTTGGGCAGCCCGCTGAAGGTCGACGTTCCCTCCACCACCAGCACGTGGTCGACCGTTCCCGCGAGGAGCCGCATCCGCACCTCGAGGAGGTGGAGCTCGTCGTTGAACAGGAAGGCGTCCCAGATCGCCACGGCGCAATCATGTCCGCCCCCGATGGGTCGCTCGGCTCCGGGAGGGGGCGGGGCTTCCCGCGAGCACCCGCCAGGTACCCTCACGGCGCGCGTCGAACTGCCACCGTCGAGGTCACATGGAACTCCGTCGCTACCTGAACGTGCTCCGCCGTCGCTGGCTGCTGCTCCTCGTGAGCACCATCTGTGGCCTCCTCGCGGCCTACGTCACGATCCCGAGCGGGAGCTCGTACACCGCGGAGACGACGATCTACGTGGGGAACCGCCAGTTCGGCACCGCCGGAGCGCTCTCCGAGGACCAGAGCCAGGGCGTGGAGCGCGTGGCCCGCACCTTCGCGGTGATGATCGCCTCCGAGCCGATCGCGCGCGACGCCGTGCAGCGCACCGGCATCGGCGCGTCCTCGGCGCAGGTGGCGCACCGCACGGTCGCCACCGTCATCCCTGGCACCAGCCTCATCAGGATCACCTACTCCGACGCCGACCCGTCGCGCGCCCGGGCGCTCGCCAACGCGATCTCCGACGCGCTCGTGGAGAAGGTGCAGACCTACGAACCGGGTGCGGTCGGCGGGGAGGGCGAGGTGCCGATCCTCCCCGCGTACGTGTTCGCGCGCGCCGACCTGCCGGTGGTGCCGGAGAGCAAGGGCTCGGTCGGGCGCCTGCTCACGGGCGCGCTGTTCGGCTTCGTGATCGCCGCCGGCGTGGCCTTCCTCCTCGACTACCTCGACATCACACCCAGGTCAGCCGACGACCTGGAGCGCCACCTCGGGCTGCCCGTGCTCGGGGTCGTGCCCGACCTCTCGGGCGCCGACCGACCGATCGCGCACGCGCGCGCCGCCACGGACCGCGAGCACATCGATGCCTAGGGCGCCTCGCGCCGCGGCGCCGGGTCGATCAGCCGACGACGCCCTCCGCTCGGAGGCGTTCCGCGTGCTGCGCTCCAACCTCGAGGTGAGCCTCGACGACCTCGAGCGGCACTGCATCATGATCACGAGCCCCTCGGCCAACGAGGGCAAGACGCTCACCTCGGTGAACCTGGCGGCGTCCATGGCGAGCACCGGCCGTCGCGTGGTCCTGGTCGACCTCGACCTCCGGCATCCCGACGTCCACATGTGGGTCGACGCCCACAACGAGACCGGGGCCACCGACGTCCTGCTCGGTCGTCTGGCCCTGTCCGACTGCCTCCAGTTCGTCTCCACGGAGCAGGGGAACGGGTCCACCACCCGTGGCTTCTACCTGCTGCCCGTGGGGCCGGCGGTGGCGAACCCCGCCGAGCTGCTCGCCACCTCGCGCACGGGCCGACTGCTCGACGCCCTCGGCTCGAACGCCGACATCGTGCTGGTCGACGCGCCACCGGTGCTCCCCGTCGCCGACTCGCTCGCGCTGGCCCGCCTGGCCGGCGGCGTGATCGTCGTCGTCGAGGCGGGTCGCACCACCTACCCGCAGATGGAGCGCACCGTGCAGCTGCTCGCTCGCAGCCAGGCACGCCTGTTGGGCATGGTGCTGAACCGAGCGCGCGAGGGCGTGAGCTATGGCTACGGCTACCCCGTCCTGAGCGGCACCTAGGGAGCTCGCGTGCTGGCCACCGCGCGCGCGTGGAGGCTCCCCGGCCACCAGCTCGTGCTCGAGCGGCTGGCGTGGCTCACGCCGTTGGCCGTCCTCGTCCTCGTCACGTTCCTGCCCGAGCTGCGCATGTACCAGCTCATGGCTGCCACCGTCGGCGTGCTCCTCGTCGTCGCGCTGTCGCGGCGCCCGGGCGTGGTGGCCTGTGTGCTCGTCGTCGGGTTCCCGCTCGCCGAGATCGTGCTCCCGATCACGCTGCGCGCCGGTGTGCCGACACCGATCGTGCGGGCGGCGGGATCGTGGAAGGAGCTGCTGGTGCTCACGCTGGTGCTGGCCGCCGTGCAGCACCGTCGTCGCCATCCGGTGCGGCCCGAGAACCTCGACCTGCTGGCGGCGGCGTTCCTCGCCCTCGTCCTCCTCTACTACCTGCTCCCGACGTGGCTGGCGAGCACGGACCTGCTCATCCCGTCGGGGGCCCGCACCGTCGCCGCTCGCACGTTCGGCCTGCCGATCGTGGCGTTCCTCGCCGCTCGCCACGTCGAGCTGGACGATCGCTGGCGGCGTCGCGTGGCGACGTGCGCGCTGGTCGCCGGGCTGGTGGTCGCCGTCGGCGCGATCGTCGAGATCATGTTCCCGTCGACGTGGGAGCGCTTCCTGCACGACGTCCTCGACGTCGACACCTATCAGCGGACGATCTTCTCGAACGAAGCCGGTCGCACCTTCATCTTCAGCGACCCCACGCTGTCCGGAGAGAAGACCCGTCGCGCCGCGTCGATCCTCGGCAGCCACCTCGACAGCGCGTACGCGCTGCTGCTGCCGCTCGCCATCGCGCTGCACATCCTTCGCCGCCACGTGTCGTCGCGAGCCGTCGTGGCCGGCGCGCTCGTCGCGGTGGGGTTGGCCCTCACCCAGACCCGCAGCGCGCTCCTCGGGGCCGCGCTGATCGCGCTCGGCGTGCTTCGCTCCGGCTCGGGCGGCTCGGGCAACCGCGTGCGCCTCGCGCTGGCGATGGCCCTCGCCGCGGTCGTCGTCCTGCCGCTCGTCGCCGACACCGCGCTGGCCCAGCGGATCACCGGCGCGATCACCGGCACCGACCAGGAGTCGACCCCCGAGCACTCCGAACGGACGAGGGCGGCGTTCGACGCCGTGGTCGACCAGCCGCTCGGCCAGGGCCTCGGCTCCTCGGGGGGCACGGCCAACCGCTTCAAGGTCGCGGGGAGCCTCCTCCCCGAGAACCACTACCTGCACGTGTCCCTCGACCTCGGCGTGATGGGCGGCGTGCTCTTCGGCGCCGTGGTCGTGATCGGCGCCCGGGCCGCGCACCGGCGCGCCCGCCGCACCGACCACCTGCTGGATGCGGCGGCCGCCAGCGCGCTCGCGGCCACCGCCCTGGCCGGACTCTTCCTCGACAGCTTCTCGGTGGTCACCACCTCCGTACCGCTCTTCGTGGCGGTGGGGTTGGCCACCGCTGCCGACGCCTCGACTGCTCCCGACCCGTACGACGGGCGGGACGCCTCGGCCGTCCTCGCCGGTCGATAGGGTCGCCCGACGCATGGGGGACGAGGCGCTGGCGCCGCGGGACGTGGCCGTGGTGATCGTCAACTGGAACGCCGGCGACGCGTTGCGTCAGTGCGTCGCCTCGTTGCGCGACCACGCCGACGGCGCTGAGGTGATCGTGGTCGACAACGCGTCCTCCGACGGGAGCGTCGAGGCGGCGCGGCGGGAGCATCCGGGGCTACGACTGGTCGCCAACGAGCGGAACCGCGGCCTGGCGGCCGGCAACAACCAGGGCATCGGCGCCTCGACGCGCCCCCTCGTGCTCATCAGCAACCCGGACGTCGTGTACACGCCGGGCGCGGTCGCGTCGCTCGTGGACGTCATGGACCGGCGACCTCGTGCCGCGTTCGTCATCGCCCGACCCGAGCGCCCTGACGGCACGCGGCAGACCGCGGCGGGCGACCTCCCCACGTTGGGCGAAGCGCTGCTCGGACGCCAGGTCGCCCGGTCTCGAGGCAACGTGGACACGGGGTTCTGGTGGGACGGCTGGGCGCACGACGAGGAGCGGTGCATCGGCCGCGGCCTCGAGGCGAGCTACCTCGTCCGCCGCGCCGCCATCGACGAGGTCGGCCCGCAGGACGAGCGCTTCCGGCTGGACTGGGAGGGCATCGACTGGACGGAGCGGATGCGGGCCGCCGGCTGGGAGGTGTGGTTCTGCCCGTCGGCGCGCGTCGTGCACCTGGGGGGCGCGAGCATCCGCAAGGTGCAGGTGCGCTGGGTGGTGCGCCAGCACGTGGGGATGTACCGCTACTTCGCCAAGCGCCGCTCGGTCGTGGCGCGCCCCGTCCTGGCCGTGCTGTTCACGCTGCGGGCGGCGGTGAAGGCGCTGGGCCTCGCCGTGGGCCTGAGCCGCTACGAGCGGAGCCACCGGGACTGATGGGCGCCGACGAGCGACGGCCCCGCGTGCTCCACGTCCTCGAGGCCCTGGAGGGCGGGACCTCCCGCCACCTGGTCGACGTCGTGCGCCACGCGACCGGCACGGACCACGTCGTCGCGGTGCCGCCACAGCGCGTCGGCGGTCTCACCGACGAGCGCGCCGTGCCTGCGCTCCGTGACGCCGGCGCCGACATCCGCTTCGTCACCATGCACCGGACGCCGTGGTCCTTCGCCAACGCTGCCGCGCTCGTGACCCTCCGCCGTCTCATCCGGCAGGTGGATCCGCACGCCGTGCACGGCCACAGCTCGATCGGCGGCATGCTCGCCCGCCTCGCGGCCACCGGCTCCGGGGTGCCCACGGTGTACACGCCGAACGGGATCACCACGGTCCGCGCCGGCGTGGCGGTGGAGCGCGGCCTCCGGCGGCGCACGGACGTGTTCGTCGCGGTGTCCGCGAGCGAGGGCGAGCTCGCGGTGCGCCTCGGTGTCGCGCGCCGCGAGCAGGTCGTGGTGATCCCGAACGGGGTGAGCGTCGAGCAGCCCCCCGCGCCGCTCGACCTGCGCGCCCACCTGGGGATGCCGGCCGACGCGCCGCTCGTCGGCACCATCGCTCGCCTGGTCCCGCAGAAGGCTCCTGAGGACTTCGTCTCGGCGTGCGAGCGCATCGGCCGCGCGGTGCCGACCGCCCGGTTCGTCCTCATCGGCGGTGGGCAGCTCGAGCGAGAGGTGGACGACGCCGTCACGCGAGCGGGACTCGACGGACGCTTCACGCGGATCGAATCGCTTCCCGGCGCCGCCGGGGTGCTCGGGCAGCTCGACGTGTTCGCCCTGTCCTCGCGGTTCGAGGGCGGGCCCTACGCACCCCTCGAGGCGATGCGCGCCGAGACGCCGGTCGTGCTCACCGACGTCGTCGGCAGCCGCGACGCCGTGGAGGACGGCGTGTCCGGCCTGGTCGTCCCGCCGGGCGACCCCCAAGCGCTGGCTCAGGGCGTCATCAGCCTCCTCGGCGACGCCGGGCGCCGCCACCGGATGGGGAAGGCCGGGCGCGAACGGGTGGAGACGTCCTTCGACGTGCGGTCGATGGGCACCGCGCTCGATGACCTCTACCGACGGTTGGCGAGCCGGACCGCCCCCGACTGAGGCGCCGCAGATCACCCGCGCGCCCGGCAGGAGATGACCTCGCCGGCGCCGAACCATGAGGTCCTAACGCACTGGGCGCCGAACCACGTGGGCCTAGCGCACTGGACGGACGCGGGGGCTGGGGCAGTGGTCAGCGACGCAAAGGGCACGCCGGGGCGGCGTGACGTGTACCGAAGGGCATTGGACATCATCGTCAGCGGGACGCTGCTGCTGATCGCACTGCCGGTGATCGTCATCGCCGCGGCGGGCAGCGCCCTCTCGCTGCGGGCCTTCCCGCTGTTCACGCAGCAGCGGGTCGGTCGCGGCGGCGAGGAGTTCCTCTTCCTCAAGGTCCGCACCCTGCCCGCCGACACGCCGGCCTACGTCGACAAGCACCAGCTCGATGCCAACCGCATCCCGGCGTTCTGCCTGCTCCTGCGGCGCCTCCACCTCGACGAGCTCCCGCAGCTGGCCCTCGTGCTGCTCGGGCGGATGAGCCTCGTGGGGCCCCGCCCCGAGATGGGGTGCCTGCACGACGAGCTGCCCACCGACTTCGCCCGACTGCGGACGTCCGTCCGTCCCGGCTGCACCGGCCTGTGGCAGATCAGCGAGGGCTGCACCGGGCTGATCGCGACGACCCCGGAGTACGACCGCTTCTACCTGGAGCAGCGCACGCTCCGCTTCGACCTCTGGGTGCTGGGGCGCACGGCCCTGAAGATGTCGGGCCTCAAGGGCACGATCACCCTCGACGACGTGCCCGCCTGGGTCCGGGCCGACCGGTCGGCAGCCGACCACGTCATCGACCTCGCCGAGCTCGAGACGGCATCGGTCGTCGAGGCCCTCAGCGCCTAGCCGAAGCGCTCGCCCGCCCCCTCCAGGGGTGAGGGCTACTGGCCGCTCAGCGCGCTGAACAGGCGGGGCAGGCGTCCCTCGGCGGCGTCCACGACCTGCTCCACCGGGACGTCGACGAGCCCCGTGATCGCCAGCCGATCGCCGGTGACCTCCCCGATGCGGTCGGCGTCCACCGCCGCCGATCGCGCCGCTTGCAGCACCTCGTCGACGCGGTCCGCACGGACGCAGGCGACGACGCGGCTGGCCGACTCGGCGAAGAGCCAGCGGTGGTCGGCGCCCGGCCGGTCGACGACGAACCCCAGTCGGCTGCGGACCGCCATCTCGGCCAGGGCCACGCCGATCCCGTCGGCTGTGTCGTGGACGCCGGCCAGCAGCCCGTCGGTCACGAGCTGGCGGACGAGGCCGGCGACGGCGCCGTGCTGGTCGAGGTCGAGGTCGGGCGCGGGACCGTGGTGGGCACCGCGCCCCCAGGCCCAGCGTGACCCGGCGAGCGACGCCGGCTCCGGCCCGATGGCGACGAGCACCCCACCCGCCACCAGCCGGGGCCCCGGTGGCGGGACCTGCAGGTCGTCGACGATCCCGACCACGCCGACCACCGGGGTGGGGTCGATGTCCTGGCCGCCGCTCTCGTTGTAGAGGCTCACGTTGCCGCCGACCACCGGGATCCCGAAGGCGCGGCACGCCTCCCCCATCCCGTCGATCGACTCCGACAGCTGCCACATGACCTCGGGGTGCTCGGGGTTGCCGAAGTTCAGGCAGTTCACGAGCCCGAGGGGCCGGGCACCGACGCACGCCAGGTTCATGAGGGCCTCGGCGACGACGAGGGCGGTGCCGCGACGGGGGTCGAGCGCGCACCAGCGGTGGTTGCCGTCGCAGGTGAGCGCCAGCCCGCGCCCGGTGTCCAGGCCGGTGGTGGGGTGCTTGAGCCGCAGGACCGTGGCGTCGCCGCCCGGGCCCTCCACGGTGTTGAGGAAGAGCTGGTGGTCGTACTGCCGGTACACCCAGGACGGGTCCATGACGAGGTCGAGGAGATCTTCGGCGGCGTCGTGCGACGAGGGGACCTCGACGAGCGCGGCCTGCCGCGTGGCGCGGTCCGACGGCTCCCGCAACGGCCGGTCGTAGAGGGGCGCGTCGGAGTCGAGGGACGCCGCCGGGATGTCGGCGAGGACCTCGCCGTCGAGGCGGTCGAGGACGCGGAACCGACCGGTGCCGGTGACGGTGCCGATCACCGAGGCGCTGATCTCCCACTTGCGGCAGATGGCGAGGAGGTCGTCGAGCTTGGCGGGCTCGCAGATCGCGAGCATCCGCTCCTGGCTCTCGCTCGTCATGATCTCGAAGGGGGCCAGGGCGTGCTCGCGCACGTGCACCTCGGACAGGAGCACGTCCATCCCGACGCCGCCCTTCGAGGCCGTCTCGCTGGCCGCTCCCGTGATGCCGGCGGCGCCGAGGTCCTGGATCCCCACGACCAGCCCGGCGTCGAGGATCTCCAGGCACGCTTCGATCAGCCGCTTCTCCTCGAAGGGATCGCCCACCTGCACGCTCGGCCGCTTGTCGTCGTCGCCCTCCTCGCTGAAGCCGGCCGACGCGAGCACGCTGGCGCCGCCGATGCCGTCGCGACCGGTGGCCGAGCCGAAGAGCACGGCGAGGTTGCCGACCCCCGACGCCCGCGCTCGCACCAGGCGCTCGGTGGGCAGGACCCCGAGGCAGAACACGTTGACCAGCGGGTTGTCCTGATAGGTGGGATCGAAGACGGTCTCACCGCCGACCGTGGGCACGCCGACCGAGTTGCCATATCCGGAAACGCCGGACACGACGCCTTCGGCGATCCACCGGCTCCGAGGGTCGTCCAACGGGCCAAAGCGGAGGGGATCCATGAGGGCGATCGGGCGCGCACCGACCGAGAACACATCACGCAGGATGCCGCCCACCCCGGTGGCGGCGCCCTCGTACGGCTCGATGGCGGAGGGGTGGTTGTGGCTCTCGATGCGGAAGGCGGCGGCGATGCCGTCCCCCACGTCCACGACGCCCGCGCCCTCGCCGGGGCCCACGAGCACGTGGGGCGCTTCGGTCGGCAGCCGGCGCAGGTGGATCCGGGACGACTTGTAGCTGCAGTGCTCCGACCACATCACGGCGAACATGGCCAGCTCGAGGTGGTTCGCCTCCCGCCCCAGGATGTCCGCGATGGCCGAGGCCTCGTCGTCGGTGAGCCCCAGCGCCCGGTGCAGAGGCGCCTCGTGGCCGTCGGAGGGCGGTGCGGCCGGGGGCGCCATCGGAGCGAAGCCTAGGTGGTGCCGTCGCCCGCCCGGACCACGCAAATGGGCGCGCCTCGCAATCGGTGAATAGCATGCCCGCGCATGGCAGCAAAGCGGGCGCGCACGCCCATGTCCGATGAGCACAAGGCGGCGCTGGCAGAAGGCCGCAATCAGGGTCGAGCCGTCCGCCGCTATCTCGAGGCGCTGGACGCCCACCGGCCGAAGCGGGGCCGAAAGCGCACGCAGGAATCGATGCAGAAGCGGCTCGATCGGATCGACGTGGAGCTGGTGTCCGCCGACCCCTTGAAGCGCCTGCAGCTGATCCAGGAGCGCCTCGACCTGAAGGAGGAGCTCGACACGGCCGGGCAGACGGTCGACCTCAGTGGGCTCGAGCAGGACTTCGTCGACGCCGCCGGTGCCTACAGCAAGCGCAAGGGGATCTCCTACGCCGCCTGGCGCGAGCTCGGCGTGGAGCCGGCGGTGCTCAAGCGCGCCGGCATCAGCCGGGGCGCCTGAGCCGAAGGCCTAGGCCCCCCGAAGCGGGGCGCCACGAAGCACCGCGCCGGCGCGCACGAGCAGCGAGCGCAGGAGCACGGCGCCGTCGGTGGAGCCGAGGAGCGGATGGCAGGCCCGCTCGGGGTGGGGCATCAAGCCGACGACGTTGCGTCCCTCGTCGCACACGCCCGCGATGTCGTCGACGGAGCCGTTGGGGTTGTCGACGTAGCGGACGACGATGCGGTCCTCGTCGCGGAGCTGCGCGAGCAGCTCGCCGTCGCACGTGTAGCTGCCCTCGAAGTGGTTGATGGGGATGCGGAGCACGTCACCGACGGTGGCCTCGGCGGTGAGGGCGGAGTCCGAGGTCTCCACGCGCAGCTCGGAGGTGGTGCAGAGGAACTTGAGCCCGCGGTTCTTCTGCAGCGCGCCGGGGAGCAGGCCGGCCTCGGTGAGCACCTGGAAGCCGTTGCAGATGCCGACGACCGGGCCACCGGCGGCGGCGTGGTCGCGCACGGCGTCCATGATCGGGGAGAAGCGGGCGATCGCCCCGGGGCGGAGGTAGTCGCCGTGGGCGAACCCACCCGGGAGCACGACGGCGTCGACCTGCCCCACCGTGGTGTGGGCGTGCCACAGCAGCTCGGCCTCGCCACCGAGCGACTGCACCGCCTCGACGACGTCGAGCTCGCAGTTGGAGCCGGGGAAGGTGACGACCCCGACGCGGGTGGCCATCAGGCGGGCTCGACCACGTGGAGGGTGATGTCGGCGGCCTCGATCACCGGGTTGATGAGGAAGCGCTGGCAGACCTCGTCGGCGTGGGCGCGGGCGCTCGCCTCGTCGGGGGCGTCGAGCTCGAAGCGGATGGCCTTGCCCACGCGGACGCTGCGGATGCCGTCGAAGCCCAGGGCCGGGAGCGCACGCTCGATGGTGGCGCCCTGCGGGTCGGCGATGCCGGGACGCAACCGCGTCTCGACCAGCACCGAGAAGAGCATGCGCCGAGCCTACCGGTCGCCTACGCGACGCCCGGCCAGGCGCGGAAGTCGCGCCCGGTGATGCGCTCGTAGGCCTCGATGTACCGCGCGCTGGTGGTGTCGACGACCTCCTGCGGCAGCGGAGGGGGCGGCGGGCTCTTGTCCCAGTCCAGGCCGTCCAGGTAGTCGCGCACCGGTTGCTTGTCGAAGCTGGGCGGCGTGACGCCGGGCTTCCACTCGTCGACGGGCCAGAAGCGGCTGGAGTCGGGCGTCATCACCTCGTCGCACAGCACGAGCTCGCCGTCCACGAGCCCGAGCTCGAACTTCGTGTCGGCGATGATGATCCCCCGCTCGCGAGCCATCGCCGCGCCGCGGGAGTAGAGCTCGAGCGAGATGTCGCGAGCACGGGTGGCGAGCTCGGTGCCCACGAGGTCGGCGGCCTTCTCGAAGGAGATGTTCTCGTCGTGGACGTCGCTCTTGGTGGACGGCGTGAACACGGGCTCGGGGAGCTCGTCGCTCTCCTGCAGCCCGGCGGGGAGGGCCTGGCCGTGCATGGTGCCGCTCGCCTTGTACTCCTTCCAGGCGGATCCGGACAGGTAGCCGCGCACGATGCACTCGATCTCGAGCATCTCGGCCTTCCGGCACAGCATGATGCGCCCGGCCAGGTCGGGGTCGGACTCGGCGACGCCCGCCGGCAGGTCCGCCACGTCGGTGGACACCAGGTGGCTGCCGGCCACGTCACCGAGCGCCTCGAACCAGAACGCCGAGATCGCGGTGAGCACCCGACCCTTGTGGAGGATCGGCTCGTCGAGCACGACGTCGAACGCGGAGAGCCGGTCGGAGGTGACCATGAGCAGCTGGTCGTCACCGACGGCGTAGATGTCCCGGACCTTGCCGGAGTACAGGTGCGGAAGGGAGAGCGTCACACCTCCGAAGATATCGGGCGGCCCGTGCGCACCCGGACGCTCACCGCGTGGACCGGAGGCATCAGGCGGGCGGCGCTGATCGGCGCGCGGGATCGCGGGGCCGCCAGCTGTCGACCACCGCGGGGTGGCGCGCCGTGAAGGCCTCGAGGTCGTCGCCGAGCGCCTCCAGGATCAGCGCACGGGTGGCGGTGTCGGGCTGGGGGCGCTCGATGGGCCCGGAGAACCGGCGCCGCAGGGCCTCGAACGCCCGCGCTTCGATCCCCCGGAAGGACCGGTCGGCACCTCCGCGCTGTCGGATCCGCCGTGCCAACCAGGGCGGGCGGGTGAGCGTGGCGGCGTTGGCGTGCACGAGGTGCAGGTCCCGAGCACCAGCGGGGTCGAGCCCGACGTGGGCGAGGATGCGAGCCAACGTGGCCTCGGTGTCCGACACGAGCTGGTCCATCGACGCGACGAGGAGCTGCTCCTCGGCGAAGTGCCGCAGGTACGCGGCCTCCTGCGACCAGTAGCGCGACCGCACGACGAAGTTGGAGTCGGGGAACCCGGGATCGCGGACGGTGTCCTCGAACGAGGCGTTCCACACACCGCTGGCCGTCGCGTGCATCCACTGCGAGGCGATGCGCTCGACGGGATCTCGGGTCAGGTACACCAGCCGAGCATCGGGCACCGAGGCGGCCATCCGCGCGGGCACCTCCGGCCAGCCGGGCTGCATCGTGTACTCGGGCGTGGCCTCGCCCCTGACGGGCGCGTCGTCGAACTGCGACGCGTACCAGTCGAGCCCCCGCTCCCAGTGCCAGGTGAAGAAGTTGAGCTCCTTCACCGTCGACATGCAGATCTGCGGGTGCTGGCCCAGCAGGCTGTGCAGCGTCGACGTCCCGCACTTCTGAGCGCCGATGACGATCAGGTTGGGCAGCATCGCCTCGGCGGCTTCGGCTACAGGATCGGCTCGGGACGGTAGGACGCGGCGTCCGGGTGACGGTCCACGACGGCGGCGACCTGGTCGACGAACGCCCGGACCTGGGCCTCGGCCGTGCCAACGAACGACAGCGGCTCGCCGATGGCGGCATCGAGCTGGGCGCGATCGAGCGAGAGCCGGTCGTCGGCGGCGAGCCGGTCGAGGAGATCGTTCCCGGCCGCTCCCTCGCGGAGGCCGAGGGCGACCGCGACGGCGTGCTCCTTGATCGCCTCGTGCGCCACCTCGCGGCCCACGCCGGCGCGCACCGCGCCCATGAGCACCTTGGTGGTGGTGAGGAACGGCAGGTACCGGTCGAGCTCCCGCTGCACCACCGCGGGGTAGGCACCGAAGTCCTCGAGCACGGTGAGGAAGGTCTGGAAGAGCCCGTCGGCGGCGAGGAAGGCGTCGGGCAGGGCCACCCGGCGGACGACCGAGCACGACACGTCGCCCTCGTTCCACTGGTCGCCCGCCAGCTCGCCCACCATCGACAGGTGGCCCCGCAGGACGACGAGCAGGCCGTTGATCCGCTCGCAGGACCGCGAGTTCATCTTGTGGGGCATGGCCGACGAGCCGACCTGGCCGGGGCGAAAGCCCTCGGTGGCCAGCTCCAGGCCCGCCATGAGCCGGATCGTGGTGGCGAGGCTCGCGGGGCCTGAGCCCGCCTGCACGAGCGCCGACACCACGTCGAGGTCGAGCGAGCGGGGGTAGACCTGCCCCACGTTGGTGAGGGTGTGCTCGAAGCCGAGGTGGCGGGCGATCGCCGCCTCGAGCTCGTCCACCCGCTCGGCTGTCCCGAGGAGGTCGAGCATGTCCTGCTGGGTGCCCACCGGCCCCTTCATGCCACGCAGGGGGTAGCGCTCGAGGAGCTCCTCGACGCGTCGCAGGGCCTGGAGCAGCTCCTCACCGGCGTTGGCGAAGCGCTTGCCCATCGTGGTGGCCTGGGCAGGGACGTTGTGGCTCCGGCCGGCCATCACGAGGGTGGCGTGCTCCGCGGCCCGCTCGGCCAGCCGGGCGAGGGCGGCGACCATGCGGTCGCGGACCAGGGCGAGGGCGGCGCGGACCTGGAGCTGCTCGACGTTCTCGGTGAGGTCGCGCGACGTCATGCCGGCATGGATCCGCTCGTGCCCGGCGAGGGCCGAGAACTCCTCGATCCGGGCCTTCACGTCGTGGCGGGTGACGCGCTCGCGGGCCTCGATGCTGGCCAGGTCGACCTTGTCGACCACCGCCTCGTGGTCGGCGATCACCTGGTCGGACAGGTCGAGGCCCAGGTCCCGCTGGGCACGTAGCACCGCCACCCAGAGCTGGCGCTCCAGCACCACCTTGCGCTCCGGCGACCAGATGTCCGCCATGGGTGCGCTCGCGTAGCGAGCGGCCAGGACGTTCGGGAGGTGGGCGCCGGGCATCGGCGCCAGTCTCCCACCTGCCGATGGCGCTCCCCCACCTCGGGCCGGATCGGCGATCTGTCCAGATCGGTCCATTTGCATCTGTCGCCGGCCGCCGCTCAAGAAGAGCATGGGATCAGCCGTTACCAGGGGGACGTCCGGCGCCCCCGCGATGGCGGCATGGAGGAACGATGTTGGAGAGCTGTGGAAAGCACCCGCACGAGCAAGGCGTCGCCCTGTGCCGGCGCTGCGGACACTCGTGGTGCACCAGCTGCCTCGTGTACGCGTTCGGCCCGAAGAAGCCCCCGTTCTGCATGAGCTGTGCGATGTACGCCGGCGGGGTGCGCAGCAGCGCCTCCCGGCCGGCCATGAGCCGCCGGGAGCTGAAGGCCCAGGCCAAGGCCATGCGGATCCAGGCGAAGGCGGCGGCCAAGGCGGCGGCGGCACCCGAGGAGACCGAGGACGTGGAGGCCGAGGCGGCCTGCGCCGACACCGACTGGTCCACCCCGTGGTGGGAGGATCGCCAGCCCTCCGCGCTGGCGGACTGAGCTCGGCCGGGCGCCGCCCCGGCGCCTACCCCGCGATCTCGACGCGGTGGTCGGCGAGCTGCTTGGCGAGGCCCTCGTCGGCGATCGCGAGCATCTGCACCACGAGCAGCGCGGCGTTCTGGGCGCCGTCGACCGCGACCGTGGCGACCGGGATGCCCTTCGGCATCTGCACGGTGGCGTAGAGCGCGTCGACGCCGTTCAAGGCGCCGCCGGACAGCGGCACGCCGACGACCGGCAGCGTGGTCTGGGCGGCGACCGCCCCGGCCAGGTGGGCGGCCATGCCTGCGCCGCAGATGAACGCGCTGTAGCCCTGCTCACGCGCCGTGGACGCCAGCTCGGCGACCTTGGCGGGCGTGCGGTGGGCGGAGTGCACCCGCACGTCGGCTTCGATGCCGAACCGCTCCAGCATGTCGGCGGCGGGCTTCATCTTGTCCATGTCGTTCGGCGAGCCCATGAGGATCGCCACCTTGTACGTGCTCACGCTTCTCCTTGCAGTCAGTGCCGGTCCTCGACCGGCATCAGAGCTCGGCGTCGAAGCTCTGCTTCGGCGTCGAAGAGATCTCCTTCGCGATGTCGGATCGGTGGTGGAGCCCGGGCCACGAGAGGCACGTGGCGGCCTCGTAGGCGCGGGCCCGGGCGGTTGGGATGTCGGCGCCCCGCCCGACGACCTCGAGCACCCTGCCACCGGCGGTGACGAGCTCGCCATCCGAGCCCGTCCCCACGCCGGAGCAGAGCACGTCGACGCCGGCGATGGCGCGCGCAGCGTCGAGGCCGTGGATCTCGTCGCCCACGCGGACGGCGGTGGGGTAGCCCTCGGCGGCGACGGCGACGAGGACCGCCGCCCCGTCGTCGTAGGCGGGCTGGGAGCGCACGGAGCCCGTCGCCGCCTCGTGCAGGAGCTGGCCGAGGTCCGAGGTGAGGCGGAGGAGCACGACCTGGCTGTCGGGGTCCCCGAATCGCACGTTGAACTCGACCAGCTTCGGCCCGTCCTCGGTGAGCATGAGGCCCGTGTAGAGCACCCCCCGGTAGTCGATGCCGCGACGGCGCAGCTCGTCGAGGGTGGGCTGCACGAAGCGCGTGATGACGTCCTCGGCGAAGCCGGGCTCGAGCCACGGCAGCGGGCAGTACGCGCCCATCCCTCCGGTGTTGGGGCCGGTGTCGTCGTCACCCACGCGCTTGAAGTCCTGGGCGGGCTCGAGGGCGATGGCCCGGGTGCCGTCGCAGATGGCGAACACCGACACCTCAGGGCCGGTCATGCCCTCCTCGATCACCACCGTGCACCCCGCGGTGCCGAAGGACTCGCCGGCGAGCTTCGCCCGCACGTCGGCCTCGGCGGCGGGCAGGTCGGGCGTGACGAGCACGCCCTTGCCCGCGGCGAGCCCGTCGGTCTTCACCACGTAGGGCGGGGGCAGGGTCCGCAGGAAGGCCGTGGCCTCGTCGGGGTCGGTGAAGGTCGCGTGCCGGGCGCTGGGCACGCCCGCCGCCACCACCAGCTCCTTCATGTAGGCCTTGGAGCCCTCCACCTGGGCGCCGTCGGCACCCGGGCCGAACACGACCTTGCCCTGGGCGCGGAGGCGGTCCGCCAGGCCGTCCACGAGCGGCTGCTCGGGCCCGACCACGAACAGGTCGGCGTCGAGCTCCTCCGGCGGCGTGGCGTCCGACCCCGGGATCCCGGGGTTCCCGGGCGTGACGACCACGTCGTGGTGCCGGGCCAGCACCAGCGCCAGGCAGGCCTCCCGCCCGCCGGCGCCGACGACGACGACCTTCACGCCGAGAGCTGCACGTACTGGTCGCGCCCCGGGCCGACGCCGAGGAGCCGGATCGGCACGCCGACCTGCTGCTCGAGGAAGGCGACGTAGTCCTTGGCCTTGGGCGGCAGGTGGCCGGGCTCGGTGGCCTCGCTGAGGTCGCTCCCCCACCCGGGGAAGGTCTCGTACACGGGCTGCACGCGGTGGAGCACCGACTGGTTGTCGGGGAGGTGCTCGATCCGGCGACCGTCCACGTCGTAGGCGACGCACACCTTCACCTCGTCGAAGGCATCGAGCACGTCGAGCTTCGTGATGGCGAGCTCCGACAGCGAGTTCAGCCGCACGGCGTGGCGGAGCATCACGGCGTCGAACCACCCGGGCCTGCGCTTGCGGCCGGTGTTGGTGCCGAACTCGTGACCCCGCTCCACGATCTCCTCGCCGACCTCGTCGGTGAGCTCGGTGGGGAACGGGCCCGCGCCCACGCGGGTGACGTAGGCCTTGGCCACCCCGATCACGCGGTCGATGTGGCGAGGGCCCACGCCCGCGCCGGTGCAGGCCCCGCCCGCGATCGGGTTCGACGACGTCACGAAGGGATACGTGCCGTGGTCGAGGTCGAGGAAGGTGGCCTGGGCGCCCTCGAAGAGCACGTGCTGGCCGATCTCGAGGGCCTCGTGCACGAGGTTGATGGTGTCGGCGACGTACGGCTGGAGGCGCGGCGCCAGGTCGTCGAGGTAGAGGCCCGCGATCTCGTCCACCGTGGGGGAGAGCTGGTTGTAGACCTTGGCCAGCATCGGGGCCTTGTCCTTGAGGACGAGCGTGAGCTTCTCGCGGAAGATCTTCGGGTCGTACAGGTCCTGCACGCGCAGGCCGACGCGGGAGGCCTTGTCGGCGTAGGCGGGGCCGATGCCCCGCTTCGTGGTGCCGAGGGCGTTCTTGCCGAGGTGGCGCTCGGTGACGCGGTCGATGAGCTGGTGGTACGGGAGGATCAGGTGGGCGTTCCCCGACACCTTCAGGCGCGAGCAGTCGATGCCGCGGGCCTCGAGCATCGCCACCTCGTCGAGGAGCACCTGCGGGTCCACGACCACGCCGTTGCCGATGACGGGGGTGATGTGGGCGTAGAGGACGCCGCTGGGGATCAGCTGCAGGGCGAAGGTCTCGCCGTCGACGACGAGCGTGTGCCCGGCGTTGTGGCCGCCCTGGTAGCGCACCACGAGGTGCATCTCCTTGGCGAAGAGGTCGGTGAACCTCCCCTTGCCCTCGTCGCCCCATTGGGTCCCGACGATGATCGTCGCAGGCACGAGGGGCGACGTTACCGGACCCACCGGTGCCCGGACGCGAAGATCCCGACGCCGGAGCGCCGGGACCTCTCGAGACTGGGTGGGCTGACTAGCTGGCGGAGGTGGGCGCGGTGGCCGTGGCCTCGAGGCGCCGGCGACGCTGCCGCGCCGTGGCCGCGAAGGCCAGCCCAGCGGCGGTGAGGCTCAGGCCGACGATCACGTCAGGCCCGATGTCGCTACCGGTCTTGGGCAGGGGTGCCCGCTCGATGACGTTGGGAGCGACCGACGCCGCAGGAGAGTCCTGCGCGCTCGCCACTCCCGCCATGCCCACGGTCAACCCAAGGGACAGAACACTCGCCGCCACGATCTTCCGAACCATCACGAAACCCTCCGCTCGCCTAGTGCGGACGTCAGTATTGCGCGCTCCGCGGTCGCGCGTCCAGCGGTTTGCCACGGAACGCGGTCGAGATCTCGCCTGATCACTCGCCGCGCAGCCATTGGAGGGGGTTCGGATGGCTCCGATCCGCCTCCAGGTCGAGGCGCAGCGGCTTCGAGCTGTCGCCGGTCCGGACGATCTCGCGGCCGCCGTCGGCCAGCTCCCAGCCGTCGGCGAGCCGCACCCGGACCGTGTACTGGTCGGCGACGGCGGTGGGCTGGCGGAGGATCTCGAAGGTGTAGCGGTCGCCCGGCTCGACCTGGCCCTCGACGTCCGCGGTGAGGACCCGGGTGGCACCGGAGGGCAGGAGGACGTAGAGCTCCTGGACCTCGTACCCCCGCTCGACGCCCTTCCTCAGAGGATCGACGGGCTTGCCGTCGAGGGTCAGCCCGTCCATCGAGAGCTTGCTGTAGAGCGAGGTGAAGGTGAGGTTCTCGCCGTCCTTGACCGGCGTCTGCCCGAAGGACACGTCCCCGCCCCACGCGATGATCGCCGGGGGGAGGCCGGAGGACGGGGCCTGGTTCTGCAGCTGGACCGCCACCGCGCCGGTCACGTCGCCGGTGCCCGGGTCCCACTCCACGTCGTAGGTCAGGTTGCGCCGGAGGAAGTAGTCGATCTTGTTGCCGTTGAAGTTCTGGCCCACCACCCCGATGGCGTCCATGGTGTCGGCGGTCGCCGCCCCGTCGGCACCGATCCGCTCGAAGAAGCGCTGCTCGCCGCGGGCGGGAGCGTGGAGCAGCAGGTGCTTGCCGGTGACGGCAGGCGAGAGCTCGGCGGCGATGGCACCGGGTGCGGGGAGGTCGCCGGAGGTGAGCTTGTCGAAGAGCACCCGCGTCGCCTCCTCGAGGAAGGCCTCGCGGTCCGCGTCGGGCAAGGCGAGGTACTGGTCGTGGAGGAGCACCTGCTCGGCGTTCTCGGGCGTGATCTGCTGTGGGTAGCCCGGCACGTCGATCGGGCCCGTGAGCTCCACGAAGCGAGCGAAGCTGGAGGGGTCGAGGGCGATCACGCCGTCGATCTCCTTGCCGCCCGACTCCGGGTACAGCTGCTCGACGATTCGGGCCACCGTCGGGAAGTCGGGCGAGAAGCCGATCTGCCCCCAGTACTGGGCCGGGGCCTGGCCGTAGCGGGAGATGAACTCGGGCTCGCCCTCGATCCGGCGTCCGGCCGGGTCGGTGCCGCCCTCGGTGAGCTCGCGCAACCGCCCGGTGCGCGTCAGCTCGAAGTGGCCGTCGTCCACGACCAGCTCGCCCCAGGAGCCCATGAACCCGCCGACCCCACGGAGCTCGGTGGGCGTCTGCAGCATGAGGAAGTAGGTCTTCGGCTCGTCGGCACCCAACAGGTCGGGCGCCAGGTCGACGGCGCCCGCCGCCGTCTCGGCCGCGTCGCGGGCCTCCGCCACCCGGTCGCTGAGGTCGGCGAGGCGCTCGGCCACCGGTTGCACGAGCAGCGGCGAGTCCACCTCGGCCAGGCGGTGGTCCGAGCGCACGAGCACGTCGGCGGCCTCGTGGACCGGCTCCGACACCGCCGCCACCCTGTCGAGGTCCACCTGCCCGTCGACGGGCTGGAGGGTGTCCAGGTCGGCCTCCTTCAGGGAGGCGACCGCCGTGCGGGACAGCTCGGCACCGGCGTCCGCCATGGTCGCGACGGCGCGGGACTGCTGCGCCACACCGGGCACGAGGAGGGCCGGCCGGGCCCACCAGGCGCGCAGGGTGGACTCGGCCGACTCGAACGAGGCGGCGGACTCCTCCAGCTTGGCGATGGCGGGGTCGGTGTCCTCGTCCGAGAGCTGGTCGAGCCCGTCGGTCGCCGCATCGACGGCGCGGTCGACGTCGGATCGCGCGCTGAAGGCCGAGACGCCGCCGACCACGGCGCCCACGACGGAGAGGGCGATGACGGCAGCGGCGCTCCACGCCGTCGCCCGGCGGACGGAGCGCGGCGCGCCGGAGAGCCCCTTGAGGAGGATCGGCACGAAGACGACGCCCGCAACCAGCCCCGACGCTCCCGTGACCAGCGGCCAGTCGAGGTGGGCGAACGGTGCCAGGCAGCCGGCGGCGGCGAGCGCCTGGAGGCCGGGTTGGCGGCCCGTGACGACGACGACCACGGTGGCGAGGGCCACACCGATGCCACCGACCACCTCCCACCCGCCGGCGTCGCCGACGAGGAGCACGAACGCGGCACCGGCCGCCAGGTAGGCGGTCCAGCCCACCCCGGCTCGGGCGATGGAGAGCACGACGCCGACCGCGACGCCGACGCGGAGCAGGAGGTCGAGCGGCTGCCAGCCGGTGGGCGCCGCACCGCCGAGGGCGAAGGCCACGCCCGCGAGCGCGGCAGCCACGGGGACGGCCTGGGGCGGGGTGCGCCCGGCCAGGTCGGGGCGCGCGGTGGCCAAGGCCGCCAGCGCGACCAGCACTGCACCACCCACCAACAAGCCCATCGGGGGCTCAGTTGACCACAGCCGCCCCTCGCCACCACGTCGCTAGGCTCGCCCGCCCATGCGAGTGACGATCACCGGTGGCGCCGGCTTCATCGGCGCCAACCTCGCCGCCCACCTCCGCCGCTCGCCCGATCCCATCGACGTCGTGGCGCTCGACGACCTCAGCACGGGCCGCCGCGAGAACCTCGACGGCACCGATGTGGAGCTCATCGAAGGGTCGATCCTCGATCCGGCGGCCCTCGACCGCGCGCTCGCCGGAGCCGACGCCGTCGTCCACCTCGCCGCGCGTCCGTCGGTGCCTCGATCGATCAGCGATCCGGTCGCATCGCACCGCGCCAACGACGTCGGCACGGTCGAGGTCCTCGAGGCCGCTCGACGAGCGGGGGCGCGGTCGTCGGCGTCACCGCACGTCGTCGTGGCCTCCTCGTCGAGCGTGTACGGGAGCAACCCCGAGCTGCCCAAGCACGAGGGCTTGGTCCCGCGGCCGGTGAGCCCGTACGCCGCCACCAAGCTGGCGACGGAGTCGTACGCGCTGGCCTGGGCGAGCAGCTTCGGCATGGACGTGCTCGCCGTGCGGTTCTTCAACGTGTTCGGACCGCTGCAACCGGCCGGCCACGCCTACGCCGCGGTCGTGCCGGCGTTCGTGGACGCCGCGCTCGACGGGCGGCCCCTCCCGGTGCACGGCGACGGCTCCCAGAGCCGCGACTTCACGTACGTGGGGTCGGTGTGCCGGGTGCTCGAGGAGGCGCTGCGACACCGCACTGCGTACGACGGTCCGGTGAACCTCGCGTTCGGGAGCCGCATCACGCTGCTCGAGGTGGTCGACGCCATCCAGGCCGAGCTGGGGCATCCGGTCGAGCGCGAGCACCAGCCGACGCGAGCCGGCGACGTTCCGCACTCGCAGGCCGACACCACTCGGCTGCGCAGCCTGTTCCCGGACGTCGAGCCGGTGGCGTTCGTGGACGGGTTGCGCGCGACGATCGACTGGTTCCGAGCGCAGCGGGGCTGACAGCGCCTACTGGTGGAGCTCTCGTGCCGGGACACCGGCCACCACCACGCCGGCAGGGACGTCGTGGGTGACCACGGCGCCGGCACCGACGGTGGCGCCTGCGCCGATGGTGAGGCCCTGCAGCACCTGGGCGCCCGTGCCGACCGTGCACCCCTCGCCCAGCACGACGGTGCCGGCGACGTTGGCCCCGGGCAGGACCGTTGCGCCCGGCTCGAGCACGCAGTCGTGACCCACGGTGGCGCCGTAGTGCACCTGGGCGTGCGAGCCGAGGTGGACCGACGACGACACGTGGGCGAGCGCCATCACGAGGCAGCCCGCCGCGACCTGGGTCTCCGGTGCGATCACGGCGGTGGGGTGGACGAGGGAGCGGGGGACCGCGCCGGCCTCCTCGGCTCGAGCGGCGAGGGAGAGCCGCGCCGTCGGGGCGCCGACCGAGACGAGGAAGGTCGCGCCCGCGGGCACCTGAGCGATGGGGACCACGGGCAGCCCCCGCACGGGCGCGGCGGACGGCGCGTCGTCGGCGAAGCCCGCGACCTCGACGCCGACGGCGATGGCGACGTCGAGCGCCTCTCGCCCCACACCGCCGGCACCGATCAGCCAGAGGTCCACCGACCCATGGTGGCGCAGGCTCCTAGCCTGGCGACGGATGGCGTCGACGGCGAGACCTCACCGGGACGCGACCCGTCGCCCCCGTTCGACGCCCTGGGACACCGCCGGGCTGGTCATCGTGGCTGCCCTCGCGGGCTGGACCCTCGTGGCGTCCGCGGGCCGACCGTGGGCCCGGCCCCTGCCGGTGCTCGCGCTGCTCGGGTGCTCGGTAGCGCTCTTCGCGCTCGGCCGCGTGGGGGCGGGTCGCGACGACGATCTGGTGCCTCGGCTCGTGGCGCTCGGGATCGGCGGCGCGTTCCTCATCACGTTCCCCGGCGTCATGTCGTCAGGCGGCGCACCGACGGAGTACGGCAACACGAACGGCACGCTGGCGGCCCTCGGCGTCATCGCGGCGGCGGCAGTCGTCCCGTCTGCCCGCGGGACCGCGAGGCGCGGCTGGGTCGCGCTGGCCGCGGCGCTCCTGGCCTGCGTCGTGATGTCCGAGTCGGTCGCGGCGGGCGTCGCTCTCTCCGTCGCCCTCGCGCTCGCTGTCGTCGCCATGCTCCGGCGCGACGCGGCGGTGGCCGCGCTGGGCGGGCTCGTCACCACCTGGCTGGCGCTCGGCGGCAGCACCGCGCTGGCGGCCGGCGCCGAGCAGCCCATCGGAGGGCACGAGCAGGCGCTGCGGATCGAGCTGTGGGGACGTGCCCTCGACCTCGCTCGGGATGCACCCCTGCGGGGGCGCGGGCCGGGTTCGTACGCGCCACCCACACACGCGTTCGCCTTCGACCTCGACCTGCGGTGGGCGCACCAGGAGTACCTGCAACAGGCGGCGGAGGTGGGCGTCGTGGGGCTCGTCCTCCTCCTCGTGCTCGGCGCCTGGCTGTTCACCTACCTCTGGTGGGGGCGCGGACGAGGGCTGGTGCGGACCGTCGCAGGTGCCAGCGCGGTGACCGTCGTGGCGCTGCACGCCACCGTGGACCACGTGCTGCACGCCGCGGTGGTGCCGCTCACGTTGGCGGTGCTGGTGGGTTGGGCGACGGCGGATCCTCGGAGGCGGGATATCCGGGGTTGACCCCCCCTTCACCGGTGATCCCCTCGGGCTTGAGGAGCCGTCGGATGGTGCGCCGGAGGATCTCGACGTCGAGGCGCAACGAGCGGTTCTCGATGTAGTGGAGGTCGAGCTCGATGC
>JBJMHD010000153.1:0-3623 GCA_045807565.1 Acidimicrobiales bacterium | reverse complement strand
CGCTGCGCACGGGTGGCGAGCCGCTGCGCACCGTCCACCGGCGCGCGGGGGATCGTCCACGCCGTGTCGTGCTGCTCTGCGACGTCTCGGGATCGATGGAGGCGTACGCGCGGGCGCTCGTGCGCTTCGCCCACGTCGCCGTCGTCGGTCGAGCGCAGGTGGAGGTGTTCACGCTCGGCACGCGCTGCACCCGCATCACGCGCGAGCTTCGGTCGCACGACCCCGATGCCGCCCTCGACGCGGCGGCCGGCGCCGTGGAGGACTGGTCGGGCGGCACCCGCCTGGGCGACGGCCTGCGCACGTTCAACGATCGATGGGGCCTGCGCGGGCTCGCGCGGGGAGCGGTGGTCGTGATCCTCTCGGACGGCTGGGACCGCGGCGACCCCGCCGTGCTCGCCGAGCAGGTGCGGCGCCTACAGCGCGTCACCCACAAGCTCGTGTGGGTGAACCCGCTGAAGGCGAGCCCAGGGTTCGCGCCGCTCGCGCAGGGGATGGCCGCGGCGCTGCCGTACGTCGACGAGCTCGTGGAAGGCCACTCGCTGGCGTCGCTCGAGGCGCTGGCCGAGGTGATCAGCCGGTGAGGGACCTCCTGCGCGACCTGGCCCGCTGGCAGCGGCAGGGCAAGGCCGCCGCCTGGGCACGGGTGGTCGACCTCGAGGGCTCGGGGCCCCGCGACCCGGGCGCCGCCATGGCGGTGAGCGCCGACGGCGAGGTGATCGGCTCGGTCTCGGGCGGCTGCGTGGAGGGCGCGGTGGTCACCGAGGCGCTCGAGGTGCTGGGCACCGGGATCCCTCGGCTCGTCACCTTCGGCTACAGCGACGACGACGCGTTCGCGGTGGGGCTCACGTGCGGCGGCACCGTGCACCTCTTCATCGAGCCCTTCACCGGCGTGCCCGACCTCGAGGCCGCGATCCGGGATCACCGCCCGGCGGTGCTGGCCACCGTCGTCGACGGCGTCGGGGCCGGGGAGTCGCTGCTCCTCATCGATGGCGCCGAGCCGATCGGCGGCCTGGCCAACGCCGACCTCCAGCGCGTGGTGCAGCGCGACGCCGAGGCAGCCCTCGCCGCCGGGAGCACCTCTGTCCGCAGCTACGGCGACTGCGGCGAGGCCAACGAGGACAGCGTCACCGTGTTCATCGAGGCCTTCGCGCCGCCGCCCCGGATGCTCGTGTTCGGCGCCGTCGACTTCACCGCCGCGCTGGTGCGGGTGGCCAAGGTGCTCGGCTTCCACGTCACGGTATGCGACGCCCGCGAGGTGTTCGCCACCAAGGCGCGGTTCCCGCTGGCCGACGAGGTGGTGGTCGACTGGCCCAACCGGCACCTGGCCGAGGTGGGCGCGTCGCTCGGGCCGCGCGACGCGATCTGCGTCCTCACCCATGACGCCAAGTTCGACGTTCCCGCCATCGTGGCCGCGCTCGACACGAAGGTCGGCTACCTCGGCGCCATGGGATCGCGGCGCACGACGGAGCAGCGCAGCGACCGGCTGCGGGCCGAAGGCGTCACCGACGAGCAGCTGCGTCGGCTGCAAGCGCCCATCGGGCTCGACCTGGGCGCTCGGACGCCGGAGGAGACGGCGGTGGCGATCTGTGCCGAGATCATCGCCCACCGCACCGGCAAGACCGCCCCCCGCCTCCGGGACGGCACCGGCCCCATCCACTGAGCCGACGCGTGCTCCGGGCCTCGCTTCGCTCGGACCGCCCTCCGCACGTGCCTCCCGCCGGCGTGGCGGAGCCAGCCGGCTCCGGCCTGCGTCCACGCGGCGGCCGCCTGTCTCCGGGTCCTGCCGCACGGGTAGGCGGTCTCCATGGGTCTGGTCAACCACGTCCTGGATGCCGACGTCGTCAGCAGCCTCGCCGAGCACGAGGCGGCGGGCGGCGGGCGAGCGCTCGAGGCCGCCCGCGCCATCGAGCCCGAAGCGCTCATCGAGGTGATCGAGGCCTCGGGCCTGCGAGGGCGAGGCGGCGCCGGCTTCCCGACCGGCACGAAGTGGCGCACCGTCGCCGGCCTCGGCGAGGGCCGCCGGGCCACGGTGGTCGTGAACGGCGCTGAAGGCGAGCCGGGCACGCTGAAGGACCGCACGCTGCTGCGCCGCAACCCCTACAAGGTGCTCGAGGGCGCCCTCATCGCGGCCCACGCGGTGGGCGCCGACGAGGTGGTCGTGGGCGTGAAGTCCACCGCTCGCGGCGTGGTCGACCAGCTGACCACCGCGTTCGACGAGCTGCGCTACGCCGGGTGGACCGACGGCGTCGAGGCGAGGTGCGTGGTCGGCGGCGACCGCTACCTGCTCGGCGAGGAGACCGCGCTCCTCGAGGTGCTCGACGGCAAGCCGCCCTTCCCCCGGGTCGCGCCGCCGTACCGGGCCGGGGCCGAGCCCGCCGCGCCCACGCTCGTCAACAACGTCGAGACGATGGCCAACGTGCCCGCCATCGTCATCGACGGGCCCGCCGAGTTCCGCTCCCGCGGCACCAAGGAGTCGCCCGGCACGATCGTCTGCACCGTGAGCGGGCGCACCGAGCGGGCTGGCGTCGGTGAGGTCGAGCTCGGCAGCCGCCTGGGCGACGTCATCGAGGCCCTCGGCGGTGGCCCCACGGATCGCGTCGTGGCCGTGCTGGCGGGAACCGCCCACCCGATCCTCCCTGCCGCGGCGCTCGACGCCCCGCTCACCTGGGAGGGGATGGCCGCCGCCGGTGGCGGTCTCGGCTCGGCCGGCTTCATCGTGATCGACGACCGGGTCGATCTGGTCGCCGTGGCCCACGGCGTGTCCCGGTTCCTGTCGGTCGAGTCCTGCGGCCAGTGCACGCCGTGCAAGCAGGACGGGCTCGCCATCACCGGCGTCCTCGACCGCCTGCGCTCGTCCGCCCCGGAGCCGGACGACCTCGAGGTGCTCCCCGTGCTCGCCGGCCGGGTGACCGACGGCGCCCGCTGCTACCTGGCGCAGCAGCACCAGAGCATCGTGCAGAGCCTGCTGACCCACTTCCCCGACGCCCTGGCGGCCCACGCCGACGGTCGAGCCTCGGCGGCGGGCTCGTTCCCGATCGTGCCCCTGCTCGACATCGTCGACGGCGAGGCCGTGCTCGACCTCGACGAGCTCGAGGTGCCCGCCGACTGGGTGGACGGCGAGACCACCTCGCCGTCCGACCGGATCGACGTCCGCGCCACCTGACCCGCCGACCAGGACCCGTGTCACCCCGCGGCCTGTGGTCGGAGCGCTGGAATCGGCTGTCTGCGAGCCACACGCCGCGGCCCGACCCCGTCACCCCGAGCGGCCTGTGGTCGCGGCGCTGAGGTTTCCTGTCTCGGAGCCACAGGCCCCGGGGTCGAAGGTCCTGGACGATCGGTAGCGTCACGAGCGTGACCGTCCTGGGCGTCGTGCTGGCGGCGGGCGCCGGCGAGCGGTTCCGGGCCTCCGGCGCGCCGGGGGCCAAGCAGCTGGCCGTCGTCGACGGGGAGCCGCTGGTGCAGCGCGCCGTCGCCACGGCGCTGGCCGCGCGCCTCGACGAGGTGGTGGTGGTGTCCGGCGCCGTCGACCTGACCGCGCTCGGCCTGCCCGTCGCCGTGCTCGAGAACCCACGGTGGGCCGAGGGGATCGCCACGTCCCTGCAGGCGGGGGTGCGCCATGCCGA
>JBJMHD010000152.1:0-5293 GCA_045807565.1 Acidimicrobiales bacterium | reverse complement strand
CCCGATCGGGCGGTGCGGATCGGACAGCCCGGCGCGGGACCGGCGGATGGCGCTCGACACGGCCGACACCGCCTCGTCCTGTCCGATCACCCGCTCGTGGAGGACCTCCTCCATGCGGACGAGCTTCGCCATCTCGCCCTCCATGAGGCGCGACACCGGCACGCCGGTCCACTTGGCGACGATCTCGGCGACGTCCTCGGCGTCGACCTCCTCCTTGAGCAGGCGCGTGCCGCCCTGGCCCTGCAGGGCGTCGAGGGCGGTGCTGGCCTCCTCCACCTGGTGCTCGAGCTCGGGGATGCGGCCGTACCGGATCTCGGCCGCCTTCTCCAGGTCGCTCTCGCGCTCGAGGTCCGACCGGAGGCCCTCGAGCTCCTCCTTCAGCAGCTGGATGCGGCCGATGGCCTCCTTCTCGTTCTGCCAGCTGGCGAGCATGCCGTCGCGCTGCTCGGTGAGGTCGGCCAGCTCGGCGTCCAGCGCCTCGAGGCGGTCCTGGCTGGCGGCGTCGGTCTCCTTCGCCAGCGCCACCCGCTCGATCTCGAGCTGGCGCACCCGACGCTCCACGACGTCGATCTCCGTGGGCAGGGAGTCGATCTCGATCCGGAGCTTCGACGCCGCCTCGTCCACCAGGTCGATCGCCTTGTCGGGGAGGAACCGCCCGGTGAGGTACCGGTCCGAGAGCGTGGCGGCGGCGACGAGGGCGGCGTCCTGGATCCGCACGCCGTGGTGCACCTCGTAGCGCTCCTTGAGCCCGCGCAGGATGGCGATCGTGTCCTCGACCGAGGGCTGGTCGACGAACACCTGCTGGAACCGGCGCTCGAGGGCGGGGTCCTTCTCGATGTGCTTGCGGAACTCGTCGAGCGTCGTCGCGCCGATCATGCGCAGCTCGCCGCGGGCCAGCAGCGGCTTGATCATGTTGCCGGCGTCCATGGCTCCTTCGGCCGCGCCGGCGCCGACGATGGTGTGCAGCTCGTCGACGAAGGTGATGACCTCGCCCTCGGCGTCGGTGATCTCCTTGAGGACGGCCTTGAGCCGCTCCTCGAACTCGCCCCGGTACTTGGCCCCGGCCACCATCGACCCGAGGTCCAGGCTGATGAGCCGCTTGCGCTTCAGGCTCTCGGGCACGTCCCCCTCGACGATGCGGCGGGCCAGGCCCTCCACGATCGCGGTCTTGCCGACCCCGGGCTCGCCGATGAGCACCGGGTTGTTCTTGGTGCGGCGCGACAGCACCTGGATCACGCGCCGGATCTCCTCGTCGCGACCGATGACCGGGTCGATCTTCCCGGCGCGGGCGGCCTCGGTGAGGTCGCGCCCGTACCGCTCGAGCGCCTGGTACTGCTCCTCCGGGTTCTGCGAGGTGACGCGGTGGCTCCCGCGCACGTCCTGCATGGCCGCCAGCACCTGCTCGCGGGTGACGCCGAGGCGATCGGCCAGTGCCAGCAGGAGGTGCTCGGTCGAGAGGTACTCGTCGGTGAGCTCGGCTCGCTCGCGGTCGGCGGCGTCGAGCACCTGCTGCAGGTCGCGACCCATCCGGGCCTCGCCGCCGTAGGCCTTGGGCAGCTTGGCGACCGCCTCGTCGGCCGCGTTCCGCACCGACAGCGGCGTCAGCCCGAGCCGTTGCACGATCGGGAGCACGATCCCCTCGTCCTGGCGGAGCAGCGCGGCGAGGAGGTGGTCGGGGGTCACCTCGGGGTTGCTCTGCGCCTGGGCGGCCTCGACGGCGCGGCTGATCGCCTCTTGGGTCTTCTGGGTCCAGCGGTTGGGGTCAATGGGCACGGTGGGTCACCGCCTCTGGTATCGGACGAGGGACTGGCGAAGGGGGACGAGGTCGCGGCGGTACTGCCGGTGGGTCTGCTCGACGGCCTCCTGGGCCCCCGCCGCCATCGCGGCGAGGTCCTGCCGGAGCCGGGTCAGCTCGGCCTCGAGAGCGAGGACCTTCTGGACGCCGGCCAGGTTGAGGCCTTCGTTGGTGAGGTCCTGGATGCGACGCAGGAGCGCGATGTCCTCGTCGCTGTAGCGACGGCTGCCGCCGCCCGTGCGCGCGGGGTCGAGCAGGCCCTTGCGCTCGTAGATCCGCAGCGTCTGCGGGTGCAGCCCCGCCAGCTCGGCCGCGACCGAGATGACGTAGACGGCTCGGTTCGTGTCCTGCGACGGCATCAGCTGACCCCCAGGTGCTCGCGCGGGTTCGTGCCGTTCGACGCCGCCTGGTAGGCCTCGAGCGCCTTGCGCTCCGCCGCGCTGAGCTTGGCGGGCACCGCCACCTCCACGGTGGCGAGCAGATCGCCGGTGACCTTGCCCGTCGTGACGCCCTTGCCCTTCACCCGGAAGGTGCGACCCGATCGGGTGCCCGCCGGGATCCGCACGGTGACCGGTGCGCCGTTCAGGGTGGGCACGGCGACGTCGGCGCCGAGCGCCGCCTCCGGGAAGGTGACGGGCACGTTCACGGTGAGGTCGTTGCCCTTGCGGGCGAAGATCGGGTGGGCGGCGACGCGCACCACCACGTAGAGGTCGCCCGCGGGCCCCCCGTTCTGGCCGGGGCCGCCGCGGCCCTTCAGGCGGATGCGCTGGCCGTCGGCGACGCCGGCGGGGATCCGCACCTTCACCTCGCGGGGGCGGCGCTCCACACCGGTGCCGCGGCAGGTGCGGCACGGGTCGTCGATCGTGACGCCCCGGCCGCCGCACGTGGGGCACGGCGAGCTGAACGAGAACAGGCCCTGGTTGTCCGACACCACGCCCTGGCCCCCGCACTGCGAGCAGCGGTGCGGGCTGCTGCCGGGCGCCGCCCCCGACCCGTTGCAGGTGTGGCACGGGGCGTCGCTGGTGAGGTGCACGGCGGTGGTGAGGCCGGACACGGCGTCGTCGAAGCTGAGGTGGAGCTCCGTCTCGAGGTCCTGCCCGCGGTGGGGTCCCCGTCCGCCGCCTCGTCCACCGCCCCGACCGCCCCCGCGGCCGAAGAGGCCGCCCAGCAGGTCGCCGAGGTCGCCGGCGTCGGTGAAGCTGAAGCCCCCACCGCCCGCCGGACCCCCGGGGAAGCCGGCGGCTCCCGGGCCGAGCCGGCGCACCTCGTCGTACTCCTTGCGGCGCTCCTCGTTGCCGACCACGTCGTAGGCGGCCGACACCTCCTTGAACCGCTCCTCGGCCGCAGCATCCCCCTCGTTGGCGTCGGGGTGGTACTGGCGCGACAGCTTCCGGTACGCGCTCTTGATCTCCTTGGCCGAGGCCGTCTCGGACACGCCGAGGACCCGGTAGTAGTCCTTCTCGAACCACTCGCGCTGCGGAGCCATCACACCTCCCTTCGCAGCTCTGATCTGTCGGTTGCGCTAGTCGGTGACCTTGACCATCGCGGGGCGCAGGACGCGCCCTTGCCACGTGTAGCCCGCTCGCATCACCTCGGAGACGACGTGGTCGCCGCCGTCGCCGGGCTCGTGCACCACGGCCTCGGCCACGGTGGGATCGAACACCTCACCGATCGGATCGACGCGCACGAGGCCCTCCTTCTCGAGGACGCCGAGCAGCGCCGACGCGATCGGCTCGACCTCGGTGGCCCCGTGGGCCAGCGCGCCGTCGCAGGCGTCGAGCACCGGCAGCAGCCGCTCGACGAGCGCTCCCGAGGCGCGCGCCACCTCGTCCTCGATCCGACGCTGCGACTGCTTGCGGAAGTTGTCGAAGTCGGCGGCGGCGCGCTGGTACGCGTCGCGGAACTCGTCGCGCGCCTGGGTGACGCGCTCGAGGTCGTCGACGAGCGTCTCCACGCTCACCTCGTCGGACGGCGAGGTGCCCGCCCCGTCGTCGACGATCTCACCCTCGACGACCTCGTCGTCGCCCATATCGGGCTGGACGTCAGCCATGGTGCACCAGCTCCCGGGCCTAGGCCGACTGCTCGTCGTCGATGATCTCGGCGTCGACCACGTCGTCGTCGGACGGCTGCGACGCACCAGCGCCGGCACCCGCCTCCCGATCAGCCGCAGCGGCAGCGTCGTAGAGCTTCTGCGTGAAGCTCTGCGAGCTGGTCATGAGCGCCTCGGTGGCCGACTTGATCGCCTCGATGTCGGAGCCGCCGATCGCGCTCTTCAGCGTGGCCAGGTGCTCCTCGACGGTGGTCTTCTCCTCGCCCTCGAGCTTCTCGCCCTGCTCCTTGAGCAGCTTCTCGGTCTGGTACACGAGGGTGTCGGCGTTGTTGCGGACCTCGGCCTCCTCGCGGCGCTTGCGGTCCTCCTCGGCATGGGCCTCGGCGTCCTTCACCATCTGGTCGATGGCGTCCTTGTCGAGGCTCGACTGACCGGTGATGGTCATCGACTGCTCCTTGTTCGTGGCGCGGTCCTTGGCGGACACGTGCACGATGCCGTTGGCGTCGATGTCGAAGGTGACCTCGATCTGCGGCACGCCACGCGGGGCGGGCGGGAGACCGGTCAGCTCGAACATGCCGAGCTTCTTGTTGTGCGCGGCGATCTCGCGCTCACCCTGGAACACCTGGATCTGCACCGACGGCTGGTTGTCGTCCGCGGTGGAGAAGATCTCCGAGCGCTTGGTCGGGATCGTGGTGTTGCGCTCGATGAGCTTGGTGAACACGCCGCCCTTGGTCTCGATGCCCAGCGACAGCGGGGTCACGTCCAGCAGCAGGACGTCCTTGACCTCGCCCTTCAGGACACCGGCCTGCAGCGCCGCGCCGACCGCGACGACCTCGTCCGGGTTCACGCCCTTGTTCGGCTCGCGGCCGCCGGTCAGCTCCTTGACCAGGTCCGACACGGCAGGCATGCGGGTGGAACCACCGACAAGCACGACGTGGTCGATGTCGCCGACGGCGATGCCCGCGTCCCGGATGACGTTGTTGAACGGGTTCCGGGTGCGCTCGAGCAGGTCCGCGGTGATCTTCTGGAACTCGGCGCGCGAGAGCTGCTCGTCGAGGAACAGCGGGTTCTTGTCCGCGTCCACGGTGATGTACGGCAGGTTGATGCCGGCCGAGTTCGAGCTGGACAGCTCGATCTTCGCCTTCTCCGCCGCCTCGCGGATGCGCTGCAGCGCCATCTTGTCCTTGTTGAGGTCGATGCCCGCGGACTGCTTGAACTTGTCCACCAGCCAGTCGACGATCCGCTGGTCCCAGTCGTCGCCACCGAGGTGGTCGTCACCGGAGGTCGCACGGACCTCGACCACACCCTCGCCGATCTCCAGCAGCGACACGTCGAACGTGCCACCACCGAGGTCGAACACGAGGATGGTCTGCTCCTTCTCGCCCTTGTCCAGGCCGTACGCCAGGGCGGCCGCGGTCGGCTCGTTCACGATCCGCAGCACGTTCAGG
>JBJMHD010000151.1:0-3080 GCA_045807565.1 Acidimicrobiales bacterium | reverse complement strand
CGGGCGAGCAGCTTGCCCTTGGCGTGCTGACGCTCCACCGAACGCTCGGAGCCGGCGTGGAGCGCCTGCTCCTTGCGCTTGGCCAGCTCGGTCAGGCGCTCGCTCATGGGGTGCTCGGTCACCCGGGAGAAGGTACTGCTGGCCTGGGGAGCCGCGAAAACTAGACCGTGCGGTCAAGTACGTGACAACGTCTGTGCGGAGCTTCCGTCGGCATGCGACGAAAGCGCTTCACCGACGTTGGAGGGGCCCGATGCACGAGCTGGTGATCCGCGGGGGGACCGTGGTCGACGGAACCGGGGCGGCGGCGGTGACGGCCGACGTGGCGGTGGACCGCGGTCGCATCACCGCGGTCGGGACGGTCGACGAGCGTGGTGCGCGCGAGCTCGATGCCGACGGCCTCGTCGTCGCACCGGGCTGGGTCGACATCCACACGCACTACGACGGGCAGGTCACGTGGGACCCGGAGCTCACGCCGTCGAGCTGGCACGGCGTCACCACCGTCGTGATGGGCAACTGCGGCGTGGGCTTCGCGCCGGTACGCCCAGGCGGCGAGAGCTTCCTCATCGAGCTGATGGAGGGCGTGGAGGACATCCCGGGCACCGCGCTGCACGAGGGCATCGCCTGGGACTGGGAGAGCTTCCCCGAGTACCTCGACGCGCTCGACAAGACGCCGCGTGCGATCGACGTCGCCGCCCAGGTGCCGCACGCCGCGCTGCGCGCCTACGTGATGGGCGAGCGGGCGCACGAGAGCGAGCCGGACGCCGACGAGATCAACGAGATGTCGAAGCTCGCGGAGGACGCACTGCGGGCGGGCGCGTGCGGCATCACCACGAGCCGGACGATCCTCCACAGCTCCCAGTACGGCCTCGTCCCCGGCACCACCGCGCTGCCCGACGAGCTCCTCGCCCTCGGCGACGCCATCGGCCGCGCCGGGCACGGCGTGTTCCAGTTCGTGTCCGACAACCAGGGGGGTGCCGGCGACCGGGCCTGGTTGGTGGACCTGGTCGAGCGCACCGGTGCCACGGCCACCTACGCCCTCGCGCAGGCGCCGTACGCCAAGGATGCCTGGCGGGATGCGCTGGAGGCGGCGGTCGAGGACCGGGCCGCCGGACGCCGCATCATCCCGCAGGTCGCCTGCCGGCCCACCGGGATGCTCTTCGGCCTGCAGTCCTCGCTGCACCCGTTCTCCACGCACCCGACGTACCGGAGCGTGGCGGCCCTGCCGCTCGCCGAGCGGGTGGCGCGACTGTCGAGGCCCGACGTGCGCGCCGCGCTGCTCGCCGACGAACCCGACACGCGCAACCCGATCGCCCTCGGGCTGATGCAGCGGTGGGACCAGATGTTCCCGCTGGGCGATCCGCCCGACTACGAGCCGCCGCGGTCGGCGAGCATCGCGGCGGCGGCCGAGCGCGACGGGCGCACGCCCCAGGAGATCGCCCTCGACTGGCTGCTCGAGCGTGGTGGCGAGGCCTTCCTCTTCGCGCCGCTCGCCAGCTATGTCGACCACGACCACGAGGCGCTCCGGGAGATGATGGTCGACCCGAACACCGTCCTCGGGCTGTCCGACGGTGGCGCGCACTGCGGTCTCATCTGCGATGTGAGCATGCCGACGTACCTGCTCACGCACTGGGTGAACGGTCGGGACCGCGGTCCTCGCCTCGGTCTGGAGCAGGCGATCAGCCTGCAGACGTCGCGCACCGCCGCCGGCTACGGCTTCACCGACCGTGGTGTCATCGCGGAGGGCAAGCGCGCCGACCTCAACCTCATCGACCTCGCCGGCATGCACCTCCGGGCGCCCGAGATGGTGTTCGACCTCCCGGCTGGGGGGCGCCGCCTCATCCAGCGCGCCGACGGGTACGTCGCCACGCTCGTCGCCGGCGAGGTGACCGTCGAGCACGGCGAGCCCACCGGCGCCCGCCCCGGCCGGCTCGTCCGCTTCTGATCACGCCGACGCGGCCTGCGACAGCCTGCGACAGAGGCGGTCGTCGGTCGTCGCAGGCGCCGCGGCGGTAGGGGACGCCTCTGCGGCCTGCGACAGCGCAGGCCTGGTTCGGGCACGAATTGTCGCAGGCCGCGTTGGTGCGGTGAGGCACGCTGTCTCATGGCCATCGAGGTGCGAGGGCTCACGAAGGTCTTCCGGACGGGCCGACGTTCCACCAAGCGCGCCATCGAGGCCGTGGCCCAGCTCGACCTCGACGTGGCGGCCGGCGAGCGGCTCGCGTACATCGGTCCGAACGGCGCCGGGAAGTCCACCTCGATCAAGATCCTGACCGGCATCCTCCACCCGACCCGCGGCGAGGCTCGCGTGCTCGGGATCGTCCCCTGGGAGGAGCGCCGCCGGCTCGCCCAACGGATCGGCACCCTCTTCGGCCAGCGGTCGCTGCTGTGGCTCGAGCTGCCCCCCCGCCAGTCCTACCGGATGCTCGCGGCGATCTACGGCCTCGACCGCGCGTCCGAGCAGCGGCGAATCGGTGAGCTGGGCGAGCTCCTCGGCGCCACCGACCTGTTCGACCAGCCCGTGCGCAGCCTGTCGCTGGGTCAGCGCATGCGATGCGAGCTCGCCGCGTGCCTGCTGCACGACCCGGAGATCCTCTTCCTCGACGAGCCCACGATCGGTCTCGACCTGGTGGCCAAGCAGCGGTTCCGCGAGCTGCTCGTGCGGCTCAACGAGGAGAAGCGGACGACGATCTTCCTCACGAGCCACGACGTCGCCGACATCGAGCACGTCGCCGAGCGTGCCGTGGTCATCAACCACGGCGAGGTGATCTACGACGACCAGGTCGTGGCCATGCGGCGCGCCCTCCTCGCCACGAAGATCGTCGAGGTCGGCCTCACCGGCCCGATCGATCCGCCCGCCCACGACGGGGTTCGGGTCCTCGAGCACACCGACCAGTCGATGAAGCTGGTCGTCGAGACCAGCCGCACCGACATCCGCACCGTGCTCGACTTCCTCCTCGGCCCCTCCGTCGCCGACATCTCCGTGGTCGATCCCCCGCTCGAGCAGGTGATCGCGGAGATCTACGAGCTGCCGGCCCGATGAGCGTGCGCGCGCTGTCGACCGCGTTGCGGACGGCGTTCCA
>JBJMHD010000150.1:0-25140 GCA_045807565.1 Acidimicrobiales bacterium | reverse complement strand
GTCCGTCGGGCAGCCGCACCGTCCTGGTCGCCACGAGCAGAGGGTAAGGGGCGTGGCTACCCTCACCGTTCTCGTACGTCGATCATCGAGGGGGATCCGGGTGCCGGGATCTTTTGCGAGCTTCCCGTCGGACAAGGTCCGCAACGTGGCGCTGGTGGGCCACGGTGGGGCGGGCAAGACCACGCTCGTGGAGGCGCTGCTCCATCGGACCGGCACGATCAACCGGCTGGGGCGCGTCGAGGACGGCTCCACGGTGAGCGACCACGACCCCGAGGAGCAGCGCCGGGGCATCTCGCTGTCGCTCGCCGTCGCGCCGTTCGAGTGGAAGGGCCACAAGGTCAACCTCATCGACACCCCGGGGTACGCCGACTTCCTCGGCGACGTGCGGGCGGCGCTGCGGGTCGTCGACCTCGCCGTGTTCGTGGTGAGCGCGGTGGACGGTGTGGAGGTGCAGACCGAGGCGATCTGGCGCGAGGCCACCCGGCTGGGCGTGCCGCGCATGATCTTCGTCAACAAGCTGGACCGTGAGCGGGCGAGCTTCGAGCGCACCCTCGAGCAGCTGCGCGACCGGCTCGGTGCGGGCGTGGCGCCGCTCGAGCTGCCGATCGGCACCGAGGCCGACTTCCGGGGCATCGCCGACCTCCTCACGGACACCGCGCACGTGTACGAGGGCGGGGTCCCCCGCACCGAGGCCATCCCCGACGAGATGGAGGAGCTCGAGCACCAGGTGCACGACAACCTCGTCGAGGGCATCGTCGTCGCCGACGACGCCCTCCTCGAGCGCTACCTCGAGGGAGACGTGCCCGCCCTCGACGAGCTCGAGCACGCCCTCACGCTGGGCATCGAGACGGCGAGCGTGTTCCCCGTCGTCTGCGGCTCGGCCACCGCGGAGGTGGGGATCGACCGGCTGGCCGACCTCCTGGTGGAGATCGGCCCGCCGCCGGCCGATCGCCCCACCACCGTCCGGGCGGGCGACACCGAGGTGGAGGTCCCCACCGACCCCGATGGCAAGCCCCTGGTCGTGGTGTTCAAGACGATCGCCGATCCGTTCGTCGGCCAGGTGTCGCTGTTCAAGGTCCTGTCGGGCACCATCCGCAACGACGACCACCTGGTGAACAGCCGCACCGGCGCCGACGAGCGCCTGCACGGCCTGTTCGTCGTCCGTGGGAAGGAGCACGAGCAGGTGGACTCGCTGGCGGCCGGCGACATCGGTGGGGTGGCCAAGCTCGCCGGCACCGTCACGGGCGACACCCTCGCGCCGAAGGGGCAGCCGGTGGTCGTCGACCCCATCGTGCAGCCCACGCCGGTGCTCGCCACCGCGGTGGTGGCCAAGACCCAGGCCGACGAGGACAAGCTGGCGAGCGCGCTGCACCGGTTGCAGGAGGAGGACCCGGCGCTCGTCGTCGAGCGGGACGAGGAGACCCACCAGACCGTGCTCCGGGGCACGGGCGAGACGCACCTCGCCATCACGTTGGAGCGGCTCGAGCGGAAGTTCGGCGTGAACCTCGACACCCAGGACGTGCTCGTGCGGTACCGCGAGACGATCAGCGGGCCGGCCAAGGCCGAGGGCAAGCACAAGAAGCAGTCCGGCGGCCACGGGCAGTTCGCCGTGGTCAGCCTCGAGGTGGAGCCGCTGGAGCGCGGGCAGGGCTTCGAGTTCGTCGACAAGATCGTGGGCGGCGCGATCAGCCGGGGCTACGTGCCCGCGGTGGCCAAGGGCATCGAGGAGACGATGGCGCGGGGCGGCGTGAACGGCTACCCGGTGGTGGACGTGCGGGTCACGCTCGTCGACGGCAAGGAGCACAGCGTCGACAGCTCGGAGATGGCCTTCCGCGCCGCTGGGCGCATCGGGTTCCGGGAGGCGATGGCCGCCGCCGACCCCGTGGTGCTCGAGCCGATCATGCGAGTCGACGTCACCGTGCCGGCCGACCTCCTCGGCGACGTGATGGGCGATCTCAACTCCCGGCGCGGCAAGGTGCAGGGCACCGAGCAGGGCGACGGCGGCGAGCAGACGATCTACGCCCTGGTGCCCGAGAGCGAGCTGCTCCGCTACGCCATCGACCTGCGCTCGCTCACCGGCGGGCGGGGGCGGTTCCAGATCGAGCACGACCACTACGACGTGCTCCCGTCGCAGCTCGTGGACAAGATCCGCCGCGACGTCCACGACGCCGAGTAGGTCCGTCCCCGATGGCCACCCGATCCCCGGCCGACGCGGTCGTCGCCCTGCGCTCGATGGGCAGGCGGTGGCGCGGGCTGTTCGCCGGGCTCGCCGAGGACGAGTCGCCCGACGCCCTCGCTCGTCGACCCGGCGCCGATGGCCGCTCGGCGCTGGACCACGCCGCCCACGCCACCAGCACGCTGACCATCCTCGACCGCGCCCTCGAGCAGATCGTCGTGGACGACGACGCCGTCCTCGACAGCGCGGTCGCCGACACCTCGCGGCGGGTGGGATCAGCCACCGGCGCAGGCGTCGACGCGGCCATCGACGAGCTGGCGGCGCGAGCCGAGCAGCTCGCGGCGCGAGCCGACCGCGTCGCCTCCGGGGACTGGGGTCGGCGCGCCGCGGTCGCGGGCGACGGCGAGGTCGACGCCATCACCGTCCTGTGGGATGCCGTGGACGCCGCGGTGGGCGACCTGCGAGCGGCCGAGACCACCCTCGGCGAGGTGCGGGGCCGTCCCGTCTGAGCGAGGTCAGTCGGCGGCGGGGAGGTTGGAGCGGAGGTCGCGCGGTCGCAGGTCGCTCCAGTCCTCCGGGTTGTCCTCCACGAAGTGGGCGACGATCTCCCCGTCCACGCCGTCCACCAGCACCAGCCCGCGCTTCTGCGGCGGGTCCTCGGCCGAGTACAGGAGGATGCGCCAGGTGGGGCGGCTGCGCAGCCCGCGCCACCCGAGCTGCGCCGACGCATGTCCCACCGCGAAGCCCACCTGCTTGGTGGCGGCCACCAGGGCGTCGCGCTCGTCGACGTCGAGGTCCCATCCGGCGAGGAGGTGGTACGCGCCGAGGAGCAGCAGCAGGACACCAGCGACGAGCATCCCCTCGTTCACGAGCACGGCGTCGGAGCCGGCGAGGGCCCAGCCCGCGATGCACAGCGCGCCGATGCCCAGGTAGAGGTAGCCGGGGATCCGCCTGCGGTTGTTGTTGGGGAAGACGTAGGGACCGACCCACTCGGTGGCGTTGAGGTCGTCCGGGAGGGCGTCGACGACCTCCTCGTCACGGGTCACGTCGTCGGCCATCGAGGGCCGACGGTACCGGTGGCCGGCTCAGGCGGGCCAGGCGGCACGGATCCGCTCGCCCGCCTCGGTGAGGCTGATCGGCAGGACACGGGTCTCCGCGGCGACGGCGATGAAGTTCGCATCCCCGGTCCACCGCGGCACACAGTGCACGTGGAGGTGGTCCGACTGCGATCCACCGGCGGCGGCGCCGAGGTTCACGCCCACGTTCACGGCGTCGCAGCGGAGCGCGGCCTTCAGCGCGACGACCGCGGCTCGCACGCCCGACCACAGCTCGGCGTGCTCCTCCGCCGTGAGGTCCTCGAGGTCGGCCACGGCGCGGCGCGGCAGCACCATGAGGTGACCGGCGGTGTAGGGGTAGAGGTTGAGCAGCGCGAAGCAGTGCTCGCCGCGCCAGAGGACGCCCGCCGCCTCGTCGCCCTCCTCGTCGGCGCCGGCCAGGATCCGCTCGAAGAGCGAGCGTCCTTCCGCCTCCTCCGGCGTCGGGAGCGTCCGCGTGTCGACGACCTGTCCGACGTACGCCGACCGCCACGTGGCCCACAGGTGCTCAAGCGGCACGTTCCCTCCAACGTCTGTGCGGTCTGAGCGTCGCATCGCGACGTTTTCCCCGCACAGACGTCGTCATCATGTGCGCGCCAGGAGCTGGGCGTGGAGGCGGTCGGCGAAGGCGTCGACGTGGACGTCACGCTCGGGCTGGTCGCTCCCTCGGGCGTTCACCCCCACCGTGCCTGCCTCCACGTCGGCGTCGCCGACCACGAGGACGTAGGGGAGCTTCTCGAGCTTCGCCTTGCGGATGCGAGCACCCAGGGGCTCCTCGGCGTCGCCCACGCTGGCGCGGAACCCCTCGGCGTGCAGCCGGTCGGCCACGCGGTGTGCGTAGGCGTGGTGGTCGGTGCGGACCGGGAGCACCCGCACCTGCTCGGGCGCGAGCCACAGCGGGAACGCACCGGCGTAGTGCTCCACGAGCACACCGAAGAAGCGCTCGATCGACCCGAACAGGGCGCGGTGGATCATGATCGGGCGGTGGCGCTCGTTGTCGGCGCCCACGTACTCCATCTCGAAGCGCTGCGGCAGCTGGAAGTCGAGCTGGATCGTGGACAGCTGCCACGTGCGACCGATGGCGTCCTTCGCCTGCACCGAGATCTTGGGGCCGTAGAAGGCCCCGCCGCCCTCGTCGAGCACGAGGTCGAGGTCCTTCGCCGAGGCCACCTCGCGCAGCGCCTCCGTCGCCTCATCCCACTCCTCGTCGGAGCCGACGGCCTTGCCCGGGGGCTTGGTGGACAGCTCGAGGTAGAACTCGCTCAGGCCGTAGTCGGCGAGGAGGCCGAGGACGAAGTCGAGGAGCGACGCCAGCTCCTCGGCCATGTTCTCCTTCGTCGTGAAGATGTGGGCGTCGTCCTGGGTCATCCCGCGCACGCGCGTGAGGCCGTGCACGACGCCGCTCTTCTCATAGCGGTACACGCTGCCGAACTCGAACATCCGGATCGGGAGCTCGCGGTAGCTGCGCAGCCGCGACTTGAAGATCAGGATGTGGAACGGGCAGTTCATCGGCTTGAGGTAGTAGTCCTGCCCGTCCGGGCCGCCTTCGTCGTCGAAGTGGATCGGCGGGAACATGCCGTCGGCGAACCAGTCGAGGTGGCCCGACGTCTCGAACAGCACCGACTTGGTGATGTGCGGGGAGTTGACGAACTCGTACCCGGCCTCGACGTGCCGCTGGCGGGAGTAGTCCTCCATCAGCATCCGCACCAGGCCGCCCTTCGGGTGGAAGACGGCCAGGCCGGACCCGATCTCGTCGGGGAAGCTGAACAGGTCGAGCTCGAGGCCGAGCTTGCGGTGGTCCCGCTTGGCCGCCTCCTCCAGACGCTGCAGGTGCTCGTCGAGGGCCTTCTTCGAGTGCCACGCCGTGCCGTAGATCCGCTGGAGCTGCGGGTTCCCCTCCTGGCCGCGCCAGTACGCGCCCGCGACGCGCATGAGCTTGAAGTGGCCCAGGTGCTCGTCCGTCGCCGGCACGTGCGGTCCGCGGCACAGGTCGATGAAGCCGGGGTACCCGTCGAAGGGCGGGGTGCCCTTGGGTCGGGCCGGCGGGTTCTCGTAGGTCCGCACCGCCTCCGAGGCCGACGTCGCCGACATCGGGTCGGTGCTGGCATCGTCGATGATCTCGAGCTTGAACCGGTGCCCGGCGAACACCTTGCGGGCGACCTCGGCCGGGAGCTCGTCGCGCACGAACGGCTGGCCCTCCGCGATGATCTCGCGCATCCGACCGTCGATCCGCGCCAGGTCGTCCTCCACGAGGGCCGCCCCGCCCGGGAGCTCGAAGTCGTAGTAGAAGCCGTCCTCCACCGGCGGGCCGATGCCGAACGTCGCCCCGGGGAACAGGTCGAGGACGGCCTGCGCGAGCACGTGCGCGGTGGAGTGGCGGATCGTGAAGAGGCCGCGGTCGCTGTCGGCCGTCACGATGGCGACCTCGTCGCCGTCGTGGAGCTCCGTCGCCAGGTCGCGCTCGTCGCCGTTCACCACCGCGATCACGGCCGCCTTGGCGAGCCGTGGTCCGATGTCCTCGGCCAGGCCAGCGGCGGTGGTGCCGGTGGCCAACGCACGCGTCGAGCCATCGGGCAACCGGATGCTGATCTGATCGGACATGGGGGCCGACGGTACCGGAGGTGCCCGGACGGCCGGGAACGGGTTGCCGGGGCCGAAGGCGGCGCTAGGTGCGGGGCTGGAGGACCTCGGCGCTCGAGCGCCGGGGTGTCGCCTGGCCGTCGGCGCCGTGGCCGTTGCCACCGGCGACGTCGAGCTCGAGCACCTTGGCAGTCTCCGCGCCCGGGATGCCCTCGGCCTTCTTCGACGCGTACTCGTCGACGTAGTCCTGCCCGGTGAGCGTGCGGATCTCGAACATGACCTCGTCGATGATCTGGCGGGGCACCAGCCGGTCGTCGGCCCGATCGAGGTACCGCCCGACCTCGACGGGCTTCCCGAAGTGCACCTCGGCCGACTTGAAGGGCCGCGGCAGCTTGGCGTCGGGCGGCTGGATGTCTCGCGTGCCCTTGATGCCCACCGGGATGATGGGCGCGCCCGTGCGGAGCGCCAGGCGCGCCGCCCCCGTGCGGCCGCGGTGCAGGCGGCCATCGCGGGCACGCGTGCCCTCGGGGTAGATGCCGAAGAACTCCCCCGCCTCGATCACCCGCGCCGCGGTGTTGAGCGCGCGCTCGGCGGCGTCGCCACCGCCGCGATCGATGGGGATCATGCCCATCGCCGGGAAGAGGTGCTTGGTCTTCCACGAGTCCATGTACTCCGCCTTGCCGACGAAGGTGATGCGCCGCGGGAGCACGAGCGGCAGGAAGAACGAGTCGATCACGGACGTGTGGTTGGGGCAGAAGATGGCCCCACCCGTGGTGGGGACGTGGTCGAGCCCCGTCGTGGTGACGCGCCAGAGCCCCCGGAAGATCGGGCTGAGCACGGCCCTCGCGACGGGGTAGAGCTTGCCGTACTCGCGCTCGGCGGGCTGCTCCCCCACGAGGGGGAGTCTGTCAGACGTCGCTGGCCTGCGCGATCCCGAGGAGCGCCGCGGCCGTCGACACGCCCTCGCCTCGGACGACGGCCTCATCGATGGCGGCGACCGCGCCAGGCGTGTCGAGGTCGTCGTCCAGCGCGGACCGCACCGCCTCCAGCCCGCCCTCGCCGCGTCCGCTCGCCCGCCACCGCTCGAGCCGCTCCGCCGCCCGGGGCATGCGCGTGTCGTCCCACTCCCACTCGGTGCGGTAGTGGTTCTCCACGATCATGAGCCGGATCGCCATCGGGTCCCACTCCTTGCGGAGCTCGGAGACGAACACGAGGTTGCCGAGGCTCTTCGACATCTTCTCGCCGTCCATCCGCACCATCGCCTGGTGCATCCAGTGACGGACGAACGGTTCGCCCGTCGCCGCCTCGGACTGCGCTCGCTCGCACTCGTGGTGGGGGAAGATCAGGTCGGCGCCCCCACCGTGCAGGTCGATGGTGGTGCCCAGCTCGCGCAGCGCGAGGGCCGAGCACTCGATGTGCCAGCCCGGTCGGCCCGGACCCCACAGGCTCTCCCACGACGGCTCGTCGGCCATGGACGGCTGCCACAGCACGAAGTCGAGCGGGTCGCGCTTGTTGGAGTCCTCCACGTTGCCGCCGCGCTCGGCGGCGAACGCCAGCATCTGCTCGCGGCTGTAGCCCGACACAGAGCCGAACTCGGGGAACGACCCGACGTCGAAGTACACGGCGCCGCCGGCCTGGTAGGCGTGCCCCCGGTCGAGGACCATCCCGATGAACCCGCGGATGTCAGCGATCGCCGACGTGGCGCGGGGCTCGCTCCACGACTCGAGCAACCCGAGGGCCTGCATGTCCTCGTCGAAGCGGGCGGTCTCGGCCGCGGCGAGGTCGAGGTAGTGCACCCCGAGCTCGCGCGCCTTGCCGAGGATCGAGTCGTCGACGTCGGTGATGTTCCGAACGCAGCGCGTCTCGTGGCCGAGGTCGCGGAGCCGGCGCTGCAGCACGTCGTAGGTGACGTACACCGTGGCGTGACCCAGGTGGGTCGCGTCGTACGGCGTGATGCCGCACGTGTACATCGTGACGATCGGGCCGGGCTCGAACGGGACGACCTCCCGCCGCGCCGTGCACCACAGGCGCATGGTCCGGTCACCGGTCATCGGTGCGTCACTCCGGGATGCTGGTGAACTTCACCGCGACCCGGGTCTTGTAGCGCACGTTCAGCTGCAGCAGCACGGCCGTGAAGGACTCGATCGGCGTCGCCAGCGACAGCTCGCCGCAGTCGAGGGGGCGCATGTTCGGGATCTTGGCCACGAGGTCGGAGGTGGCGACCGTGGCCTCCTCGTGGTCGGAGCAGATGAGGACGTCGCTCTCGATGGGGTGGTCGAGGTCGCCGAGCTCCTTGGCCGGCACGTGGTGGAGACCGGCGGCGACGAGGCTGCGCGGCAGCACGGCCTGCACGCTGGCCGCGACCGACCCTCGCGGCGGCACGAGCGGCTGGAACTCCTTGCCGATGCGGGTGAGGGCGTTGGCCATCGACACCACCACCTTGCCGCGGAGGTGCCCCTCCAGCTGCTGCGCGGTCTGGGTGGCGCCGTCCCACGGCGTGGCGATCACCACGAGGTCGGCGTCGGCGGCGCCCTCGTTGTCGGCGGCGTCGATGGTGAGCTCGCGGTCGGCCCACTGCTCCTTCAGCCCGTCGACCACCTCGAGGGCGCGGTAGCGAGAGCGAGACCCGATGACCGTCTCGAAGCCGACCGATGCCAGGCGGGCCGCCAGTGCGCTGCCCGCCGGACCGGTACCACCAAGGATCCCGATGCGCATCGGCGACACCGTAGCGGTGCGGTCGCGACCGGACGGAGTCGACACCGCCCGAGCGCGAGCCGGCGGTAACAGCTGCCGCGCCGTGGCAGTCTCAGGCCCATGGCCCTCCTCGACGGCAAGCGCATCCTCGTCACCGGCGTCCTCACCGACGCCTCGCTCGCGTTCGGCGTGGCGCGCCTGGCCCAGGAGGAGGGGGCTGAGGTGATCCTCACGGGCGCGGGGCGCGGGTTGTCCCTCACGCAGCGGACGGCGCGGAAGCTCCCGGCGGATGTCGACGTGCTCGAGCTCGATGTCACGGATCCGCACCAGGTCGAGGCGGTGCGCGAGGAGCTGGGCCGGCGCTGGGACCGGGTGGACGGCGCCCTGCATGCGATCGGGTTCGCGCCGCCGTCGTGCCTCGGCGGAGGGTTCACCGACGCGCCGTGGGAGGACGTGGCGGTGGCGCTGCAGATCTCGGCCTACTCGCTGAAGACGCTCACCGACGTCGTGGTGCCGCACATGTCGGCGGGCGGGTCGATCGTGGGCCTCGACTTCGACAACAGCACCCAGGCGTGGCCCGCCTACGACTGGATGGGCGTGGCGAAGGCGGCGCTCGAGAGCACGAGCCGGTACCTCGCCCGCGACCTCGGGCCACGGGGCGTGCGGGTGAACCTCGTGGCCGCCGGGCCCATCAAGACGCTGGCGGCGAGGTCCATCCCCGGGTTCTCGCGCTTCGAGGACGTGTGGGACGAGCGCAGCCCGCTCGGGTGGGACGTGAAGGCGGACGCCGAGGCGGTGGCGCGCTCCTGCGTGGCCCTGCTGTCGGACTGGTTCCCGAAGACCACCGGCGAGATCGTGCACGTGGACGGCGGGTTCCACAGTGCCGCCGTGTAGGGCTCAGGCCGTGGCGGCGTCGCCCTCCAGCCAGCGCGGGTTCGCCACGAGCAGCTTGTCGTGCACGCTGGCGGCCACCAGCGTTCGGACCTCGTCGTAGCGGTCGTCGAGCGCTCCGGTGCGGATGCGCGCCGCCAGCTCGGCGTCGGACGTGCAGCCCAGCGCGCCGAGGCGCGCGGCGTGCGCCTCGGAGAGCCCCGGCTCGAGCGCGACCTCGCGCTCGAGCATCCGCAGCGCGTTGGTCGCCACCCGTGCGTGGAAGGCCAGGCGCCCTTCCGTGCCGCTGCGCACGTCGCCGTCGACCCACTCCCGCACCGCCTCCAACAGCTCGGCCATGGTGGGGCGGTCGTGCACCGTCGGCCGCGCCGGCGGGTCGTGGGGCGTCCGGCGCGCGAGCGCCGGTCCCGGCAGCAGGCTGAGCACGTCCCACTCGTTCTCGCACACGCGCCGGCCGATCGTGGCGTGCTCCATGCTCCGCGTGGCGCCGCTGAGGTGGCTCCACGCCTGCATGACGCACATCACGCCCCACTTGAGCGTGCCGAGCAGCTCCCACCAGCGAAGGGCGTCGAGGTCGACCGGCGCGCCGCCCGCCTCCTCGTAGGCGGCGGCGAGGGCCTCACGGGTGGCGACGCCGCCGGCGGGGAGCGGGGAACCGAAGCGCCAGGCGCGGACGCAGAACCACCCGAGGTCCTCCATCGGGTCGCCCAGGTGCGCGAGCTCCCAGTCGAGGAGGGCCTGCAGCCCGTCGGCGCCGACGAGGAGGTTGCCGAGGCGGAGGTCGCCGTGGACGACGCGGGGCTCGTTGAGCGCCGGCCGCGTGGCGTCGAGGTGGCGCAGCCCCAGCTCGAAGGCAGGGTGCGGTTCGCCGAGGGCGTCGAGCACCTCTCGGTACTGCGAGACCTGGTCGCTCTGGGTGAGCCCGCTGACGGAGCCGGGCGGGATGCGGTGCACGGCGGCCATGGCCGCGCCGACCTGGGCGCCGAGCCGGTCGCGAGCGACCGCCCACTCGTCGTCTCGCAGCAGCTTGCGGGCGATGGTCTCGCCGTCGAGCCGCTCGACGACCATCCCGGCGCTACCGAGCACCGCGCCACCGTCAGACGCGATCACCTCGGCGACGGGGACGCCCGCGGCACGGGCCGCCCGCAGCACGTCCGCCTCGACCTCCATGCTGATCCCGCTGCTGCTCGCCGTGCGGCCCGGGCGCATCCGCTGGAGGATGAGCGGCCGCCGCGACGGCCCGTCGAGGAGGTCGAACGCCCACGTCTCCCGAGACGCACCGCCGGAGAGCCGGGCGAGCCCCTCGACCGATGCCGAGGGCGCGCCCAGAAGGGCGAGGAGGGCGTGGGCGAGGTCCTCGTCCGGCACGAAGCAGCAACCTACGCGCGAGCGCGGTCAGCAGGCGGCGGCGACGTACGGGTAGGGGTTCACGGCGGCACCGCCGCCAGGGTGGATCTCGAAGTGGAGGTGGGGCGTGCCGGCGGCGTTGCCGCTGTCGCCCACGTACCCGATCACGGTGCCGGCCTCGACGTGCCCGGCGCCGACGTTCTCGTAGGACGAGAGGTGCGTGCCGTAGTAGTAGTCGCCGTCGTCGCCGTTCAGGTGCCACGACAGACCGCCAAGGCTGTTGCCGCGGTGCTCGACGGTGCCGCTCACCGGCGCGACGGTGGGCGTGCCCATCGGCGAGAGCATGTCGACGCCCTTGTGGGCGCGCCCACCGGAGCGCGGCGCGCCCCACGTGTCGCTGAACGCGACCGGGCCCTGCACCGGGCAGATGATCCCGTGGACCGGCGCGCTGACCGTGACCGTCGCCCGGGCCCGAGGTGCGGGAGCGCTGGCCGCCTTCGCCGCGGCGCGAGCCGCTGCCTCGCGCCGCCGCCGCTCCGCCTCCTGGCGCTCCTTCTCGAGGGCCTGGAGCCGCGTGAGCTCGCGCTGCAGGGCGGCGCGCCGCTGCCCGAGCCGCTCGATGGTGCCCTTCTGCTGCTCGCGCTTGCTGGCCAGCCCGTGCTGGGCGACGGCGAGGTCGTCGGCGGCGGCCTCGAAGGCCTCGATGGCGTCCTGGTTCCCCTGGGTGGCGTACTTGGACAGCGTGGCGGCGCGGGCCTGGGTGTTGATGTCGGGATCGGAGTAGCCGTACTCGGCCTGATCTCCCGCGATGAACCGTCGGATCGCCGCGTCCTGCACGGCCGCCCGGAGCGAGTCCAGGGTGGCCTGGGCGGCGGCGGCCTGTGCCTCCAGCGACCTGATCTCCCCGTCGAGCTCGCCCAGCTCCGACTCGGCGTCGGCCAGGTCAGCGGCGGCGGCGTTGGCCCGTCGCTGGGCGGCGGCGAGGTCGCCCCCGTCGGCGCCCGCGCGCGGCGCCACCACGATGAGGCCCAGGAGCACGGTGAGGGCGAGGCCCGCCCTGGTCAGTCGTCTCCGCACAACGGGCGAAGAGGCTACAAGATGTTGCGAATCGATGACGAAACGGCGTCGAGGGCCGTCCGTCGGGGGTCAGCGGTCGCTCTCGTCGCGGATGTCCCCCACCAGCTCCTCGATCACGTCTTCGAGGGTGACGATCCCGAGGGCGGGCCCGTCGGCGTCGGCCACCACGGCCACGTGCTGGCGGGCCTTCTGCATGGCGAGCAGGGCGTCGTCGAGGGAGGTCTGCGGGCTCAGCAGGAGCATGCGCCGGACCCGGCCGAGGGGCAGGGGCCGGTGCCGTGCCGGGCCCGAGAGGGTGAGGAGGTCCTTGGCGTGGACGAACCCGAGCAGGTCGTCCACGCCGTCGCCCGCCACGAGGAGGCGGGTGTGGCCCGAGGCCACCACGAGCGCCTCGGCCTCCGCGGGCGTGGCGGTGCGGGGCAGCCACACGACGTCCTCGGGCGGGACCATCACGGTGGTGATCCGCCGATCTCCCAGGTCGAGCGCTCCGGTGAGGAGCTGGTGGGCCACGTCCTCGATCAGGCCCTCGTCCCGCGACGCGCCGAGCATCGCGGCGAGCTCGTCGGCGGAGGCGGACGTGGCCAGCTCGTCGCGGGGCTCGACGCCGAGCAGGCGGACCCCCGCGTTCGAGAGCGCGTTGAGGATGCGGAGCACGGGCCCGAACACCGTCACGTAGGCGCGGTTCGGCATGGCGAGGGCGAGCATCGTGCGCTCAGGATCGGCGATGGCGACGTTCTTCGGCACCATCTCCCCGATCACCATGTGCAGGAAGGCGACGATGGCGAGGGCCACCACGAAGCCGATCGTGTGCAGCACGCCGCTGGGCAGGTCGACGACGACGTCCACGGCGTCCTCGACGAGCGTGGCGACGGCGGGCTCCGCCACGAAGCCGAGGAGCAGTGACGCCATCGTGATGCCGAGCTGGGCACCGGCGAGCTGCAGGTTGAGGTGGCGCATCGATGCCAGCGCGGCGCGCGCTCGGGCGCTCCCCTCCTCGGCCAGGCCTTCGAGCTTGGTGCGCCGGCTGGCGATGAGCGCGAACTCGACCGCCACGAAGAAGCCGTTGGCGAGGAGGAGCAGGAGCGCGAGCAGGAGGTCGGCGGTCACGACCGCACCTCCCGCGTTGCGTTCGCCGATCGGCGGAGCCGCACCGTCGCGACGCGGTGCGCGTCGAGCTCCACCACGTCGACGCGCCAGCCGTCGTGGTCGAAGCCGTCCCCCGGTTCGGGTATCCGCCCGAGGGACCAGAGCACGAAGCCGGCGAGGGTCTCGTACTCGCCGTCGGGGATGGCGAACCCGCACGCGTCGAACACCTCGTCGGGGTGGAGGGTGCCGTCGAGCAGCCACTCCCCCGGCCGCTGCACGCGGGTGAGCCGCGGCGAGGGGCGATCGTGCTCGTCGTCGATCTCGCCGACGATCTCCTCGAGGATGTCCTCGAGCGTGATGATCCCCGCTGTCCCGCCGTGCTCGTCGACGACCACGGCGAGGTGCGAGCCCGCGCGCCGGAGGTCGACGAGCAGGTCGGCCAGGTCGCGGGTCTCGGGCACGACGAACGCCGGTGCCATCACCGACTCGATCGGGCGCGCCCCCCGCTCCTCGTACGGCACCCCGTACACGTCCTTGACGTGGACGACGCCGCGGACGTCGTCGAGGTCGGCGCCCACCACGGGGAACCGCGAGTGGCCGGTGGCCACGGCCTTTGCCGCCAGGGAGGCCACCACGTCGTCGACGCCGATCGACTCCACCGACCGCCGAGGCACGAGGGCGCTGGCGGCGTCCTTCTCCCCGAACCGGATGGAGCGGGTGAGCAGGGTGAGCGCCTCGGGGTCGAGCGTGCCCTCCTCGCCGGACGCGCGGATGAGCAGCTCGAGCTCCTCGAGAGATCGCACGGAGGTGAGCTCCTCCTGCGGCTCGATCCCGAGGCGCCGGACGCTCCAGTTGGCCGCGTCGTTCAGCAGCCGGATGAGCGGACCGAGGACGGTGGTGACCACCACCATCGGCGAGGCGAGGGCGTACGCGGTGGCGCGGGGCCGGGCGATGGCCAGGGACTTGGGCACGAGCTCGCCGAGCACCATCGTCACGACGGTGGCGAGCACGAGCCCGATGACCACCGACGTGCCCGACGCCCGGTCCTCGCCCACCACCCGCTCCACGAGCGGCTCCAGCGCCGCCGCGATGGTGGGCTCGGCGATGAAGCCGATGACGAGCGAGGTGACGGTGATGCCGAGCTGAGCCCCCGACAGGTTGAACGAGAGCCGGCGGAGCGCGGCCGCGGTGGCCCTCGCCCGGCGGCTGCCCTCCTTGGCGTCGAGGTCGACGCGATCGCGGTCGACCGCGACCAGCGCGAACTCGACCGCGACGAAGAACCCGGTGGCGAGGATCAGCAGGAGTACGGCGACGAGGCCGATCACGGTGTCGATGGCGGAGTTCCTGGTCGTGCCATCCGAGGTGTGGTGGGGGGCCCGCCCAATCTACGGCCACCGATAGGGTGCCCGGGGATGACCCTCGGACGCGACGTCCTCCTCGACGTCCTCCGCACCGAAGGGGTTCGGCACGTCTTCGGGAACCCCGGGAGCACCGAGCTGCCCCTGATCGACGCGCTGGCCGACGCCGACGACCTGCGCTACGTGCTCGCGCTGCAGGAGGCCACCGTCGTCGGGATGGCCGACGGCTACGCCCAGGCGACCGGGCGGCCCGCCTTCCTGAACCTCCACACCTCGGCCGGGCTCGGCAACGCCGTCGGCAACCTCACGAACGCGCGGTCCAACCGAACGCCGCTCGTCGTGACCGCCGGCCAGCAGGACTACCGCCACATCGTCACGGACCCTCTGCTGTCGGGGCCGCGCGTCGAGCTCGCCGGCGGCGCGGTCAAGTGGGGGCACGAGGTGCGGACCCCGGGAGAGCTCGGGACGGTGCTGCGGCGCGCGTTCCACGACGCCGGCAACCCGCCCTCCGGGCCCGTGTTCGTGTCGCTCCCGATGGACCACCTCGAGCAGGAGGCCGGGACCACCCCGCCACCGTCGACGGTGCGCGTCGACAGCGTCGCCGGCGGCCTCGAGGAGCTGGCCGACCTCCTCACCGGTCCGCCGGTGGGACGGCTCGCGATCGTCGTGGGCGACGCGGTCCCCGCCGCCGGCGCCGTCGCCAGCGTCGTCGCGCTGGCGGAGGCGTTGGGTGCTCCCGTCCACGGAGCACCGCTCCACGGCCGCGGCGTGTTCCCACCGCTGCACCCGCTCTGGAAGGGCATGCTCGCGCCGGCCGCCACCGCGCTGGCCACGGTCCTCGGGGGCTACGACCGGGTGCTGCTCGTCGCCGAGTCCGCCTTCACCGTGTACCCCTACACGCCCGGCCCGGCGGTACCGGCGGCGGTGGAGCTGCTCCACCTGTCGCCCGATCCCGACCAGCTCGGGCGGTCATGGCCGGTGCGCCTCGGGGTCGCGGGCCACCCCCGCGCGACCGTGGACGCGCTCCTGCCCCTCGTGAGGGCTCGGGTCGACGGCGCCGCCGTCTCCGACGCGCTGGCAGCTGCCCGCCTGGCGCGCGCCGCTGAGGTCGACGCGCTCGAGGCCGCCGCTCTCGAGCGCTACGGGCCGGAGCCGATGGATCCGATGGCGGCCGCCCATGCGCTCGTGCGCGCGCTCCCTCCCGACACCTGCGTGGTCGACGAGGCGATCACGACCGGCGTCTACGTGCGCGGGTTCCACCACTGGACCGAGCCCGGGCGCTACTTCTTCTGCACGGGAGGTGGGCTGGGCTGGGGCATGCCGGCGGCGTGCGGCGTGTCGCTCGGCCACGGCGGCGCGCCCGTCCTCTGCGTGGTCGGGGACGGATCGGCCATGTACTCGCCGCAGGCCCTCTGGACCGCGGCGGCCGAGGGGCTCCCCGTGGTGTTCGCGGTGGTGAACAACCGCCAGTACAAGATCCTGAAGGGCTACCTGCAGGGCATGGGAGGCGCCTCGGTGCGCACCGGCCGGTTCATCGGCATGGACCTCGACGACCCGCCGATCGACTTCGTGTCGCTGGCGCGGTCGATGGCGGTCGACGCGACCGCGGTCGAGCACGCCGGCGACGTCGGCGACGCGGTGAAGGCGGCACTCGACGCGGGGCGGCCCCACCTCCTCGAGCTCCGCATCCGCGCCTGAGGGCGAGCGGCGAGATGTGGTTCTAGCCCGCCAGGCGCTCGAGCAGGCGAGGCCGTGACCGCTCGATCTCGTCGGCGAGGAGCCGGTCCAGCGCGGGCACCCAGAGCCGCCCGCCGTAGTGCAGCCGCATCGTGAGCCGGATCCCCTCGCCTTCGTCGGCCACCGATGCATCGAGCACCCAGGCGGAGTGCTGGCGGCCGTCGTGCTCGACGCGCTCGAAGCGCGCGTGGTGCGGGGCGTCGTGCACGGTGCGCACCATGCGCAGCCGCTTCGCCCGCGCGAACGGGCCCAGCCGACCGCGGAGGTCGACCGACCACGCCGGCCCGACGTCGTCGGGGTGCGACGACGCCGCGGCGGCGCGCGGCACGATGTCGAGCCACGCCGGGTACCGCTCGAGGTCCTCGATCCAGTGGAAGACGGTCGGCGCCGGGTGGGGTGCCTCCAGGGAGGCGACGACGTCCACGGGCTAGGACTGCTCGCGGGCCTTCGCCTGCCGGCGGAGGTCGTCGACCACCTTCAGCAAGGGGTAGGGGTTGACCGCCGGTCCGCCGTCGGGGTGGATCTCGAAGTGCAGGTGCGGTGCACCGCCCTTGGCGTTGCCGGTGTCGCCGACGAAGCCCACGACGTCGCCGGCCTGCACGAGCTGGCCGTCGTGGAGTCCCTCGGCGTACGCCTTCAGGTGGGCGTAGTAGTAGTACGTGCCGCTCTCGCCCTTGAGCCAGAGCTTGGTGCCGCCCAGCACGTCGCTGCCGATCTCGGTGATGATGCCCCGCTCGCAGGCCAGGAGCGGCGTGTCGAACGGCGCCATGATGTCGGTGCCCTGGTGGGCGTGCTGGTACTCGGTGCCCATCATGCGCGGCGCCCCGAAGCTGTCACCGAAGCTGTGCGGATCGCCGACGGGGAACACGAACCCGTGGATCACGATCTCCGACCCCGCCGCGAACACCGCCAGGTTGAACTGGGCGGCCACGCTCGCCCGCCGGGCCTCCACGAGGCGCGCCCGTCCGTCCTCGAGCTCGAGGCGAGCGTCGACGAGGCGTTCGGCGACCTTCACCAGGTCGGCGCTCACGTCGGCCTTGGCGGCGAGGTACTCCTGCACGGCCTGGTCGTCGGCCTCGAGGATCGAGCCGAGGAGGGTCTGCGCGATGGCCAGGTCGTTGGGGTCGTCGGTGGCGATCAGCGGGACGTCGTCGTCGGACTGGCCGCGCACCATGGCGCGCGCTGCCCGAGCTTCGAACTTGCGCCGAGCCGCCTCGACGCGCCGCACCGCGGCGCGCTCGTCGTCGGCCAGCCCGGTGACGGACTGCTCGAGGCCGTCGAGCTCGGCCTCGAGCTTGATGACGAGGTCCTTGACCTGGCGGTAGGTGGTCTCGAGCGCGACGGCGTCGGCCTCGGCCACGTGCAGCTCTCGTCGGATGAGACGTCCGGCCTGCGCCTCGTACTGCCCCTGGCCGGGGTCGCGCGGCGGCACGGTGTCGGGTACGACCGGCACGGGCTCCTCGGCGAGCCCCTCACCTCCCCCGGGATCGGTCGGGTCGGGCGGCGCCGTCGTGGTGGTGGTCGTGGGGCCGACCGGCGGGAGCGTGACGGGTGGTTCGGAGGTGGTCGTGGGCTCGGTGGTGGTGGTGCTGCCGTCGCCGTCCTGGGCGAGCGCCGGCGCGCCGGAGGCCGCGATGCCGACGGCACCCGCGAGGAGGAGCGCGAGGAGGCGGCGGCGACGGAGCACGGAGGAAGAGGTCGGCATCGGCGGCAGGGATCTGGAGTGGAGGACCGAGCCGCAGGCGGGCCGGGGTGCGAATGGTACGGCCCGGATGGACCAGATCGGTACCCGCGGCGCCTCACGCCGGCAGCAGGGCGATGCCGGCGGGGTCGAGGGTGACGCTGACGACGGCGCCGATGGCGGGCAGCTCGGCGGCGGGGAGATCCGCCTCGAGGGGCGGCGCGCCGGGGAGCTCGACCCGCACGCGACCGCGGGCGCCGGCGAAGGTCCCGGCCACCACGGTCCCGTGCAACGGCCCGCCGCCGAGCCTCACGGCCTCGGGCCGGACGAGGGCGCGGCGGACGACGCCATCGGCGGCGCCGAGATCTCCCCAGGCGGAGAGCGCCCGGCCCTCGGCGACGGTGACGTCGATGAGGTTCGTGAACCCCAGGAGCTCGGCCGCCAGCGACGTGGTGGGCCGCCGCCACACCTCGTCCGGGGTGCCGGCCTGCAGGATCCGGCCGCGGTCGAGCAGCACCAGCCGGTCGGCCAGGGCGAAGGCCTCCTGATGGTCGTGGGTGACGGCCACCACGGTGAGGCCGAGGCGGGCGAACAGCGCGCGGAGCTCGACCACCAGGCGCTCCCGCCGCGGGCGGTCGAGCGACCCGAGGGGCTCGTCGAGGAGGAGGACCCGCGGCGCGGGCGCGAGGGCCCGGGCCAGCGCGACCCGCTGCTGCTCGCCACCGGAGAGGGAGGCGACGTCACGGCCGTCCATCCCCTCGAGCCCGACGAGCGCGAGCAGCTCGCGCACGCGCGCGGCCACGGGGTCGCGAGCGCGTCGCTGCATGCGCAGGCCGAAGGCGACGTTGCGCCCCACGTCGAGGTGCGGGAAGAGGGCGTGGTGCTGGAACATCATCCCCACCCCACGCTCGTGCGGCGGGGTAGCCGTGGCATCAGCGCCGTCGATCAGGACGGTCCCTGCGTCGAGGGGCTGGAGCCCCGCGATCGCCCGCAGGAGCGTGGACTTCCCGCTGCCGCTGGGGCCGAGCACGGCGACCACCTCGCCGGCGTCCACCCGGAGGTCGACGCCGTCCAGGGCGATCGTGCTGCCGAACGCGACGCGGCCGCCCGAGACCTCGACCTTCGGCGTCACACCCAGCCGCTCCCGCCCGTGGCCTTCGGGCGCCAGCGGTCGACCAGCAGCACCGAGGCCGTCGTCACGACCATGAGCACAACGCTGAGCGCGAAGCCCTGGGCGACGTTGATGGCGCCGGGTCGCCCCAACAGCCGGGCGATGGCGATCGGCACGGTCGGCGAGTCGGCACGGGCGATCACGACGGTGGCGCCGAACTCACCCAGCGAGATGGCGAACGCGAACCCGGCGGCCACGAGCAGCGCTCGCCACACGAGCGGGAGGTCCACGGCGATCCAGACCCGACGCGGGGACGCTCCGAGCACGGCGGCGGCGTCGCGCAACCGCGGGTCGATGGAGCGGAGCACGGGCGTCATCGTGCGCACCACGAACGGGATCGCGACCACCGCCTGGGCGAGGGGCACGAGCCACGGGCTGGCGCGGAGGTCCACCGGTTCGTCCAGGGCCAGGAGGAACCCGAAGCCGACGGTGACGGCGGAGATGCCGAGCGGCAGGAGCAGCGCGGTGTCGATCGCTCGTGCCGCGCCGCCGCGGGATCGGGCCAGGGCAGCGGCGGCGAGACCGCCGAGCAGCACGGCGAGCACGGTGGCGACGGCCGCGAACCGCAGCGAGTTCCCCAGGGCCTCGAGCGGCGAGACGAACAGCCGCGACGCCTCCGTCACCCCTGCCAGCGCCCGCCACCCCGCCAGCCCGTGGCCGTCGCCGACGCTGACCGAGCGCTCGACCAGGACGACCAGCGGCACGCCGAGCCACAGGGCCATGAGGGCGAGGTTGCCGATGAACCAGGCACGGTCGGCGCCGCCCCGCACCCTCCGCCGCGACGGTGATCGCAGGACCACTGCCCGCGCCTCCTGGCGGCGCTCCAGCCAGCTGTGGACGGCGAGCATGGCGACCACAGCAGCGAGCTGCAGCAGCGCCAGCACCGAGGCCACGGGCAGGTCGAGCAAGTCGGCGGTCTGCCGGTAGATCTCGGTCTCCAGGGTGGACCGGGCGGCCCCGCCGAGGATCCGCACCACCCCGAAGCTGGTGAACGTGAACAGGAACACGATCACGGCCGCCGACGCCACGGCGGGGCGGATGGCGGGCCACGTCACGTGCCGGAAGGCGCGCCAGCGCGACGCGCCCAGCACTCGGGCCGCCTCCTCTGTGCTCGGGTCGAGGCCCTCCCACAGGCCCCCGACGGTCCGGACCACGACGGCGTGGTTGAAGAAGGCGTGGGCGAGGAGGATCGCGATCGCGCTCCCTCGGAGGTCCACGCCGAGGAGCCCACCAGGTCCCAGCAGGGAGAGGAACGCCGCGCCCACCACCACGGTCGGGAGCACGAAGGGCACCACCAGCACCGCCTGCAGGAGCCTCCGGCCGCGGAACTCGTAGGTGGCGAGGACGTGGGCGGCCGGCAGGGCGACCGCCAGCGTGAGGATCGTCGATGCCAGCGCCTGCCACATCGTGAAGAACAGGACCTGCCGGAGCTCGGCATCCCGGAGGACCTCGCCGAACCCGCTGAGGTCCCACCCGTGGTCGCCCCGCAGCCCCTCGGCGACGATGTTGGCGACGGGCCAGGCGAAGAAGCAGCCGAGGAACGCGACGGGCGCCACGAGCAGGAGCGCCGTCGCGCGGCCAGGCCTCACCGCAGCACGACGTCGGTCCACCGCTCGATCCAGTCGTCGCGGTTGGCGTCGATGTCCGCCGGAGCCAGCTCGAACGGGTCGTCGGGGGTGGCGGCGTACCTGACGAACTCCGGGGGGAGGTCCACGTCGTCGCGGGCGGGGAACACGAACATCGACAGGGGCACGTCGGCCTGCACCCGCTTCGAGAGGAGGAAGTCCACCAGCTCGGCGGCCGCGGCCTCGTGCCGGGTGCCGTTGAGGATGCCGGCGAACTCGACCTGCCGGTAGCAGCTGCTGTCCATCACGCCGGTGGGGGCGTCGTCGACCGGCGGATCGGCGTACACCACCTCGGCCGGCGGGCTCGATGCGTACGACACGACCAGGGGGCGCTCACCCTCGCTGCCGAGCCCTCCGGAGAACGACGAGTAGTACGCCTCCTCCCAGCCGTCGACGACCTCGACGCCGTCGTCGCGCAGGGCCCCCCACCACTGCTCCCACCCGTCCTCCCCGAAGGCCTCCACGGTGGCGAGCAGGAACGCGAGGCCCGGTGAGGACGTGGCGGGGTTCTCGACGACGAGGAGGTCCTTGTACGCGGGGTCGGTGAGGTCATCGAGGGACCTCGGCACCTCGAGGTGGTGCTCCTCGAAGTACGCCTTGTCGTAGTTGATGCACACGTCGCCGTAGTCGATCGGCGTCACGCAGTGGTCCGGGTCGAGCACGAGGGCGTCGTCGACCTCGTCGAGCCCCTCGGCGTCGTGCGCCACGAACAGGCGCTCGTCGAGGGCCCGCGACAGGAAGGTGGAGTCGATCCCGTAGAGCACGTCGGCCTGTGGCTTGCCGTTGGTGAGGATGGCTTGGTTCACGACCGTGCCGGCGTCGCCCCCCTGGATGACGTCGACGTCGATCCCCGTCGCCTCGGTGAAGGCATCGAGCACGCCGTCGCTCAGCGCGAACGAGTCGTGCGTGAGCAGCCGCACGGCGTCGGGCGCCTCGTCGCTGCCGTCGCCGCTCGGCGCCGCGCAACCGAAGTCGGCATCGCCCGCGTCCTTCGCGCTGTCGTCATCACCGCACGCGGCCAGCGCCACGAGGAGCAGCGCGACGAGCGCGGCGGCGAGGCCCCGCGGGGGTCGGGGGCGGGTCATCGGAGGACCTCCTGGTGGTGGGTGCCCAGCTGGCCGGGCTGGATGGCGACGAGCACCCCGTCGGCGAGGGTGACGGTGGCGGTGTGGTCGACGAGCTCGTTGCTGACGCCTCGGGTGGTGCCGGGCCGCAGGTCCTCCGCCGACAGCGGGTAGAGCAGCCCGGTCGTGGTGACCCCGCGTGCGATGCCGTGGGCGGGGAGCAAGGTGACGAGGTCGCCGATGGGGCCGTCCAGCTCCGCCGACCCGCGCACGACCGTGAGGCGCGCAGGACCCATCCGGGCGGTGGTGGTCACCCCGGCGTGCTCCGGTCGGGCGAGGAGCAGGACGTTGGCCAGGAGGTGGTCGAGCCGCCCGCCGTGACCGCCGAGCACGTGGATGCGCGTCGCCCCCATCTCCCGCGCCGCGTCGAGGGCCAGCTCCAGGTCGGTGGCGTCCTTGGCGGCAGGGTGGCGCTCGACCGACGCGCCCGCGGCGACGGCGCGCTCCACCGCCGCCGGCGAGGCCGAGTCGAGGTCGCCGACCACCAGATCGACGTGGAGCCCGAGGGCGAGCGCGTGCTCCACGCCGGAGTCGGCGGCGACGACGCGGGTGCCGGCCGGGAGGTCGGGGAGGTGCGCTCGCTCCACGGGGTCGCCGCCCGTCACCACCACCACCACCGTGTCGCTCGCGCTCAGCGCTGCCATCGAGACGATTCCCTCCGCCGGCATTACCCGGTTCAGGTTCCTGGGTCGGTGGCGGTGCCGCTGGCGGGCCACCCTCTCAGCCCGGCTCCCCGAGCTCCCCTTCGTGCGTTGGGCTCAGGGTAGCGGTGCGAGCGGGGTGTACCAGGCCTGGAAGTGCTGCTTCGGCTCGAACCCGAGGGCTCGGTTGATCCGCTGCATCGGCTCGTTGCTCTGGGCGTTCCACGTCTGCACCCACTCGACGCCGGGGCGCTCGTCGGCGAGGCGCAGGTGGTTCACCGCCTTCATCCACGCGCCCAGCCCGTGACCGCGGTGGTCCGGGTGCACGCCGGTGTCCCCCTGGAAGGCCATCCACGGCCGCTTGGCGGGCAGGTAGAGCTCCGTCAAGCCCACCAGCGCTCCCGACTCGTCGTGCCGCACGCCCACGTTCCACCACGACTGGTGGGCGGCGATGCTGGCGTCCTCCAGGCCTCGCAGCTCGGACAAGGTGAACTCCTGCTCGGCCAGGCCCTCGGGGCGCGGCGCGTCGTTCATCACGGCGCGCGCCGCGATGAAGTCCCCGGCCAGGTCGTCGCTGGGGCACCGGTCGTCGTAGGCGACCAGCGAGTAGCCCGGCACCGCCTCACCGGCGGCGCGCCACCCCTCGAGCAGCCCCCGATCCACCTCGCGCACGTCGGCGCGGAGCAGCTCGATGACGAGGCCGGCGCTGAAGCCCTTGGCGCCGCGCACGGCCGCCTCGGCTGGGCTACTCGGGGCGATCTCGACGGTCAGCCCGGTTCGCTCCGCGGCGCGTGCCGTCGCGGCGAGGTCAGCACCGAGGGCGCGTCCCACGCCCTGACGGCGGTGCTGCGGATCCACGAACGCGCGCAGCGTGCTGCCCCCCGGCTCTCCCTCCCGCCAGAACGCGAACGCGAAGCCCGCCACCGTGCCGTCGGCCGTGCGCGCGAGCCGCCTGTGCATGCGCTCGGGCGGCGCGATGAAGCGATCCATGTCGACGAACCCGGCGTCGGAAGACGGATGGTCTCCGGGCACCCACTCCGCCCACGCCGCGTTGTGGATCCGGTTGATCGCCGCCAGGTCGGGGCGCGCCAGCTCGCCCGCCCACGGGAACGCCTCGATCGTCACCTCCACGCCCGGAGCCTGACGGGTCGGTCGCCCGGAGGCCATCGCATTACCGTCGGTGCGATGGAGCGGACGCTGTTCGACGAGGAGCACGAGCTCTTCCGCGACTCGGTGCGGGGCTTCATCGCCAAGGAGCTGGTGCCGCACCACGACGAGTGGGAGCAGGCGGGCATCGTCGATCGAGACCTCTTCACCAAGGCCGGGGCGCAGGGCTTCCTCGGCATGGCCGTGCCCGAGGCGCTCGGGGGCGGCGGGGTGAGCGACTTCCGGTACAACGTGGTGATCGCGGAGGAGATCCAGCGCGCGGGGGTGAACGCCGCCGGCCTCGGGTGGACGCTCCACAACGACATCTGCCTCCCGTACTTCCTCACCCTCACCACCGACGAGCAGCAGGCGCGGTGGCTGCCCGGCATCTGCTCCGGAGAGCTCATCACGGCCATCGCCATGACCGAGCCGGGCATCGGCTCCGACCTGGCGTCGATGACCACCACCGCCCTGCGCGACGGCGACGACTACATCGTCAACGGGTCCAAGACCTTCATCACCAACGGCATCAACGCCGACCTCGTCATCACCGCGGTGAAGACCGACCCGACCCAGCGGCACAAGGGCATGAGCCTGCTCGTGCTCCAGCGGGGCATGCCCGGTTTCGAGCGGGGACGCAACCTGGACAAGCTCGGCCAGCACGCCCAGGACACCGCCGAGTTGTCCTTCACCGACGTGCGGGTCCCGGTGGCGAACCTGCTGGGCGAGGAGGGGCGGGCATTCGCGCACCTGGTCGACCGCCTCCCGCAGGAGCGCCTGGGCATCGCCGTCGCCGGCGTGTCCGGGGCCTCGGCGGCCCTGGCCTGGACCCTCGAGCACGTGCGGTCGCGTCAGGCGTTCGGCCAGCCGATCGGCTCGTTCCAGAACAGCAGGTTCACCTTGGCCACGCTCGCCACCGAGGTCGACATCGCCTGGCACTTCGTCGACGACTGCATACGGGCACTCGACACCGGAGACCTCTCCGCCGTCGACGCGGCCAAGGCCAAGTGGTGGTGCACCGAGCTGCAGGGCCGGGCGCTGGACACCTGCCTGCAGCTGTTCGGCGGGTACGGCTACATGACCGAGTACCCGATCGCCCGGGCGTGGGCGGATGCGCGGGTGACCCGCATCTACGGGGGGACGACGGAGATCATGAAGGAAGTCGTCGGACGGGAGCTGGGGCTGTGAACCTCGCGGTGGTGACCGGCGCGGCCGGTGCGCTGGGCAGTGCGGTGCTCGACGACCTGACCGGGCGCGGCTGGACGGTGGCGGCCCTCGACCGGCCCGGCGACCGGCTGGACGAGGCGGGGCAGCGGGACGGCGTCGTCCCGGTGCCGGTCGACCTGCTCGACCGCGCGTCGGTGGCCGCCGCCTTCGAGCGGGTGGATGAGATCGGCTCCCCGACGGCCCTCGTCGCGCTGGCGGGGGGATTCCGATCGTCGTCCCTGGCGGACCTCGACGAGGACCTCCTCGGCGCGATGTGGAGCACGAACGTCGTCGCGCTGCTCTGGTGCTGTCAGGGCGCGGCGCCGCGGATGGCGTCGGCCGGTGGCGGCTCGATCGTGACGGTCGGCTCGCGGTCCGCGGTGAGTGGTTCGGCGCCGGTCGCCTACGGGGCGAGCAAGGCAGCCGTCGTCCGGGCGACCGAGGTGCTGGCAGACGAGCTGCGGCCGCAGAAGATCCGGGTCAACTGCGTGCTGCCGTCGGTCATC
>JBJMHD010000149.1:0-70123 GCA_045807565.1 Acidimicrobiales bacterium | reverse complement strand
CGTCGACCGTGGCGGTCGGGAGGAAGCGCAGCCACGCCTGCCACGTCGCCGGGCGTGGCCCCTCCGGGGGCCAGGGCTGCTCGAAGTGGATCGGCTTGGCGTCGAAGTTCCGCCAGAACGGGAACGGCGGGGGAGCGTCGTCAGGGACGAGGTCCTGGATGCTGGGCAGCGCGTCGGGGCCGGGGACGTCCGGCGGGGTGGTCTCGTCGTGCTCGAGCCCCTCGTTGTCCGCGGTGCTCCACACGAGCGCTTCGACGATCGGCTTGCCCTCCTGGGTGATGGACACCCGGTGCGAGCTGGCGACTCGGCCCTCCTTCACCGTCGTCACCTGCACGTCTACCGGCTCGAAGCGAGCCACCCCCAGGTAGTGGCAGCTGAACGCCGCCGGGTTCGGGTGCGCGGTCGCCTCACCCGCCGCGCGCAGCGCGACCGCGGCGACGTACCCGCCCATCGGGCCCCAGATCTCCCACTCTCGCGACAACGTGGCGCGGTACCGCCCGTCGCCGAGCGGCTCCACTGCGGTCTGCACGCCCAGATCCCCCATGCGCTCAGCGTGCCCGACGGTTCGTCGCGCGCACCAACCGGTTAGGTCGGCGGCTCGGCTTCTGCGGTGAGCTCCGTTTCGAGGTGGCTGGTGTCGTTGAACCGCCGCAGGATCCACCGGTCGCCCATCACCACGAGGTGCGAGATGGCGGCGTTGTCGGAGCCGCCCAGCGCGAACGGGCGCGAGCCGGTGGCCAGCGAGAGGATCTGGCCGATGATCCCGCCGTGGGCGAAGATCGCCACCCGCTGATCGGGGTGCGCGGAGGCGATGCGCTGGATGGCGCGCGTGGCGCGGGCCGCGAACGCGTCGGCGGGCTCGGCGTTGGGGATCACGTCCCAGCGCTCCTCTGCGATCATCCGCACCGCGACCGGATCGGCCTCCGCGACCTTCTGTCGGAAGAGGCCTCCCTCCCAATCGCCGAGGAACACCTCGTGGAGGTCGGGATCGACGACCATGTCGAGGCCGAGCGACGCGGCGAGGGCCTGCGCGGTCTCGCTGGTGCGGCGGAGCTTCGAGACGTAGATGGCGTCGACTCCCTCCCCGGCGAGGCGCGCGCACACCTTGATCGCTTGCTCCCGGCCTTCGGGCGAGAGCTCCGGGTCGCCGTGACCGTCCACGAGCGCGAACGGCTGGCCGACCACCGCGGGGGCGGACTCGCCGTGCCGGACGAGGATCAGCTCGGTGGCGCCCGGCGGAGGCGCGAAGCGGTGCTGGCGGTACGTGCGGGGCTCGGCCACGGCGCCGCATCGTAGGGGTGCTGGAGGTCTCCGGGATCAGAGCGGCGTGCATGGGGTAGACCGGGGGACGCCCGCCGCCCACTGGAGGTCCGAACCATGGGGCTCATCCGCAAGACCGTGTCCATCGGGACGCTCGGCATCGTGCCGTTCCGCTCCAAGAAGGAGCAGCTGCGCCGCGCCGAGAAGGCGTACCGGGACGCGGAGGCCGAGCTGGCCGGGGAGCAGGCCGCCCGAGCGGAGTCCGACAAGCGCGTGGCTGCGGCCGAGAAGCGCGCTCGCCAGGCGGAGCTCCAGGCCCTGCAGCAGGCCCGGAAGGCCAGCAAGGGAGGTGCGGACCAGCGCAAGCGCCGTGAGCGCCGACGGGCCGCCGCGGCCAGCGCCATCGAGGCCATCGAGGGCATCGTGAGCTCTGCCACACCGGTCGTCGAGGAGCGGGCGAGGGATCTCAGCCGTCGCGGCCGGAAGGCTGCGGCCAAGGCGTCGAAGCGTGCCGAGGCCGCCGCCGAGGAAGCGCGCAAGCAGGCGAGGAAGCAGAGCAAGCGGGCCAAGGAGCAGGGGCGGCGCGCCAGGAAGCGGATGGTCGACCTCACCGACGAGGCCGTCACCAAGGGCGCCGAGCTCGCCGATCAGGCCCGGACGAAGGCCAGCGAGCTGGTCGAGTCGCGCTAGCGGCGCGTCACCCGAGCTCGTAGGCGAGGTGGTCGCGCAGATCGCCCACGAGGTCCACCAGGAACCGGCGCTCGGCGAACCGCCACCGGCCGTCGTGGCGCTCGAAGGAGTCGTGGTACCGGCCGGTGATGATCGGGTGCAGCGGCCCATCGCCCACCTGCTGCAGCACGACGTACGACGAGCGCGCACCGGCGCGGTCGGTGCCCTCGGACACGTCGAGCACCGTGTTGGTCACGACGTGCTTCGTGCGCGGCGAGCCGTCGTGCAGCAGCGTCCCGGCGCGGTAGAAGTCGCGCACCGCCGCTGAACCGCGCGCCAGCTCGCGGCCGTGCTCGTCGGCCAGCGCGGCGTGCTCGAAGAGCTCACCCACTCCGTCGAAGTCGGCGGTGTCGATCCGCTCGCAGTACTGGCCCAGCAGGTTGCGGATCTCGTCTCCCGGGGTCACGGCCAGTGGGTCTACCAGCCGTCGCGTCAGGGCCGGTACTCGCTCACCGGGATGGGCGCGCCCTGCTCGTAGCCGACCGGCAGGTACACATCGCCGCGGTCGGTGAGGTACCACACGCCCCAGTAGTAGAAGCCCAGGAAGGCGCGGGGGTGCTCCGCGATCAGATCGGCGTACACCTGCACGCCCACGACGTAGCGGTTGCTGTGGTTGTAGCGGTACAGGGCGCCGGCGATGTCGCGGGCCCCGCCGTTGGCGGCGAGGTAGCGGGCGGCCGCGCTGATCGCGTCCTTGGTGTCGTTGATGTCCCCGCCGCCGCCATAGGCCTCCCAGGTGGCGGGCATGAACTGCATGGGCCCCTGCGCGCCGGCGATCGACGTGCCGCGGATGCGCCCGATGCCGGTCTCGACGAGGTTGATGGCGGCCAGGTACTTCCACGGGATGCCGAACTCGGCTTCGGCGGCGCGGTACGCCTCGAGGAGCTCGTCGGGGGGTTCCGGCTGCACGATCCGCCAGGCGGGGAGCGTGCTCGAGCGCCTCGTGTGCATGCCGCGGAACTCGCGACGCGCGGCCGCCTGGAGACGGGCGACGGCCCGGAGCCCCTCGGGCAGCGCCGCCGCGACGACGCCGTCCCACTCCGGATGCGCGCCGAGCTGGCGGTAGGCGACCTGTTGCAGGAGCGCGGCTTGGGCCGTCTCGAGCTCGCTCGAGCTCGGGCTCCGGATCGTGGCCTCCGCCGCGATGATCTGCTTCGCCAGGGTCGCCGGGATGCGCGAGGCGGCGGGGGGCACGAGCGCGAACACGTCGACCGGCTCGCTGCCGGTGGTGGTGGTCGGCGGGGCGGTCGTCGTGGTCGTGGGGGGTGGGGCGGTCGTGGTGGTCGTCGGCTGGGTGGTCGTGGTCGCCAGCGGCGGCCGTTCGGGCGCGGCCGTGGGCTCGGCCGCGTGCGCGCACGCAGCCACCAGCGCGAAGAGGAGGAATGCCGCCGCAGCCCGACCCACGGTCGCCCAGGCTAGGAGGCGGCGCGGGCGCCGCGTGGCGCGCGGAGGGATCAGTCGCCCTCGCCGGTGGCGGGGGGGACCAGCTTGAGGACGGGACCGCTCGCCAGGAGGACGTAGAGCTCACCGGCATCGTCCTGGCCGAGGGAGTAGGGGTCCTCGATCGGGAGGTCCCACGTGCGGGTGTCGATGACCTCCTCACCGTCCACCTGCAGGCCGCGGACGCCGGTGCCGCAGTAGTCGTCGTAGAGGTAGGTGCCCTGGAGGCCGGGGATGTCGTCGCCGCGGTAGACGAACCCGCCCACCACGGAGCAGCCGTCGTCCCGCCCGTACTCGAAGATCGGGAGGACGGCGCCCGCAGGGTTCTTCCCGCCCTTGAAGGGGTGCTTGCCCTCCATCTCCGCCCAGCCGAGGTTGTCGCCGCGGCCGGCATCGAAGCCGTCCTGGGCGGGGAGCAGGTCGATCTCCTCGTAGGCGTCCTGGCCGACGTCGGCCACCCAGAGATCGCCGGTGTCGGAGTCGAAGCTGAAGCGCCAGGGGTTGCGAGTGCCGTACAGCCAGACCTCCGGCGCGCCGTGCTCGCCGTCGGCGAAGGGGTTGCCGTCGGGGATGCCGTACTCCCGGTCGTCGGTGCTGCTCTCGGGATCGATGCGCAGGATGGATCCCAGCAACGTGGACGTGTTCTGGCCGTGCCCGAAGGGGTCGCCGCCGTTGCCCCCGTCGCCCAGGCCGACGTACAGGTACCCGTCCGGTCCGGTCACGAGCTGGCCGCCGTTGTGGTTGGGGAAGGGCTGTTCGACCATCAGCAGCTCGCGCCTGCTCCCCTTGTCGATCCTGGGGCTGTCGCCAAGCGTGTACTCGGCCACCACCGTGGCGCCGTCGGGCTGGCGCGTGTAGTCGAGGTAGACCCTGCGGCCGTCGCTGGAGAACGCGATCCCGAGGAGCCCGCGCTCCCCGTCGTCGATGACGCGGTCGGAGATGTCGAGCAGCGGCGTGCTCTGCACCTGGTACGTGATGCGGCCGGGCTGCTTGCCGACCTCGTCCTCCTGCGCCTTGATGAGGCGCACGCGTCCGCCCTTCTCCGCGATGTACAGGTCGGACGAGCCGGGCCGCGACGCGAGCGCGGTGGGCGCGTCGAGCGTTCCGACCTCCCGCGCCGCGAGGTCGACGTCGTCGAGGGTGCCCTCGGCCGGGGCCTCGGTGGAGGTGGTCGTGTCGTCGGCGGCGCGCTCGGTGGAGGTCGTGGACGCCTCCTTGCCCGGCTCGTCGTCGGTGCACGCCGCCAGGAGGGTGAGGACCGCGAGCGCGGCTGCGGCCCGCCTCAAGCTCGCATCACCCTGATCAGACCCTCCTGCACGACCGTGACCGCGAGGTGCCCACCACGGGTGAAGATGTTCCCGCGGCCCACGCCGCGGCTGCCCGACGAGGACGGCGTGTCCTGGTCGTAGAGGAGCCACTCGTCGGCCCGGAAGGACCGGTGGAACCACATGGCGTGGTCGAGGCTCGCCATCATCAGCCCCTCGTCGCCCCACACGCGCCCATGGGGCCGCACCGCGGTGTCGAGGAGCGTCATGTCGCTCGCGTAGGTGACGACGCACGCGTGGAGCACCGGGTCGTCCGGCAACATGCCGTCGGCACGGAGCCACACCTGTTGGAACGGCGATCGGGGCCCCGGCTCGTCGGGCGGGGTGAGGTCGACGTGGCGCATGTCGATGGGCCGCGGCCGGAGGTACCAGTCGCCCATCTTGTCGGCGTACGGCGCCATGCGGGCGGTGAAGTCCGGAAGGCTCTCCGGGTCAGGGACGTCGGGCATGGGCGCCTCGAACTCGAGGCCGTCCTCAGGCACCTGGAAGCTGCACTGCAGGTTGAAGATGGCCCGTCCGTGCTGGATGGCGACGACCCTGCGGGTGGTGAACGAGCGGCCGTCGCGGATGCGGTCCACCTCGTAGAGGATCGGCACGCGCACGTCGCCGGGGCGGAGGAAGTAGGCGTGGAGCGAGTGGACGGACCGGCCGGGCTCCACGGTGCGGGCGGCCGCGACGAGCGCCTGCCCGGCGACCTGGCCACCGAACACGCGCTGACGATCCTCGTCCGGGGACACGCCACGGAAGATGTTGACCTCGATCGGTTCGAGGTCGAGCAGCGCCACCAGCGCGTCGACGGCGTCCTGGGACATCGGGCCATCCTCGCGTACGAGACCGGAGGTACGGTCCCGCCCATGTCCGCACGCGCCTTCCCCGACGGGTTCCGCTGGGGGACCGCGACCGCCGCCCACCAGATCGAGGGCGGCAACGTCAACAACGACTGGTGGCGCTGGGAGCACGACCCGGAGTCGGGCTGCAAGGAGTCCAGCGGCGACTGCTGCGACAGCTGGCACCGCTGGCCGGAGGACATCGCCCTGCTGAAGGAGCTCGGGTTCACCGACTACCGCTTCAGCCTGGAGTGGAGCCGCATCGAGCCCGCCGAGGGCGAGTGGTCCACGGTGGCCTTGGACCACTACGCCCGGGTGTGCGAGGGGCTCCGTGCGGCCGGGATCGCGCCGGTTGTCACCTTCCACCACTTCACCACGCCGATCTGGCTCGCCGACCTCGGTGGATGGGAGCGCGACGACATGCCGGAGCGCTTCGCCGCCTACTGCGCGAAGGCGGCCGCCCGGCTCGATGGGGTGATGGCGCGGGCGTGCACGATCAACGAGCCGAGCATGGTGTCCACCATCGGGTACCTCGGCGGCGCCTTCCCGCCGGGCAAGCGCGACCGCGACGCTCGCCGCCGCGTGAACGAGGTCTTCGTGCGCAGCCACCGCGCCGGCGTGGACGCCATCCGCGCCAGCGCGCCGGGCGTGCCGGTGGGCATCACCCTCGCCATGAGCGACTACCAGGCGGTGGACGGGGGCGAGTCCAAGCTCGACCAGATCCGCAGGAGCATGGAGGACGTGTTCTTCGACGCCACCGTGGGCGACGACTTCGTCGGCGTGCAGACGTACTCGCGCACCCGCGTCGGGCCGGACGGGGTGCTGGGCCCCGAGGACGGCGTGCCGACGCTGATCATGGGCTACGAGTACTACCCCGAGTCGCTGGCCGCCACGATCCGCCGGGCCTGGGAGTACACCAAGGGCGAGGTGCCGATCATCGTCACCGAGAACGGCATCGGCACCGACGACGACGAGCAGCGCGTCGCCTACGTCCGCACCGCCCTCGATGGCGTGCTCGACTGCATCGACGAGGGCATCGACGTGCGCGGCTACACGTACTGGAGCCTCCTCGACAACTTCGAGTGGGCGTACGGCTACGGCCCCCGGTTCGGGATCGTCGACTGCGATCGGCACACCTTCGAGCGCACCCCCAAGGCGAGCGCGCGATGGCTCGGTCGGATCGCCCAGGCGAACGCCCTGGTGGACTGAGCGATGCGGGGTTCCTCGAGGACCTCCCCGTAGGCTCCGATGTCGTGAAGCTGTCTCCTGCTGCGCTGCTCGATCGGGTCACCGGAGGCCGGGGCGACCTGGCGATCAAGTACTCGATGGTCTCGGTGTTCGGCGTCGCCCTCACCCAGCTCCAGCTGGCGATCTACGTCGGGCTCCTCGACATGGACGCCACGCGGTCGAACGTGGCAGCCGTGATGATCTGCGCCATACCGGTGTTCTTCCTGAACAAGCGCTGGGTGTGGAACGTGGACGGCAAGATCAGCGTGCGGCGGGAGATCCTGCCGTTCTGGGTGTTCACCGGTGCCGGCCTCGCCCTGTCCACGGCCCTGGTGGCCATCGCCGAGGACATCTCGGACTCCACCCTCCTCGTGATGGCGGCCAACCTCGCGGGGTTCGGCATCCTCTGGGTGGCGAAGTTCCTCTTCCTCGATCAGATCATGTTCGGGCACTCCGAGAAGGATGAGGTCCTGTCGCAGGAGGACCACCCCGCCACCTGACCGCGGGTTAGCGTCCCGGGCCATGTCGACGCTCCTGCCCCTCGATCCGGACCAGCTGCTCTCCACCACCCGCTCGGTGCGGAAGCGCCTCGACCTGGAGACGCCGGTCGACCTGGCGGTGATCCGCGAGTGCATCGACGTCGCCACCCAGGCGCCCACCGGTGGCAACAACCAGGGGTGGCACTGGGTGATCGTCACGGACAAGGAGAAGATGCGGCCGATCGCCGGGTGGTACCGCGAGGCGTTCAAGGCGTTCTACGGCAGCAAGGACGCTGTCCTCGGCAACCTCCCGCAGGAGGACACCGCCTACGTGTCCACCACGAGCAAGGTGATCGACTCCGCCGACTACCTCGCCGACCACCTGGCGGACGTGCCCCTGTGGGTGATCGCCTGCATCGAGGGCCGCACCGACGGCGCACCGGCAGTGTGGCAGGCCTCCCAGTGGGGCTCCCTCCTCCCGGCGGTGTGGAGCTTCCAGCTCGCTGCTCGAGCCCGCGGGTTGGCGTCGTGCTACACGACCCTGCACCTGGTGAAGGAGAAGGAGACGGCCGAGCTCCTCGGCATCCCCGACCACGTGATGCAGGGCGCGCTCATCCCCGTCGCCCACCCGCTCGGTGGCACCGACTTCAAGCCCGGCCCCCGGCGCGACCTCGACCGGATCATCCACGTCGAGACCTGGTAGTGGACGACGACCTCCGCCGGCACGCGGAGGCGGCCCGCGGGTTCATGCCCGCCGAGGAGGGGCGTGCCCTGCACGACGCCGCGCTCGCCGTCGACGCGGAGGGCCCTCTCCTCGAGGTCGGCACCTACTGCGGGAAGTCGTCGGTGTACCTCGGCGCCGCCGCCCGACAGCTCGGTCGGGTGCTGTTCACCGTCGACCACCACCGCGGCTCCGAGGAGAACCAGCCCGGGTGGGAGTGGCACGAACCGGACCTCGTGGATCCCGCCGTCGGGAAGATGGACACGCTGCCCTTCTTCCGCAAGACGGTGCACGACGCCGGCCTGGAGGGCACCGTGGTCGCCGTCGTCGGGGACTCGCCGACGGTCGCGCGAGCGTGGGCCACCCCGCTGGCGTTCCTCTTCATCGATGGCGGCCACGGCGCCGAGCCCGCGCGCCTCGACCACGACCTCTGGACCCCGCACCTGGTCACCGGCGGCACCTTCTGCATCCACGACGTCTTCGAGGACCCCGCCGACGGCGGCCAAGCCCCGTACGAGCAGATCTACAAGCCCGCCATCGAATCGGGCGCCTTCACGGAGATGGCAAGGGTCGGCAGCCTGCGCGTGCTCCGGCGCGTCTGAGCTGCGCTGGACTGCACCGCGCGAGCTTGCGACACCAGATGGCCAGATCGGCCGCGAGATGTCGCAGGCATGCGGGGCGGGGGCGGACGGGGATCGTCGCTGTCGTCGCCGCGCCCTTGACCTGATGCCATCGACCAGCCCGTCTCGGCCAGCCAGGCTCGCGGCGTCCCGCCGTGCGTGCCCTACATGTCCATCAACGGGGGCAACACGCCGGCGGTCTCGACGAAGAGGGCGCTGGCGGGCGTGCTGCCGGCGAGGGCGTCGGCGGCGAGGATGACGCTGGCGGCGGTGTAGGTGCTGCGCTCGCCGCCGGGGAAGCGGGCCTCGTCGGGGAACACGGTGCCGGTCCAGTAGCGGCCGTCCTCGTCGTGGCGGAACTGCTGCGCCCACCCGAAGAGGGTGTGGGCCATCTCCCGCTCACCCACGGCGAGGTACGCCATGGCGCACTCGCACGTCTCGGCGACGGTGATCCACGGACGGTCCGACACGCAGCGGACGCCTCTGCCGTCCATCAGGAAGGTGTCCTTGCGGCCATCGAGCCGCGCACGACCCGCCTCGCCGAGCACCACGCCGCCGAGGACCGGGTAGTACCAGTCCATCGCCCAGCGGTGCTTGGGGGCGAAGGCCTCCGGGATCTCCCGCACGGCATGGGCCAGCCGGGCCGCCGAGATCTCCCAGTCGGGCCGCTCGTGCCCCAGCAGCTCGGCGATCCCGATGGCACAGCGGAGGCTGTGGCACATCGAGCTGGAACCGGTGAGCAGGGCGAAGCTCCAGGGGGTGCCGTCGGCGTGGCGAGCCCACAGGATCTCGCCACGCGGCGTCTGGAGCTCGAGCACGAAGTCGATCGCCTTCTCGACCACCGGCCACAGCTCCTCCACGAACCCCTTGTCGTCGGTGAGGAGCCATCGGTGCCACACGCCGGCGGCCACGAAGGCGCACACGTTGGCGTCGAGCTTGTCCTGCTCCACGAGCGTCGAGCCGTCGTCGCCTGCGATGTAGTACTGGTGCCAGGACCCGTCCTCGCGCTGGAGGTCCACGAGCCACTCGTAGGCGCGGTCGGCCTCGGCCCGGCGGCCCCCCACATCGAGCGCCATGGCCGCTTCCACGTGGTTCCACGGGTCGGCGTGCCCGCCGGGGAACCAGGGGATCATCCCGGACGGCAGCTGCCATTCGGCGATGCCGTCGAGGGTGGCGTGGAGGTCGGTGGCCGACACGAGCCCGGGGACGTTGACGGGCACGCCTACGCCTCCCTACCGGGCTTGCTGGCGTAGACGACCAGGCTCTTCCCGAGCACCGGGTTCAGGAGGCGCTCGGCCCAGCGCGTGACCGTGCCCATCGGCTGCTCCTGCGCGATGTCCCAGATGAGCACCTGCAGGTACGCCTTCACGAGGGGGTTGTCGTCGTTGGTCGGTCCCACCGCGCACTTCAGCCACCAGTAGGGCGAGTGCAGGGCGTGGGCGTGGTGGGCGAAGCCGGGCTTCAGTCCGGCCTGGCGCATCCGGCCGCGCAGCTGCGGCTCCGAGTAGATGCGAACGTGCCCGCCCTCGACGAAGGGTGCGTGGTACTCCTCCGACAGCGCCCAGCAGATCTGCTCCGGGAGCCATGACGGCACGGTGGCCGCCAGCGTGCCGCCCGGCTTCAAGACGCGGAAGATCTCCTGCAGCGCCACCTGGTCGTCGCTGACGTGCTCCAGCACCTCGCTGGCGATGATCCGATCGAACGTGTTCGACGGGAACGGCAGCGCGAGGGCGTCGCCGTTCGTGGTGGCCGCCATGGATCCCGGCTCGCGACCAGCCTCCCCGGAGTCGCGCATGGCCGCGAAGAGGCCACCGACGTCCTTGAGCTCGGCGGCCGAGTAGTCGAAGGCGACGACCCGAGCCCCGCGCTTGAAGGACTCGAAGGCGTGACGTCCGGCTCCGCAGCCCATGTCGAGCAGCAGGTCGCCCGGCTGCACGCCGAGCCGGTCGAACCGGACCGTGAGCACTACTTCTGCTCCATCTCCAACCGGATGCGGTACTGCTCGACGGTCTTCACGGCCGTGTGCCGCCAGGACCACTGGTCGATGACGCGCTGGCGGCCTCGGGCGCCGACCGTGCCCCGCAGGTCGGGTTCGTCGAGGGCCCACCGGATCTTGGCGGCCAGCGCTTCGCTGTTGCCAGGCTCCACGAGCAGCGCGGTGTCGCCGTCCTTGCCCACGACCTCGGGGATGGCACCGCCGGTGGTGGCGACCAACGGGGTGCCGCAGGACATCGCCTCGATCGCGGGCAGCGAGAAGCCCTCGTACAGCGACGGCACCACCGCGAGCTGCGCCTCCGAGTAGAGCTCGATGATCCGGTCCTCGGGCACCCCGGTGACGAACTCCACGTGGTCCTCGAGCCCGAGGCGCTTGATCGTCTCGTCGCTCGCGCCGCCGGGCTTCCGGCGGCCGATCACCACGAGGTGCACGTCGTCGCGCTCGGTGCGGAGCTTGGCGAGCGCCTCGAGGAGGAACTTGAGGCCCTTCATGGCGACGTCGGCCGATGCGGTGGTGACGAGGCGTCCCGAGATCGGGAACACGCGCTCGACCGGCTTGAACAGCTCGACGTCGACACCGACCGGCACGACCGCCATCCGCTCGGGATCGACCTTGTGGTCGTGGACGATGTCCTTGAACGAGTTCTCGGACACCGTGATGATCCGCTTCAGCCGGCGGGCGACCTCCGTCTGCATGTCGACGAAGCTGTACCAGCGGCGCAGCGTGAGCTTCTTGTACCAGCTCTCGGCCGCCTCGATCTCGAGCCGGCGGTCGACGGTGATCGGGTGGTGGATGGTGCCGAGCACGGGGATGCCGAGCTGGCGCTCGATGAGCAGCAGGCCCCAGCCGAGGCACTGGTTGTCCTGGACGATGTCGAAGTCGCCCTGGCGGTGGCGGAGGTGGTCCCACGCCCGCATCGAGAAGGCGAAGGGCTCGGGGAACGTGCCACCGATGAACGCCGTGACCTCGAGGACGTCCTTCCAGTCCTTGAGCTCCCAGATCCCGGGCTGCCGCATCGGGAAGTGGTCGTTGTAGATGTCGAGGCTGGGGAGCTCGATCAGCGGCACCCGCTCGTCGAGCACCGGGTACGGCTGCCCGCCCAGCACCTCGACGTGGTGGCCGAGGTCGACCAGCGCCTTGGCGAGGTGGCGGGTGTAGACGCCCTGGCCCCCGACGTGGGGCTTGCCCCGGTACGTGAGGTAGGCGATCCGGAGGGGTGCGTCGCTGGCGGTGACGTTGGCCATGGACCGACAAGCCTTTCGGGCTGTTGACCCACCGGTCAACTCACGGAGCCGGGTGCTGCGTGGAGTGCACGCTATCGCCCACCCTGACCGTTCCGCCCCTGGTCACCCGGGCGTAGACGCCCAGGTTGTTGCTGTTCGCGTCCCGGATGGTGGTGCCGATGGCCTTGTCTCGCTCGAGCCCGGGCTGGGCCCGCGACGGCATCGAGCAGCGCATGGTCGGCATCAGCACCTCCACCTGCACCTCGCCGAGCTCGAAGGTGGGCCACCCCTCCTCGGGATAGCCCTCGGCGGCCGTCTCGATCAGCCCGTTCGGCCGGAACCGCCGGACGTCCCACTCGCCGTCGGGGTGCTCGCCCGCGATCGTGGCGAGGCTGGCGGTGGTGACCCAGTGCGAGTCGGCGAGGTCGAGCCAGGTGCCGGGCGGGCCAGGCCAGTCGAAGAGCGGCGAGTCCTCGTCCGACATGCCCGTGTACATCTCCATCGGGAACACCTCGTCGGTGGGCGGGGGTTCGAGCCGCACCGGCATGCCCAGCCAGGAGGAGAGGGCGTCGTGCACGCCGGCGTCGTCGGACGCGTGCTCGCTGCCGTCGGGCAAGGTGAGGACCACCCGGGTGCCGTCGAGCCGCGCCGACGCCAGCAGCAGGTCGGCGTAGCGCTTCGCCGACAGGACCTTCTTGGCGCCAGGGTCGACGACGGCGAGGATGCGGTCCCCGTCGGCGCCGCCCGGGCCGATGGCGAGCTCCTCGACGGGCTCGCCCTGGAACGACTTCACCGGGTAGCGCCAGAGCTGGGCGACGGTTCCGACCTCGGTCATGGGCCGAGGCTAGGTGGTGCACCATGGGTGCATGCATGGGGAACACGTCATCGTCACCGGGGCCACGTCCGGCATCGGGAAGGAGGCCGCTCGCGAGCTCGTGCGGCGCGGCGCCAAGGTCGGCATCATCGGTCGGAACCCGGCCAAGACCGAAGGCGCGGCAGCGGAGCTCGGCGTCGAGGAGGTGTTCATCGCCGACCTCGCCGAGCTCGATCAGGTGCGACAGGTGGCGAAGGACGTCGCCGCTCGCTGGCCGCGCCTGGACGTCCTGGTGAACAACGCCGGCATCAACGCCACGATGCGCGAGCGCACGTCGGACGGGCTCGATCCGATGGTGGCCACGAACTTCCTGTCTCCGTTCCTGCTCACCAGCCTCCTGCTGGCACCGCTGCGCGCCGGCTCGCCGAGCCGCGTCGTGAACGTCGCGTCGGAGGCCCATCGGTTCGCTGACCGGCTCGACCCGGCGACCATCCGCAGCTGGGGCCCGGCCACGAACGGGCTCCAGCAGAACCGCCTCTACGGACGCACCAAGCTCGCCCTCCTGCTGGTGATGCAGGAGCTCGCCGAGCGCGTGGCCGGCGATGGCATCCATGTCAGCTCGTGCTGTCCGGGCCTGGTCGCCACCAACCTCGCCGGATCCGAGTCGCGCTTCACGCACGCGTCGACGTTGCTGGCGCGCACGCCGCTGGTGCGGCGTCCGGAGCAGGGCGCGGCGGTGGTGGTGCGGCTCGCGAGCGACCCGGCACAGCAAGGCCAGACCGGCGGGTTCCACACGAGCACGCCGGGCGCGGGCCTGCTGCCTCGCGACGGCCGGCTGCGCGATCGCGACCTCCAGCGGCGGGTCTTCGCCGCCGCCACCGAGCTGCTCGGCCTCCCGCAGCCCTAGGGGCTCGTCCAGGCCAGCGCCATCTCCGCCACGAGCGGGTGGCCGCGGCGCACGAGCGTGGCGCGCTCCAGGTGGTTCAGGGCGTCGGGCGGTCCGGTCTGGGGCTCGAGGCAGATGGCATGGCGTGGCTGGTCGTACAGCACCACGTGGTCGCAGGTGGTCGTCATGGTGACCTCGAGGGCTCCCGGCCACGTGAGGCGGGCCGGCCAGGACACCGCCGTGAAGCAGTCATCCCACGGTCCCTCCGCGGGAGGGGCCTCCAGGAAGCCGAGCGGGAGCCCGTCCACGCCACGGGGGTACCACCGCTTGGCGTCGAGGTCGACCTCGAGGCTGCCGCCGACCTCGATGCGACGCCGGAACCACGGGTGCCAGCCGATGGTGGCGGGGAACGTCGTTCCCTCCGTGTGGACCTCGAGGCGGAGCTCGAGCCGGTCGCGCTGCAGTGACACCTCGTGGACTGCCCACCCGGCGAACGGCCACCCCGGTTGGAGGTCACGGCGCAGCCGGACGTACCCGGTGTCCGCCAGCTCCAGCAGCCAGCGTCGGTCGAACACCGTGCCGTGCATGGCGTGGCCGGCGTGGTTGGGCACCAGCTCGTGGATCTGCCCGTACCAGGCGAACCGACCACCGCGGGTCCGCCCCGCGAACGGTGCCATCGGGTAGCAGCCCGAGACGAGCGGATCGCTGGGACGGCCACGACGGCCCGTCTCCGGTTGCACCAGCAGCTCGTGACCGTGCACGACCAGAGACGCGAGGCGCGCGCCGCGCGCGCGATCCACGCGCACCGTGACCGGGCCCGCCGTGAGCGTGGGCATGGCGCAAGGGTACGGACCGCTAGATCATGATGACGCCGGCGGGCTTCCCCATCAGCACCCGACCGACCATGCCGTAGACGCGATCGTTCACGACGAGGTGCTGCGACGCGGTCACGATGTCGCGGTGCGCACGGTCGATGGGCGACCCGCGCTTGATGGCCGCGGTGGTGGCGGTGTCGACCACGTGGGCGACCGCGCTGCGGCACGCGGTGGCGCAGTGCACCATCGCCAGCCGGAGGTCCGCTCGGCCCTCCTGCTGGAGCTCGCCGGTGCGCTCGATCTCCTCCCATGCCGCACCGACCACGTCGTGGATGAGGGCGCGGGCCGAGGCCACGAGGGCACGGCTGCGGGCCAGGCGGTCGTGGAGGTGGTCGAGGTCGCCGAGCATGGCGATCTCGGGGAACACGAGCTTGCCGGGGGCGATCGCCACGAGCTCGTCGAGCGCGCGGCGGGCGAGGCCGATCGGGACCGCCGCGCCCTTCACGATGAAGGACCACGGCACCGCGTAGATCGCGCCCTCGCGGAGCGGCGCGTCGAGCGGTCGCATGCCGAGCTCGTCGGGGACCCACACGCCATCGACGGAGTAGTCGTGGCTGCCGGTGCCGGCGAGGCCCATCGGGTCCCAGGTCTCGTGGATCGTCACCTCGTCGACGGGCAGGACGAAGGTGCGCCACGACGGCATGCCGTCGCGCGCGGTGATGTGCTCTCCGTCGTCGCCGTGGAGGAACGCTCCGCCGACGATGCGGTCGGCATGGGTGCAGCCGCTGCCGAACGCCCAGCGGCCGCTGATGCGCCACCCGTCGCCGTCGCGCACGGCCCGAGCCGATGGCGACGTCTGCCCGGCGGTCACGAGGTCGAGGTCGTCGAACACCTCCCTCGCCACCGCGTCCTCGAGCTTGGCGGCGTAGAAGCCGGAGTCGCAGCCGATCATGGCGCACCACCCGGCGGAGCCGTCGGCGTAGGACAGCTCCTCGATCACGAGCAGCATGTCGGCGATCGGCAGCTCGGGACCGCCCCACGCCGCGGGCATCGGCATGCGGAAGGCGTGCGCGGCCTTCAGCGCGTCGACGCTCGAGCGTGGCAACCGCCGGTCGGCCTCGGCCTTGCCGGCGTCGGCGTCGAGCTGGCCGAACAGGTCGCGAGCCGCAGCCAGGGTGTCCGCCCCCGCCGCGGTCGCGGGAGCGATCCGCGTCCGCATCACCGCAGCCTTCCACGGTGCGCGCGGTGGCGCCCGCGGTGGGCGATCAGACGAAGACCGGTTCGAGGTGCTCGTGCACCGTGGCGTCGCGGCCGAACACGACGAAGCGGTCGAAGCCGCGCAGGAACCAGCGGTCGTGGGTGACGGCGACGACGGTGCCCACGTAGCTGTCGAGCGCGTCCTCCAGTGCCTCCGCCGAGGCCAGGTCGAGGTTGTCCGTGGGCTCGTCCAGCAGCAGCAGGGTCGAGCCGGCCAGCTCGAGCAGCAGGATCTGCAGGCGCGCCTGCTGTCCGCCCGAGAGCGTCTCGAACGGTTGGTCGGCGCAGCCCTGGATCCCGTAGCGGCGCAGCGCGCCCATCGCCTTGCCCCGCTCCACGCCCCGCTTGAGCAGCACGTCCAGGACGTCGACCCCGCGCAGCTCCGGGTGGTCGTGGGTCTGGCTGAAGTACCCAGGCTCCACGCGTGCGCCGAGCCGCCAGGTGCCCTCGTGTCCGACGGGCTCGCCGGCGAGCAGGCGGAGGAAGTGGCTCTTGCCGGTGCCGTTCGGCCCGAGGACGGCGACGCGCTCGCCGTAGCTGATCTCGAGGTCGAAGGGATCGGTGAGGCCGTGCAGCTCGAGCTGCTCGCACATGATCACCCGGCGTCCGGTGCGGTCGCCGCCCAGGCGCATGGTCACCTGGTGGTCGCGCACCTTCTCGGGCGGTGGCGCTGCCTCGAAGCGCTCGATCTTCGTCTTGGTGGCGCGCACGCGCGATGCGAACTTGTCGCTGCCCATCGACGCTCGGCGGCGGTACTCCACCAGCGCCACCTGCATCTGCTTGCGCTCCTCCTGCCAGCGCCGGTGCTCCTCGTCGATGCGAGCCAGCCGCGCTTCCCGCGCCTCGTGCCAGGTGGCGAACGACCCGCCGTGCACCCACGCCGTCCTGCCCTCGAGGGTGACCACCCGCTTGGCGACGCCGGCCAGCAGCTGGCGGTCGTGGCTGATCAGGAGGATCGTCTTCGGGCAGCCACGCAGCGCCTCCTCGAGCCACTCCTTGCCCGGGACGTCGAGGTAGTTGTCGGGCTCGTCGAGCAGCAGCACGTCGGCGTCGGAGCGGAGGAGCACCTCGAGGGCGAGGCGCTTCTGCTCGCCCCCGGAGAGCGTGGACAGCGCCCGGTCGCCGGCCTCGGTGAGCGGCTGCCGCACGGCGATCGTGCAGCACGTGTCCCACAGCACCTCGGCGTCCCAGCCCCCCGCGTCCCCCCAGGCGGCGTGCGCCCTGGCGAGCGACATGCCGGTGCGGTCGCCCGGCTCCGCGTCGGCCGCGTGCTCGGCGGCGGTGAGCCGCGCAGCGGTGGCCTGCAGCGCGGGCGGCGACAGGTCGAGGAGCATGTCGCGCACCGTCCGCCCCTCCTCGCGCCACCCGACCAGCTGGCGCATCACGCGCAGGCGGCCGTCGACGTGCACGCTGCCCGCGTCGGGCGTCTGGTCGCCGGCGATGACGCGGAACAGCGTGGTCTTGCCGACGCCGTTGGCGCCCACGAGGGCCACGTGCTCCCCGTCCCCCACGCCGAAGCTCACCCCGGTGAGGAGGTCGACGCCGCCGGGCGTGCGGCACGCCACCCCGTTCACGTCGATCGCGCCCACGAGGGCACGACGCTACCGAGACCGGCCGTCCGAAGGAGCCAGGGTTTCGTCGAGCCGAGCGCCAGGCCCGCGATCAGCGTCGGCGCGACAGGACGAGGCTGTCGCGGGACCACAGGCCGCGGGGGTGCGGGCGCAAGAGCCGCGATCTGTGGCCGCCGGACAGGACGAGGCTGTCGCGGGACCACAGGCCGCGGGGGTGGGGCGGCGGGAAGCGGTCTACGGTCGGGGCCCATGCGGGCGGTGGTGCAGCGGGTGAGCCGGGCGACCGTGACCGTGGGCGACGAGGTCGTCGGCGCGATCGGCGCAGGGCTGTGCGTCCTCGTGGGGGTCACCCACGCGGACGACGCCGACGCCGCGGCCAAGCTGGCCGACAAGCTGTGGCACCTGCGGCTGTTCGACGATGCCGAGGGCGTGATGAACGTGTCGGCAGCCGATGCCGGAGCCGAGCTGCTCGTGGTCTCGCAGTTCACGCTCTACGGGAGCACCGAGAAGGGGCGTCGGCCGTCGTGGCTGGCGGCCGCCCGCCCCGAGCACGCCGAGCCCCTCGTGCAGGCGGTCGTCGATCGCTTGGACGACCTGGGTGCCACGGTGGCCACGGGGCGGTTTCGCACCGACATGGACGTCGAGCTGGTCAACCACGGGCCGGTGACGCTGATCGTGGAGGTCTGATGGAGCGTCCGCTTCCGGCTTGGTACGACGACGCCAAGCTCGGGATCTTCGTGCACTGGACGGCGGCGGCCGTGCCGGCCTTCGCGCCCGTGAACGAGTCCCCGTTCGACGTGGCCGCCGAGGGCGGTTGGGAGGAGGCGATGCGCCTCTCGCCCTACACCGAGTGGTACCAGAACTCCATCGCGATCGAGGGCAGCCCGGCGGCGCGGCACCACGCCGAGGTGCACGGCGATCGCCCGTACGACGACTTCGTGGAGACGTTCCTCGACGGCCACGCCGGCTGGCAACCGGATCCGTGGGCCGACCTGTTCCAGGCCGCGGGAGCGCGCTACGTCGTGCTCGTCACCAAGCACCACGACGGCGTGCTGCTGTGGCCCAGCGCGACGGCGAACCCCCGAAAGGACCGGTGGGGGAGCGAGCGCGACATCGTCGGCGACCTCGCCGAGGCGGTGCGGGCGCGAGGCCTTCGGTTCGGCACCTACTACTCGGGCGGACTCGACTGGAGCTTCGGCGGTCTGCCGATGCGCGACTTCCAGCAGATGCTCGCCGCCATCCCGCAGACCGACGAGTTCGAGGCCTACGTGCGAGCGCACTGGCACGAGCTCATCGATCGGTACCGCCCCGACGTCCTCTGGGCCGACATCGGGTCGCCCGCCGCGCTCGACCTCCGCGCGCTGTTCGAGCGCTACTACGCGGCGGTACCGGACGGCGTGATCAACAACCGCTTCGACTGGATGGGCCAGACCGCCGGAGCCGTCCACGCCGACTTCGTCACCCCCGAGTACTCCACCAAGGGCAGCCGGTCCCGCAAGTGGGAGAGCACCCGCGGCATCGGGACGAGCTTCGGCTACAACCGCCAGGAGGACGAGTCGAGCTACCTGTCGGCGTTCCAGCTGGTCCGGATGTTCGTCGACATCGTCGCCAACGGCGGGAACCTGCTCCTCAACGTCGGACCCAACGCTGACGGCACCATCCCCTTCGTCCAGGCGCAGCGCCTCCTCGCCCTCGGGTGGTGGCTCCGCGGCAACGGCGACGCGATCTACGGCACCCGTCCCTGGTCGCGCACCGACGGTGAGACAGGCGATGGGCTCGACGTGCGCTACACAGCTCGGGCCGACGAGGTGTTCGCCATCGTGTGCGGCACACCGGACACGAACGTCGTCGAGCTCGATCTGGCACCGGCGACCGGCGCGACCGTCCACCTCCTCGGCCACGACGCCGCGCTGCCCTGGGAACCCACGGTGAGCGGCTGTCGCGTCGTCCTCCCGGTGCGCCCGGCCGACACGCCGGCCTTCGCCCTGCGGCTCTCGGCGGTGTGACCCTCAGGCCGTGGGCGTCGCGACGAACACCGGGATGACCCGGTCCGTCTTGGCCTGGTACTCCGCGTACGGGGGGTAGGCCTGCACGGCGCGCTCCCACCACTGGATGCGCTCCGGTCCATCGACCTCGCGCACCGTCATCTCGACCGGTTCCGGGCCGTCCTGGACGGTGACCCTCGGATCGGCTCGCAGGTTGTGGACCCAGACGGGGTGCTGCGGGGCCCCGCCCATCGATCCGATCAGCGCGTACTCACCCTCGTGCTCGACGCGCATGAGGGCCATCTTGCGCAGCTTCCCGGTCTTGTTGCCGCGGGTGGTGACGATCACGACCGGCTGCCCCGTGTCGCGCAGCGTGTTGTGCTCGCTTCCCCCGCTCGCCTCGTAGCGCTCGACCTGCTCGCGCACCCAGTCCCACGTGCTCGGTTCGTACTCGCCGTCCAACGACATGGAGAACACGCTAGGGACCAGTCGCGCGAACCCCTACCGTCCCCCCGGATGTCCGTCGACCGCCTCGTGCTCCGCCCGCTCCGTCCTCAGGACGAAGCCGTGGTCGTCGCCGCCCACGAGACGATGGCCGCCGAGGGCTTCACGTTCCTGCTCGCCTGGGGTGAGGACGACGCGTTCGCCGACTACATCGCCCGCCTCGAGCGCATCGAGCGGGGCGAACCGCCCATGGGGCGGTTCGTCGAGTCCTCCTTCCTGGTCGCCGAGGTCGACGGGGAGGTCGTAGGCCGCGCCTCGATCCGCTACCGCCTCAACGACTTCCTGCGGCACGAGGGCGGGCACATCGGCTACGGCGTCCTCCCGGCGCACCGCCGGCGCGGCTACGCCAGCGAGATCCTCCGCCAGAGCCTCGAGCGGGTGCGCGCCCGCGGTGTGGAGCGGGTGCTCGTCACGTGCGACGACGACAACGTCGGCAGCGCCACGGTCATCGAGCGCGCCGGCGGCGTGCTCGACGACATCGTGGACAACGAGTCCGGCACCCAGACGCGCCGCTACTGGATCGGCTAGCGACGGCGGCCCGGTCAGCCGATCGTCAGCTCCGATGCCATGTCGTCCTCGCCGGGGTCGTCCGTGTCCTCGGTGTGCGGCTCGCAGTACACGACGTAGGTCCCCGGCTCGTCCGGGATGTCGATGAGCTTCTCGCTGCCCGGACCGAGGTCGACGTCGATGTGGAGGGCGTCGATGGTGAAGTTGTGGACGAACGGGTCGTCGTTCTCCACCAGCACCGTGCCACCGCCGACCAGCTCGTAGCCGTCCTGGTCGTACTCGAAGCCCTCGAGGTGCACGACGGCATCGGCCTCGTCGGCGACCGCATCGGGCACGGTGTCGCGCCCGGTGAGGGTCAGCACGACCGATGCGACCGCGAGCACGCCGAGCACGGCGAGGGTGACGGCGACGAACCGGCGCTCGCCGGGCCCGACGGTGCGGCCCGATCGCCGTGCGCGGATCGCCATCACCGAGCCGTAGATGGCCAGCAGCACGCCCGGCACCACGAGCGTCCCAGGGACGAAGTCGAAGAAGCTCGACGGCACGCCCAGCCCGAACACCGTCCAGAAGGCGAAGCTCAGGACGACCACGGCGAGGACGATGGCGACGACCTTCGCCCAGGTGCGGTCGAGGCGCACCAACCACACGCCGGCGAGCCCGAGGACCACGGGGATGAGGAAGTAGCCCACCGACTCGGTCAGGCCGAACGCGATCGATGCGACGAGCAGCAGGAGCGGTCCGCTCGCTGCCATGAGCAAGCCGAGCGTGGCCACCGCCGTCCCGCGCACGGGTGCGCTCGCGGTGTCGACGGAGGGGGCGTCCGAAGCCGTGGTGTCCATGCCCTCAGGCTCTGCTCGAGGCCCCCACCCGACAAGGGAGCAGCCACCAGAACGGGCGGGGGTGCCAGCCTCACCCCCCGATAGCGTCGACCGCCGTGCTCGTGGCCAAGGACCTGGAGCGCCACCACGGAGCGCAGGTGGTGCTGGGAGGGGTGTCGCTCACCGTGAACCCCGGCGCGCGCTTGGGCGTCGTCGGACCGAACGGCATCGGCAAGTCCACGTTGCTGCGGGTGCTCGCCGGGTTGGAGGAGCCCGATGCGGGCGCGGTTTCGCGGTCGCCGGCCGAGGTGACGGTGGGGTTCCTTCCCCAGGAGACCGACGCCGACCCCGAGGAGACGCTGCGCGCCTATCTGGGGCGGCGCACGGGCGTGGCCGCCGCGTCCCGCGCCCTCGACGCCGCCATGCACTCGCTGGGCGACGACGCCGAGTCGATCGTCGCCTACAGCGAAGCGCTCGAGCTCTACCTCGCCCTCGGCGGCGACGACCTCGACGCCCGCACGGGGAGCGTGCTCGCCGACGTGGGGCTGCCCGACGATCGGCTCGACGTGCCGGTGGGCCACCTCAGCGGAGGCCAAGCCGCGCGCGCCGCCCTCGCCGCGATCCTCCTGTCGAAGCAGGACGTGCTCCTCCTCGATGAGCCGACCAACGACCTCGACTTCGCCGGCCTCGAGCAGCTCGAGCGGTTCGTCGACGGCACGCCGGCGGCGGTCGTCGTGGTGTCGCACGACCGCGCCTTCCTCGATCGATGCGTCACACGCGTGCTGGAGCTCCGGCTGCCGCACCACGACGCCGTGGAGCACGCCGGCGGCTGGACGGACTTCGTCGCCTCCCGTGCGCTCGCACGGCGGCAGCAGCAGGAGGGCTACGACAAGTTCGTGGCCGAGCGCGACCGCCTCCAGCAGCGCCAGCGGACCCAGCGCGAGTGGGCGGTGCAGGGCGTGCGGAACGCCAAGCGCAAGGCCACCGACGGCGACAAGAACATCAAGCACTTCCGCTCGCAGACGTCGGAGAAGATGGCGGGCAAGGCCAAGGCCACCGAGAAGGCGATCGATCGCCTCGACGCCGTGGACAAGCCGTGGGAGCCGTGGCAGCTGCAGCTCGATCTCACTCCCGCGACCCGAGCGGGCGACGTCGTCGCGCGGCTCGACGCCGCCGTCGTGGAGCTCGGCGCGTTCCGGCTCGGGCCGGTCGACCTCGAGGTGGGGTGGCAGGACCGGCTGGCGATCCTCGGCCCGAACGGGTCGGGGAAGACCACCCTGCTCCGTGCCCTCCTGGGCGAGGTGGAGCTCACCACCGGCACACGACGACTCGGCCCCGGGGTGACGCTCGGCCTCCTCGACCAGCGTCGCAGCCGCTACGGCGGAGCCCAGCCGTTGCTCGCTGGCTTCCTCACCGCCACCGGCCTCGAGCGGAGCGACGCGCGCACGCTCCTGGCGAAGTTCGGCCTCCGTGCTGACCACGTCGACCGCGCCGGCGCCGAGCTCTCACCGGGCGAGCGCACGCGCGCCCTCCTGGCGGAGCTCATGGCGCAAGGCGTGAACTGCCTGGTGCTCGACGAGCCCACCAACCACCTCGACCTCGAGGCCATCGAGCAGCTGGAGACAGCCCTCGACGCCTATGACGGCACGCTCCTGCTCGTGACCCACGACCGCGCGTTCCTGGACGCGGTCCACGTCACGACGACGATCGACCTCGGAGCTGGATCGTCCACCCGGCGAGGATGAGCGCCGCGGCCAGCGCCAACGCCGGCCCGTTGCCCCAGCGGGTGTAGATCGTCAGCCCCTCCCGGAGCTCCACCTGCCGCTGGATCACCGCCTGCTCGCCGACGGAGGTGCGCTCGAGGACGGTGCCGGCGTCGTCGATCACCGCGGTGAAGCCGGTCGGCGCGACCTGCCCCACCCACCGTCCGCTCTCGATGGCGCGCATCCGCGACGATGCGATCTGCTGCGTCTGCACGATCGTGCCGGTGAACGACGATCCGTTGGTGGGGTTGAGCACGAGGCGAGCCCCGTTCTCCACCCCTTCCCGCGTCCGATCGGCGAAGAAGATCTCCCAGGAGATCGGGGTGGCCACCCGCCCGACAGGCTCCGGAACGTCGAGCTGCGCGGGGAGCGAGCCGATGCGCGCGTCGCGATCGGGCAGCGCGTCTCCGGCGATGGGCTCGAGCAGGGACCGGAAGGGGACGTACTCGCCGAACGGGACGCGGTGGACCTTGTCGTAGCGGTCGACGACCGCGCCCGACTCGCCCACGAGCACGGCGCTGTTGCGGAACCGCCCGGGCCCGGCGTCCTCCACGGTCCCGACGATCAGCGGCGCACCGAGGTCCTGCGCGAGCGCGCCGACGAGGTCTGCCCACGGGTCGTCGACGAACGGGACGTCGTTGGTGTCGATGACGTCCTCCGGCCACACCACGAGGTCGACGGGCGGCTCGACGCCCTCGCTCGCCTCGAGGTGCCGTTCGAACACCTCGATCACCCCGGTGTCGGTCTTGCGCGTCCCTTGCTCGCCGCCCCCTTGCACGAGCGCGACCTCCACCGTCCCCACGGCATGCCCAGCCGGGGCAGCCGCCGACCCGGCGACGATCACCACGACCCCGAGCGCGATGGCGCCCGCCCACCACCACGCTCTTCGCGCGGCGGCGGCGACGGCCTGGCCCGCCAGCACGGCCACCAGCACGAGCAGCAGCGCGCCGCCGACGCGCAGCACCGGTGCGAGCGGTCCCGCCACCTGGCCGATGGCGAGGTTGGCGAGCGGCACGCCCCCGAAGGGCCACGTCCAGCGCACGAGCTCCGCCAGCGTCCACGTGCCGGCCAGCGCGAGCCACCGGCCGCGACCGGGCGGAGCGGCGGCGATCCCGGCGCCGAGCATGCCGGAGTAGGCGGCGCACGCGATCACGTAGCCCGGCGCGGTGAGCGCCGTCATCCACACGAGCGAGGGCACGAAGCAACCCATCGCGGCCAGCCACCCCCGACGGAACCGCACCGGGGCCGGCTGGTCGGCGATCAGCCGGTCGATCCCGACGAGCCCCACCGCGGCAAGCGGCCAGAACCCGAACGGGGGCAGCGACAGGCAGAGGAGCGCGCCGCTGCCGAGGCACGCGGCGGCGAGCGTCACGCGCTCCCTGCGGGTCGACATCCGGGGAATGATGACCGCTGCGCCGCGACGACCGGCAACGCCGCCCGATGCGGAGCGGCGGGCGTCAGCCGATCGACCGCAGGACCGCGCTCGTGGCGGCCGCGCCCTGACGGATGCACGCCGGCACCCCGAGGCCGCGGAAGGCTGCGCCGGTGACGGCGATCCGGGGGGCCGAGGCGGCCAGGTCGGCGTCGATGGCGGCACAGCGATCGAGGTGTCCCGGCCGGTACTGCGGGAACGACTCGACCCAACGGGTGACGCGGACCTCTCTCGGCTGGCCGCGCAGCTGCATGGTGTCGCGCAGGTCGTCGAGGACGGCGGCGACGAGCGCCTGGTCGTCCAGGGCGAGCGGGGACTCGTCACCGTCCCGCCCCACCGACGCCCGGAGCCACACCGTGCCGTCGCCGGCGAGGTGGGGCCACTTCGACGATGCCCACGAGCAGGCGGTGAGGGTACGGCGCTCGACGCGTGGCACGAGGTAGCCGCTGGCGTCGAGCGCGTGGCCGATGCCGTCGCGCGGCACGGCCAGGCTGACCATCGCGACCGACGCGTAGGGGATGGCGGCGAGCAAGGTCGCCGCACGGGGTGCGCGGTCGCGCACGAGCTCGGCGGTGACGGCGGCGGGCGCGGCGATCACGACACCATCGGCCGCGACGAGCGCACGCGCCGAGCCGATGGCGGCGTCGGCCGAGCGTTGCCCGGATCCGAGCTCGACGGCCACGTGCCACTCCGCTCCCGCGGCCGCGATGGCCGTGGCGCGGCCGCGGACGAGCTGGACCCCGAGCGCGTCGACGTCCGCGGCGAGGGTGGCGGCGAGCGCACCCATGCCGCCACGGGGCGCGAAGAACACCGGCGCCGAGCGGTCCGTCACGGCCGCTCGTTGCGCTTGGCACGCCGCCACGAGGGTCGGCGCGCCGCTGCGCACCGCCGCATCCAGCTGCGGCACCGTGGCGGCGAGGCTCAGGGCATCGGTGTCGCCGGCGTTGATCCCGCCGACGAGCGGGTCGACCAGCCGTTCCGTCGCCTCGTCGCCCAGGTTCGAGCGCATCACGTCCCCGATGGCGACGTCGCCGTGCGGTGCGACCAGCGCCGGGGCCTGGCGGACGCGGGCGAGGCCGTCGGCGCTGAGGATCCCGGACGCTTCGAGCTCGTCGAGGTCGGTGGGGACGCCGAGCACCTGTGCCTCCGGGAGGAGACGCAGGTCGCCGCGGCTCCAGACGTAGGCGCGGCGCGCGCTGGGTGACACGAGGTCGCCGTCGATGCCGAGCTCGCGGCAGAGCGCGACGCCCTCGGGCACCCGAGCGAGGAACGCGTCGGCGGCCTCATCGAGCACGCCGCCGTCGAACGCGCTGGCGCGCACCTTGCCGCCCAGCACGTCCGGCTCGACGAGGGTGACGTCGGCGCCCGCCTTCGCCGCCTCTCGTGCTGCGACCAACCCGGTGATGCCCCCGCCGACGACGACGACCGTGCTCACGGCGCCGCTGCGAGGACGCGGTCAGCCAGCGCCGAGAGCACCCCGGGGTCGTCGTTGAGGACGCGCGTTCGCGCGAAGGCGAGGCCCACCTCGGTCGCCACGCCGGCCGCCTCGATGTCCAGGTCGTAGACCACCTCGAGGTGGTCGCTCACGAACCCGTGCGGGCACACGAGGACACCGTCGCCGGAGTGTCCCGCCGCGATCTCGCGGAGGACCGCGAGGACGTCCGGTCCGCGCCACGGCTCGGCGGTCCGGCCCGCTGACTGCCACGCCAGAGACCAGCGGTCGCGCGCCAGGCCGACGGTGCCGGCGATCGCCGCGGCGGAGGCCGCGAGCTGCTCCGGGTACGGATCGCCGACCAGGACCCGCTCGGGGAGCGAGTGGGCGGTGAAGAGGACGTGGCTGTGCGCGGGCAGCGTCGCCAGGCCGTCGCGCACGGCGCGGGCGAGGAACTCGATGTAGGCGGGCTCGAGGTGCCAGCTGTCGACACGGCCCACCGGCACGTCACCAGCGGCCTCGGCGAGGCGCTCCTGGTACTGCCCGACGGAGAACCCCGAGTAGTGCGGCGCGAGCACGAGCCCGACCAGGGCCGCCGCGCCCTCACGGAGCAGCTCAGTGGCGGCGTCCTCGATGAAGGGAGCGGCGTGCTTCTGTCCCAGCACCACCGTGCAGCGGCCGGGCGCCCGCTCCTCGAGCGCGGAGGCGAGGGCTGCCCGTTGGGCCTCGGTGCGCTCGGCCAGCGGTGACGTCCCGCCGATGGCGTCGTAGCGCCGCACGAGGTCGGCGAGCTGCTCGGGGGTGGGCGGGTGCCCCCGTCGGATGTGGGTGTAGTACGCCGCCACGTCGTCGGGCGTGGCCGGCGTGCCGTAGGCCATCACGACGACGCCGAGGCGGTCACCCATCCGTCCGTCCCTCGTCGTGCACGAGGTCGACCACCTGCGCCAGCACGCCGGGGTCGAGCTCGGGGAGCACGCCGTGGCCGAGGTTGAAGATGTGACCCGGACGGCCGGCGTTGCGGCGCAGGACGTCGCGAGCGCGCGCCGCCACGACCTCCCACGGAGCGAGGCACACCGCCGGGTCGAGGTTCCCCTGCACGGCCTTGCCCGGGACGCGCTCGCGCGCCACGTCGAGCGGGACCCGCCAGTCGACGCCCACGACGTCGGCGCCCGCCTCGCCCATCAGCGCGAGGAGCTCGCCGGTGCCCACACCGAAGTGGATGCGGGGGACGTCAGCGACGGCGGCGAGGACCTTGGCGCTGTGGGGCTGCACGTGCGACCGGTAGACGTCGGGTGGCAGCGCGCCCGCCCAGGAGTCGAACAGCTGGATGGCGCTGGCCCCCGCGTCGATCTGGGCGCGGAGGGACGCGATCGCGATGTCGGCCAGCCGGTCGAGCAGGGCGTGCCACAGCTCGGGCTCGGCGTGGAGCATCGCCTTGGTGTGGCCGTACGTGCGCGAGGGCCGGCCCTCGATCAGGTAGCTGGCGACGGTGAACGGTGCGCCGGCGAAGCCGATGAGGGGTGTGTCGCCCAGCTCCCGGACGACGTTGCGCACGGTCTCGCCCACGAACGGCGCGTCCTCGTCGGGGACGAAGGGTCGCAGCCGCTCGAGGTCGCCGGCGGAGCGGAAGGGCTCGGACACGACCGGTCCGAGGCCGGGGGTGACGTCGACGCCGAAGCCGATCGCGGCGGCCGGCACGACGATGTCGCTGAACAGGATCGCGGCGTCCACGCCGTAGCGCCGCACCGGTTGCAGCGTGATCTCCGCCGCCAGGTCCGGATCGCGGATGGCGTCGAGGATGCTGCCCTCGCCGCGGAGCGCTCGGTACTCCGGCAGCGACCGGCCCGCCTGGCGCATGAACCACACCGGGACACGGGAGGCCCGCCCGCCGCGCGCCGCCACGAGGAGCGGTGCGTCGGAGAGCCCCGGTCGCGGTGCGGGGTCGCCTGCCACGTCGGCCAACCTAGGAGGCACCTCGACGTGCCACGAACTCGTGGTCGAATGGCGGGGTGCGCCGATCCATCGACGACCACCCGTTCCGCCTCGACGAGCTCCCGCCCAGCGAGGAGGACATCCAGCACCTCTCGTGGGCGGTCGCCATCAGCGACGACTACGAGGACGCTGAGCCCCGCGTGGTCCTCACGGTGGAGGAGGTGGGCAGCCCCGGCGCCGGCTTGATCGCGCACCTGAGCCCCGGCATCGCCCGTCGTCTCCGGGTCGCGCTCCGTGACGCCCTGCGCGAGGTGGGTGAGGATCCGGGCGCCTGACCGACCTCGTCTGCCGGATCAGGGGGTTCTGCGCCGCGACGACAGGCTCCGGTAACATGCTCGATCCCCTTCCATCGCGGGAGAACGATGGCGTCGCACCCCGATCTGGCTGCGGAGCAGGCCTACATCGACAACGCGTACAGGAGCCTCGAGCGGTCGCGCGAGGACGCCACCCGCCTGCGGTCGATGGTCGAGGTGGGGAAGGGCGGCACCGAGCAGGCCCGCTGGGAGCGGGAGATGATCGAGGGCAACATCGCCCAGCGGCTCGCCTCGTTGCAGCTGGGCGACGCCAGCCTTGTGTTCGGCCGCATCGACCGCACCACCCGAGCGGGCGGTGACAGCTACTACATCGGCCGCCTGGCGGTGTCCGACGAGCACCGCGAGCCCCTCGTGGTCGACTGGCGGGCGCCGGTCGCCGAGCCCTTCTACCGGGCCACCGGCCGCGAGCCGATGGACCTGGTGCGCCGGCGCCACTTCGCGACCAGGGGGCGCCAGCTGCTCGCCATCGAGGACGAGCTGTTCGGCGAGTCGGCCGGGCTCCTCGGCGGGGAGCTGTCGGTGGTCGACGACGGGCGCGAGATCCGCGGCCGCAGCACCCTGATCACCGCCCTCGAGGAGGCCCGCACCGGTCGCCTCACCGACATCGTCGCCACGATCCAGGGCGAGCAGGACGAGATCATCCGGGCCGACCTGCCTGGCGTGCTCGTCGTGCAGGGTGGACCCGGCACCGGCAAGACGGTCGTCGCGCTCCACCGGGCCGCGTACCTCCTCTACACCCATCGGTTCCCGCTGGAAGGGCAGGGGGTGCTCGTCATCGGGCCCAACCGCCTCTTCCTGGGCTACATCGAGCAGGTGCTGCCCAGCCTCGGCGAGGCGGGGGTGGAGCTGGCCGTGCTGGCCGACCTCCTCGACGGCACCATCGGCGTCACCATCGAAGGTCGCGACCGTCCGATCACCGCCCGCGTGAAGGGCGACCTGCGCATGGCCAAGGTCCTCGCCAAGGCCGTCCACGATCGCCAGCGGCCGTTGCGCCGCACGATGCGCGTGGGCTACGGCCTGCAGACCCTCAGCCTCACCCCTGGGCAGAGCCAGGCGATCGTCGCCGACGCCAAGCGGCGCTTCCGGCTCCACAACGCCGGGCGCAAGCACGTGGAGGCGAGCGTCTTCGCCACCCTCGCGGACAGCGCTCGCGTGCCGGTCGAGGCGCAGGAGGCGCGCGAGCGCCTGCGCCACGCCCCCGAGGTGCGGGAGGCGCTCGAGCGGATGTGGCCGGTGCTCACCCCCGCCGACCTGCTGCACGACCTCTTCGGTTCGGCCGCGCTGATCGAACTCGCCGCCGGTCGGGCCCTCAGCGCCGACGAGCGGGAGGCGCTGCTGCGCCCGCGCGCCGACACGGTGGAAGAGGCGGTGTGGACCGTCGACGACGTGCCCCTGCTCGACGAGGCCCGGTCGCTGCTCGGGCCCAAGCCCAAGGTCAGGCGGCCCGGCCAGCCCTCCGACGACGACTTCCGCACCTACGGGCACATCGTCGTCGACGAGGCGCAGGACCTGTCGCCCATGCAGCTGCGGATGCTCACGCGCCGGTCGCTCAACGGGTCGATGACCGTCGTCGGCGACATCGCCCAGTCCACCGGTGCGTGGGCCCACGCCGACTGGACCGAGGTGCTCGATCAGCTCCCGGATCGTCGACCGGCGAGGCGCACCGAGCTCACCATCGGCTACCGGCTCCCGGGGCCGAACATGGCCCTGGCCACGAAGGTGCTCACCCTCGCCGCCCCCGACCTCACGCCGCCCTCGTCCGTGCGGCAGGAGGGGGAGGAGCCGCGGTTCATCGAGGCCGGCCCCGGAGGCATCGCCGAGGCCGCCGTCGACCAGGCGCTCGTGGAGCGCGACGCCGTGGACCCGGGCAGCGTCGCCGTGATCGTGCCCGACTCGCTCGTCGACGATGTGGCGGTCGCGTTCGAAGCGCGGGGCGTGGAGTACGGACGCGCGGTCCGCACCGGCCTCAACACGCAGATCACCGTCGTGCCGGTGAGCCTGGTGAAGGGGCTCGAGCTCGACGCCTCCGTGGTGGTGGAGCCCGCCGCCATCCTCGAGGAGGAGGTGCAGGGCGCCCGCTCGCTCTACGTCGCGCTCACCCGAGCCACGAAGCGGCTGGTGCTGGTGCACGAGCGCCCGCTGCCCGAGGTGCTGCGGTCCACCTGACCCGCCGGAGGCGCGCCTCCACCACCCCGGCGAGCTTCCAGAGCAGCACCCCCACCACCAGCGACGCCACCACCGCCGCGGGCTTGCCGGCGAAGGGTCGAACCACGGGGAACACCTGCCAGTGGCTGAGGTAGATGTACAGCGAGGCTCCCGCCACCAGCCCGATGGCGCGGGTGGCGGCGCGCGGCACCGGGAGCGAGGGCACCCACAGGAGCACGAGCAACGTGATCACGAGGAACACCTCACGCTGTGGCTCGCCGAAGTACCCCGGGAGCGCGGCGATCGTGACGACCGACAGCGCGAGGCGGGCGCCGCGGCCGCGAGCGTGGGCCGCGGCCCAGCCGATGGCGAAGATCCAGAAGATGTCGTGCGGGCGGATGTCGTGGGGCTCGACCGTCGGCAGGTGGACGACGTGGAAGCGCACGAGGAGCCCCGCCGCCAGCGCGCCGGACGCGACCGCAAGGGGGCGGGCGACCTCCAGGCGCCGCACTGCGGGGATGGCGAGGATCGCCGTGAGCGGGAGGAGGATCTGCACGAGCGCCTCCCCGAACCAGTAGCCGCCGTGGGAGCCCTCGGCGCCGATCCACCCGTTGACGAGCAGCACGTGCGGCAGCCCGATGCGATGGTTCAGCCGGCTGGCCAGCACCAGCCACACCGCGCTGGGCACCGCGATGCGAGCGATGCTCCGCAAGCGTCCCACCGGCTCGGACTGGAACCGACCGAAGCTGTACCCCGCCATCGCCAGCAACAGGTGCGCGCCGCCGAGGAACGCGGTGAGCTTCACGTGCATGCTCACGATCAGCACGATGGACAGCGCTCGCAGCACCACGCTCGTCTCGGTCAGCGCGAACCATCGGCGAGCGCGTGCCGGGACGAGGCTCCCCACGGGTCGGCTCGGCCAGTCCGAGGGCAGCGCGCCGACGATCGCCTCCAGACCGATGGAGGCTTCGACGTACGAGAGGGAGTCGCCGCCGAGCGACACGAAGGTGTCCTCGTCGTGGACCTGCGCCACGCCGAGCACCTCCTCGTAGACCGCGTGCACGCGCCGGCTCCCGTCCGCCGCGCCGCGACCGTCGACCGCGTCGGTGGCGATCCGGAGGGCCCCCCGGTGATCGGGCTTGCCGTTGGGCAGGCGCGGCAGCTCGGTGACGTGGCCCACCGCGATCCGCGCGACCGGCAGGCCGGTGTGGGCGGCGACCCGCCCGGCGACGTCCGCGGCGCTCGCGTCCACGGCGACGACGCCGAGCCGCTCGTCGTCGCTCGCGCACAGCGCCTCGACGCCGTCGGCGCGCAGCATGGCCTCGACCTGATCCAGGTCGACGCGGAGCCCGCACACCTTCGCGAACCGCGCGCAGCGACCCACGATCTCGAAGAGGCCCGCCTCGTTCCGCCGGGCGAGGTCGCCGGTGTGGAGCTCCGTGATCGTCGCGCCCAGCGCCAGGTCCGCAGGCTCGACGGCGTACCCGAGCATGACGTTCGGGCCCTCGTACACGAGCTCGCCGACCTCGTCGCCGGGGCCCGCGCCCGGGTGCAGCCGGAGCGATCCGCCGGGGATGGGGATCCCGATCGCTCCGGGATGCTCGTGGGCGAGGGCCGGCGGGAGGTACGCGATGCGGGCGGTCGCCTCGGTCTGGCCGTACATCACCACGAGGTCCCACCCCCGCCGCTGACCTCGGCGCGCCAGCTGCGCGACGGTCGCCGGCGGGAGGCGCCCTCCGGCCTGGGTGACCAGCCGCAGGCTCGGGGCGTCCAGGTCGTCGAACCCCGAGCGCTCGAGCAGCTCGAAGGTGTGGGGCACACCTGCCAGCGAGGTCACCTCGCCGCGGCGGAACAGATCCCAGAAGCACCGATCGACCACCGACAGGTCCGAGATCACGACCCCGCCGCCCACGAGCAGGTGGCTGTGCAGGACCGACAGGCCGTAGCAGTAGTGGAGCGGCAGCGAGGTGATCGCCCGGTCCTCCGCCGTGAGGTGCAGGTAGTCGGCGATCGCACGGGCGTTGGCCAGCACGTTGGCGTGCGACAGCCGCACCAGCCTGGGTGCGCCGGTGGTCCCCGAGGTCGACAGCAGCAGCGCGAGATCGGGGTGCAGGTCGTGTCGCGAACCGCAGCGTCGCTCGACGACCTCGCACCGGTCGCCGAGCGGTTCGATGACGGCATCAGGATCGAAGGTGCGCAGGATCGCGGCGTTCCGCTCCGGGTCGTCGTCGGTCACGAGCACGGCATGGCCGCCGGCGAGCGCTCCGAGGTACCCGATCACCGCTCCCGTCGTGCGGGGGAGCGGCACGTGCACCAGCCGGGGGACCGGGCCGAGCGCGTGCGTGACCGCGTCGACCCGCGGCGCGAGCTCGGCGTAGGTGGTCCAGCGCTCCCCGTCGAACAGGGCGGGCCGCTCGCCGTGCGAGGCGAGGAAGGCGCCGAAGCGCGTCGCCGTCCCGCGAGCCGGGTCCAGCAAGGTCACGAGCCGCGACCTTAGTAGGCACCCCTAACGGATGGCGAACAGATCGGTGACCAGACCTAGGTGGTGACGAGGATGCGCTGGCTGGCGAAGGCGCCGATGCCGATGTGCCGCCCGTTCACCTCCACGGTGGTGGTGCCGTCGGGCGAGGCTGCGGTGATCGTGCCGGTGCGGCCGGGCACGACGTCGGCGTCCTCGAGGAACTCGAGCAGCCCGGGCGTGAACTCCAGCTCCTCGGGGATCCGCGTCACGGTGAAGCCGCCCCCCACGAGGACGTCAGCGAGCGGCACCGCCGCCGGCGCGTGGTAGTCGGCGCCGGGGATCGGGTTGCCGTGGGGGCACGTGGTGGGGTTGCCGAGCACGCGCACGATGGCGGCCTCGACGGGCTCCGAGATGATGTGCTCCCACTTGCCCGCCTCCTGGTGGGCGTCGGCCCACGACAGCTCGAGGATGTCGGTGAGGAAGCGCTCGGCGAGACGGTGCCGGCGCACGACCCGCTCGGCCAGCCGCTGGCCGTCGTGGGTGAGGGTGATGGCGTTGTGGTCGATGGCCACCAGGCCCTCGGTCTCCATCCGCTTGATCATCTCGGACACCGCGGGGCGGGAGACGAGGAGGCGGTCGGCGATCCGTGCCTGGATCACGTCGACGTCGTCCTCGCGCAGCTCGTAGACGGCCTCGCAGTACTCCTCGAACGCGGGATGGAACTCCGGCGTCTTGTAGTCGGCCATGGCGCCACGCTACCGGCCGACAGCGTGGATTAGGCAGCCCTAACTGGCTCGGGCGCGCAGGCTGCGCAGGGCGAGCTCGGGGCTGGTCTTCTTGGCGTTCTCGGGCGGTTCGCCGCACACCAGGACAGGCAGGACGCGCGTGACCTCCACCTCGCCGACGGCGCTCCCGGCCGTGCCGTCCGCCGACCGCCAGTGCAGCTCGACCGACGCCGAGCGCGCGTCGTCCGCGACCTGCGTCGTGCTGCTCGTGAGCTCACCGTCGAGCCAGGCCCACCCGTGCTCGACGAACAGCGCCCGCTCCACGACCTGCGCCCACGGGTCGAGCGCGGTGCAGCCGCGATCGTGGTCGCACAGGGCTCCCACGTCGCCGGAGCGCGTGAGGACGCCCTCGAGCAGGTCGACGTCGGCGTAGGCCCACGCCCGCCCGTCGGGCAACGTGATCGCGGTGGGGGCGTAGCGGTGCCCCCCGGTGTGGCTGCAGCGCCACACGCGCGCCGCCAGCCCTCGCGCCGCCGTCTCGAGGTGCAAGAGCGTGCCCCAGCGACCGCAGCAGGGGTCGCGGCGACCGTGTCCGCACACGAGCACCTCGGCGGGCGCGTCACCGACGACGCTGGGCCACTCGTGCTGCGGGCGATCCGGCTCGGCGAGCAGCGCGGCCAACAGGTCGGGGATCCGGTCGACCTCCACCCGGTGGTCGACGCCGGTGAGGCGGTGGGTGCTCGTGCGGCGGTGGTGGACGACGCGGCGCAGCCCGTCCTCGGCGGCGTCCGCGTGCGGTACGACCATCATCACGCGCGCGCCCGGGTGCGCCGCCGCGGCAGCGAGCGCGTCGACGTCGCTCACGTCCGATGGCCACGGGAGGGCCCACTCGACGAGGAGGAGCTCGTCGAACGCCCCCGCTGATCCGATCGGATCCACGGCCTGCGCCTGCGTCCACGGCGAGCACCGGTAGTCGGGGTCGCGGCGAGCGGGATCCACCTCGGCGGCGTCGACGGCGCTCACCGCATCCACCGTACCGACCGACCGACGTCACCAGATGGGGCGCGCCGGTGGCACAGCCGGTAGCGTCCGAACACGGCCGGGCGACCGGTCGACAACCGCCATCGAGCAGGGGAAGCCGGTCGAAGTCCGGCACTGACCCGCAGCCGTAGGCCACCGACCCCCGTGCCGGTGGCGAGTCGGAATGCCTGCTCGGAGGCATCAGCTCCATCAGCCGTCGAGGTCTGCGGATCGGGAGCTCGGGAGCGCACGGCAGGGCCGTGGGCGGTCGAGCGTTGTCCGGGGCCTCGACCTTCCGGAAGGTTCGAACCCCGATGACCCCACCCCGACGACGGCCCGCTCGCCGCGGCCTCGCCACCTTCGCCGTCCTCGCCATCCTCGGCCTCACCGCCGCACCAGCCCGGGCCGCGCAGCCCGGCACCAGCCTGAGCCCCGCCCGGGCCGCGGCCAACTGGCTCGCGACCGAGCTCGAGGCGAACGAGGGCATGCTCACGGTGAGCTTCGGCGGCCCCGACGAGTTCCCCGACCAAGGCCTCACGATCGACGCGATCCTCGGCATCATCGCCGCCGGTGAGGCCGCCGACCCGGCGGTGGCCCTGTCCCTCGACACCCTCGCCGACCCCGTCAACCTCATGCCGTACATCACGGGGTTCGAGACCGACGCCGACCGCGCCGCGAACGCCACCGCCAAGACCCTCCTCCTCGAGGAGATCTCCGGGGCGGACGTGAGCGACGGCATCGACCTGGAAGCCGACCTGCGCGACGTGATGGAGACCAGCGGCAGCGATGTGGGCCGCTTCTCCGACAGCGACAGCCTCGGTTGGGGGAACTTCGCCAACACGATCGGCCAGTCGCTCGCCATCGTGGCCCTCGACCGGACCGCGAGCGGCGTCCCGAGCGAGGCCATCGACTTCTTGCTCGGGGAGCAGTGCCCCAACGGCAGCTTCCGGCTGTACCACACGGACCCGGCGGTGACGACGGACCCGCACGTGTGCACCGATGACGCAGAAGGAGATGCGGACGCCACCGCGTTCGCGCTCCAGGCGCTCCTCATCGCGCCCTCGTCGCCCGCGGTCAGCACCGCCGTCTCCGGGGCCGTCGACCACCTCCTCGCGCAGCAGCAGGCGTCCGGCGGGTTCTTCGGCACCGGCGCCGTGAACTCGAACACCACCGGACTCGCCGCGTCTGCGCTGCGCGCCGCCGGCGAGACCGGCGCGGCCGACGACGGTGCCGCGTTCCTCGCCGCGCTGCAGACGGACGACTGCGCCGAGCTGGGCGCCATCGCCTACGACCAGGCCGCGTTCGATGCCGGCATCGCTGCCGACCGCGCCCAGTGGACGCGGGCGACCGCGCAGGGCGTGCTGGGCCTCGGCCTCCCCGCCTACGGCGACATCGGGAGCGTGGCGCCGGTGACCGCCGGCCTCGATGCGGTCACCTGCCCGGTGGCCACGACCGTGGTCCCGAAGGTCACCGCATCCGTGGGGTCGATCGTCGCGGGCGGCACGCTCACGCTCCACGGCGTCGGCTTCGCCCCCGGCGAGACCGTGGACGTCACCCTCCACTCGGCGCCCGTCGCGCTCGGCTCCTTCACCGCGGATCCCGATGGCGAGGTGACGGCGCCGGTCACGATCCCGGCCGACGTCGAGCCCGGCGTCCACACCATCTCCATGGCTGGCGAGACCTCCGGCGTGCAGGTGGAGGTCTCGATCGAGGTCACGGGGCAGGAGGCCGATCCCGCCCAGCAGCTGCCGGCCACGGGGTCGGCGACGGCGGAGCTCGGTCTCGCCGGTGCCCTCCTCGTGCTGGGCGGCACCGCGCTGGTCCTCGCGAGCGATCGGCGACGCGCCGCGATCCAGGCCACCTGATGCCGCGACGGGCCGCTCGCTCGACGCTCGCCGTCGTCGGCGCGCTCCTCGCCCTGGGGCCTTTCGCCGCCATCTCGGCGGCGGGACCAGCCACGCGGACCGCGTCGGCAGGGGGCGCCTGCCCGGACCAGCGCGGCATCACCGTGGTGGTGGACGCGTCGGCGTTCGGCGACGGGGTGCAGGTGCGATGCGCCCCCCAGCCGGTCCGCTCCGGCTTCGAGGCCCTCACCAAGGCGGGGTTCACGTTCCAGGGGACCACGCAGTACCCGGGGCTCCTGTGCCGGATCGACGGCGAGCCCGCCTCGGACCCCTGCCACAGCGCGCCGCCGGCCAACGCCTACTGGGCGTACTGGCATGCGCCACGGGGCGGCGAGTGGACCTACAGCACGTCGGGCGCCGGCAGCCGGGTCCCGCCACCCGGGAGCGTGGAGGGTTGGGCCTTCGGTGACGACGCCCGGCCCGGCATCGACCCTCCGCCGCCGGCCGAGACGACCACCACGACCGCCCGTGCTGTCGGGCGGACACCGACGCCACCTCGGCCCGCCGCGGCCGCCGCCGTCAGCCCGTCGATCACCGTCGACGCCGGAGGCGACCCGACGTCGTCGACCACGACGCCGACGAGCGACACCACGTCGACCTCGACGACGGCGCGAGCCGCGGCACCAGGCCGGGACGGCATCGACAGCGATGACCGCTCCCGTGACGAGGCGGCTGCCGCCCCGTCCCCGGCGGCCGGTGACGCGGGATCCCCTGCCGGTGCCCTCGTCGGCATCAGCGCCGTGGCGGCCATCGGTGGTGCCGCCGTCGCCGTGGCCCGGCGCCGTCGCTCCGCGGACGGGGCGCCGATCGGATGATGGCCCGCCTGCCGCGAGCGCTGCACCCCGGAGCGTGGTGGCTCTGGGCGCTCGGGATGGCGGCCGCCGCGAGCCGTACCACGAACCCGATCCTGCTGCTGGTGATCGTCGCCGTGGTGGCGTTCGTCGTGTCCGCCCGCCGCACCGAGGCGCCGTGGGCGCGTGGCTTCCGTGCCTACCTCTACCTGGGCCTCCTGGTGATCGCGATCCGGGTGGCGTTCCGGGTGCTCCTCGACGCGCAGTACGGGTCGCACCTGCTCTTCACCCTGCCCGAGGTGCCCCTCCCGGATGCCGTCGCCGGGATCCGGCTCGGCGGCGCGGTGTCCGCCGAGGGCGTGCTGGCAGCCGTCTACGACGGCCTGCGGCTGGCGACGCTCCTGCTGTGCGTGGGCGCTGCCAACACCCTCGCCAACCCGAAGCGCCTCCTCCAGTCGATGCCGGCCGCGCTCCACGAGGTGGGCGTCGCCGTCACGGTCGCGCTGAGCGTCGCCCCGCAGCTCATCGAGAGCGGCCAGCGGGTCCGCCGGGCGCGTCGCCTGCGCGGCGAGCCGGGCCGGCGCTTCCACGTCGTGCGCGAGGTCGCGCTTCCGGTGATGACCGACGCCCTCGATCGATCGCTGCTGCTCGCGGCGGCCATGGACTCGCGCGGGTACGGCCGCGTGGCCCGCCGGGGCCGCTCCGCGGTGGCGGTCACCGGCGCACTGCTGCTCGGAGGCCTCGTCGCCATCGCGATCGGCTCCTATGGCCTGCTGGACAGCACCGCGCCCCGCTACCTCGGCCTGCCCATGCTCCTCGGCGGCGTGGCGGTCGGCTGGGCCGGGGTCACCCTGAGCGGACGGCGCGTCGAGCGCAGCCGGTACCGGCCCGACCCCTGGTGGATCGAGGAGTGGGCGGTGTCGATCGTCGGCATCGTGGTGGCCACCGTGATGGTGGCCGTGAGCACCATCGACCCCACGCTCCTCCACCCGTCGCTCCAACCGCTGCGCTGGCCGGAGCTCCCCTCGCTCCCGCTGGCCGCCGCCCTCCTCGGGATGCTGCCCGCGTGGATCGCGCCGCCCGTGCGGCTCCCCGCCGCCACGCCGCACGTGGCGCCGACGGTCACTCGGGAGCGGGTCGCATGATCCGCTTCGAGGGTGTCGCCATCACGTACCCCGACGCGCTCGAGCCCGTGCTGCGGGACGTGGACCTCACCGTGCCCGAGGGCGAGCTGTGCGTGGTGGTGGGGCCCACCGGTTCGGGCAAGACGACGCTGCTCGGCGCCGTCAACGGGCTCGTCCCGCACTTCACCGGCGGGCGGCTCGCCGGACGGGTGATCGTCGACGGCCGCGACACCAGCACCCACCCTCCCCGCGACCTCGCCGACGTCGTGGGGATGGTCGGCCAGGACCCGCTCGCGGGGTTCGTGATGGACACCGTGGAGGAGGAGCTCGCCTACGCCATGGAGCAGCTCGCCGTGCCCGAGCTGGTCATGCGCAAGCGCGTCGAGGAGACGCTCGACCTGCTCGGCATCGCCGAGCTCCGCGGTCGCGCGCTCCGCACCCTGTCGGGCGGGCAGCAGCAGCGGGTGGCGATCGGCGCGGTGCTCACCGCCCATCCGCGGATCCTCGTGCTGGACGAGCCCACCTCGGCGCTCGACCCCACTGCCGCTGAGGACGTGCTGGCCGCGATCACGCGCCTCGTGCACGATCTCGGGATCACCGTGGTCATGGCCGAGCACCGGCTCGAGCGCGTCGTGCAGCACGCCGACTCCCTCGTCCTGCTCGAGAGCGGGACGGCGCGCCTCGACGTCCCGACCGCGCTTCGCACCTCGCCGCTGGCCCCTCCGGTGGTGCGGCTGGGCCGGTTGGCCGGTTGGGACCCCGTCCCGCTCTCCGTGCGCGATGCCCGTCGGCAGGCCGCTGGCCTCCACGAGCAGCTGCGCACCCTGTCGCCACCCGCCGGCGACACCCAGCCGCTCGCGACCGGTGGGCACGGGCTCGACGGTCGGGGGTTGGTCGTCCGCTACGGCGAGGTGCTGGCGCTGCGCGGTGTCGACCTCCGCGTGCCGGCCGGTGAGGTCGTGGCCGTCATGGGTCGGAACGGCTCGGGCAAGTCCTCGCTCCTCTGGGCCCTGCACCCCGCCGGCCATCGACAGGCCGGCTCGGTCACCGTCGACGGCGTGGACCCCGCCGGGGTGCGACCCAGCCCCATCGCGCTCGTCCCCCAGACCCCGGCCGATCTCCTCTACCTGGCGACCGTCGACGAGGAGTGCACCCAGGCGGACGAGGAGACCGGGTCGGTGCCCGGGACGTGCCGGGCGCTGGTCGACCGGATCGTGCCGGGCCTGCAAGGTGACCACCACCCCCGTGACCTCTCGGAGGGCCAGCGGTTGGGGCTCGTCCTCGGCCTGCAGCTCACCTCCTCGCCCGCCGTGGTCCTCCTCGACGAGCCGACCCGTGGCCTCGACCACTTGGTGAAGGACGAGCTCACCCAGCTCCTCCGGGAGCTGGCCGCCGAGGGTCGCGTCGTCGTGGTGGCCACCCACGACGTGGAGTTCGTGGCGCGCGTGGCCGACCGCGTCGTCGTCCTCGCCGACGGTGAGGTCGTGGCCGATGGCCCTACCGCCGACGTGGTGGTGGCCTCACCGGCGTTCGCCCCGCAGGTCGCCAAGGTGCTCCACCCCGATCGATGGCTCACCGTGGAACAGGTGGCCACGGCCCTCGCCGGAGCAGCGACGTGATGATCGCTCACCGCGACCGCTCCGTCGTCGGCATGGCGCCGCGCACTGCGGTCGCGCTGCTGGTGGCGTCGATCGGCGGGCTCGCCATGTTCGCCTGGCCGCTGATCATCGACCCTCCCGCCGGGTTCTCGCACGAGCGCGACGCGCCGTACGTGTTCGCCCTCGTGCTCCCGGCCCTCATCGCGATCCTCCTGGCGGAGATGAGCTCCCGGGGCATGGACACGAAGGCCCTGGCCATGCTCGGTGTGCTGTCGGCGATCGGCGCGGCCCTGCGTCCGCTCGGGGCCGGCACCGGCGGCATCGAGCTCGTGTTCTTCCTGCTCGTCCTCGGCGGTCGCGTGTACGGGCCCGCCTTCGGCTTCGTGCTCGGCTCCACCACGCTGTTCGCGTCCGCGCTCATCACCGGTGGCGTGGGCCCGTGGCTGCCCTTCCAGATGCTCGCCTCGTCGTGGGTGGGCCTCCTCGCCGGATGCCTGCCCCCTCTGCGGGGCCGCGCCGAGATCGCCATGCTCGCGGTCTACGCAGGGGTGTCGGCCTACCTGTACGGGTTCCTCGTGAACCTGTGGGGCTGGCCGTTCGCGCTCGGCGCCGGCACCGAGCTGTCCTACGTGGCGGGGGGCGCCGTGGCCGAGAACCTGCACCGCTTCGTGCTGTACACGCTCGCCACGTCGACCTGGGGATGGGACACGGGCCGCGCCATCACCAACGTGCTCGCGGTGCTGTTGGTCGGTCGGGCCGTCCTCGTGACGTTGCGTCGCGCCTCCCGCAAGGCCGCCTTCGACGCCCCGGTGACGTTCGACCCGTGAGCTCGCCGGACCCGCGGCGGCAGCGGCCCGTCGGCCGCTCTCTGTTCGAACCGCATCCGGACCGCCTCGCCGTCGACCACCCCCGCCGCTCCGAGATCCTCACCGCCCACCGTGAAGCGGTCGAAGCGGGCGAACCTGGCTACCTCGATCCCGACACCGGCCTGTTCGTGATCACCGCCGCCGAGCACGTCCGCCGAGGCCACTGCTGCGCCAACGACTGCCGGCACTGCCCCTATCGCTGATTCCTCGTCGCTCGCCTGCGGCGACGTATCGCTGATCCTCGTCGGTCGCCTGCGGCGACCTCCTCGGAGCTGTGAGGAACGCCTGCGGCGCCTCATCCCTGGTCGGCGACCGGCAGAGCCGGATCACCTCCCGGCGAGGGGGGCACGCGGAGCGTTCCCCCCTCACACTCCCCCCTCCACCTCCGGCCAGCTCGCCTACCGGGGGTGCCAGGGCTCTGGCGGGGGGTGCGGGGGGCAGAGGCTCCGCCGGAGCCCCCCGCCCGCGAAGGGGCGGCTCCGCCGACCCCTGAGCAGACGATCAGCGCGGCCGCAGGCCGCACCCATCAGCTCCGAGGAGGTCGCCGGAGGCGACCGACGGGGATCACCGACCGGTGCGGATGTAGTCGACGAGCTGTTCGCGCTCGGTCTCGAGGGCGTCGACGTGGGTCTTGACCACGTCGCCGATGCTGATGATGCCGGCGAGGTTGCCGTCGTCGTCCACGACGGGCAGGTGGCGGATGCGGTGCTCGGTCATCCGGTGCATCAGGTCGTCCACCAGGTCACGGCCGGTGCAGGTGAGCACCTCGGCCTGCATGATCGACGACACCGGCTCGTCGAGGAGGCTGGGGCCGGCAGTGGCGAGACGTCGCACCACGTCGCGCTCGGAGAGGATGCCCGCCACCGTGGTGCCGTCCGGTGACACGACGAGCGCGCCCACGTTCGCGGCGCCGAGCTGGTCGACCGCCGCCCGCACCGGCGACTCCGGTGTGATGGTGGCGACGTCCCGTCCCTTGCGGTCGAGGATCTGGTCGGTCTGCATCCGGAGCACCCCCGTTCTTCGCCCGGCCGGACCTCGCAATGCTCACACACCCGGACGGTGCGCGCTCGGCATCGCGCGTCAGGTGGCCGGCTCGTCCCCGATGACCACGGTCCAGGGTCGCACGGACCACTCGCGCACGAGCCCCTCCCGAACGTACGGATCGGCATGCGCGAAGGCCTCGGCCGGTGCGGCGTCGTCAGCCCGGAACACCAGCAGGGCTCGGTCGGCCGGGTCCGCCAGCGCGCCGGCCAGCACGAGCTCGCCCCGCGCGTGCGCCGCCTGGGCGAGCGCCAGGTGCTCCGGGCGCAGCGGGGTGCGGCGCTCGAGGTAGTCGTCGACCAGGTCGTAGGTGAGCAACCAGTGCGGCATGGCCCCATCATGGGCGACCGATCACGCCGTCGCGAGCGTCACGATGCCGACCACGGCGAACGCCACCGCACCGACCCGGCGCAGGACGTCAGATCCGACGCGCTGCGTGACGGTGCGGCCGGCGAGAACGGCGAGGGCGGTGGCCGACACCATGGCGGCGAAGGAACCGATCCACACCGGGACCGCGCCCCGGTCGGCGGCCAGCCCGGCCGTCGTGAGCATCGTCTTGTCACCCAGCTCGGCGAGGAAGAACGCGGTCGCGGCGCCGAACAGCCCTCCCCGCGTCGTCGATGCGTCGTCGTCCGCGTCGTCCGCGGCGCGCCAGGTCCACACCGCGAAGGCGAGGAACAGCAGTCCCGCGCCGATGGCGACCGCCCGGTCCGGCAGCGCTCGGCTCACGAGGGCGCCCAGCGTGACGGAGATCGTCTGCAGCACGGCGATCGCGCCGGTCAAGGCGAGCAGGACCCGGCTGGCTGGGTACCGGCCGCCGAGGGTGAGCGCGACCAGCTGGGTCTTGTCGCCGAGCTCGGCCAGGAACACCACCGCGAAGGCAGCGAAGACGTCAGCCATCGCTACAGTCAGCCTGCTCTGGAACCCGACGGGCTCCACGTTCGACCTTCCCCCCATGCGCCGCCTCGCCGTCCTCGCCGCCGTCGTCGTGATGCTGGCCGGCTGCGGCGACACCGGTGACGGGCGGGACGGCGGCGAGACCTCGGGCGGGTGCAAGGACGCCGCCGACGGTCGCCTCACCCTGGTGGCCGACGACCTGCGATGGGACACGGACTGCCTGCGGTCCGCATCCGGTCCGCTGACCATCGAGGTCGACAACCGGGACGACGGGCAGAACCACAACGTCCATCTCCCGGACGCGCCTGGGGCACCGGCGACGGACCTGCAGAAGGGGCCGTCGACGCAGGACCTCGACGTCGACCTGGCGCCGGGGTCCTACCAGTACGTGTGCGATCTCCACGCCAACATGGTGGGCACGCTCACCGTCGGCTGAGCACATCGAGGCCGCGGCGCACGCGATCGACCGATCCCTGACAGGCGATGTCAGGGCGCGTCGATAGCCTTGATCTGTGGACGCCCCGGATCCGCTGGAGCTGTTCTCGCCCGCGGTGCGCGCGTGGTTCAGGGCCTCGTTCCCCGAGGCGACCGCGGCGCAGGCCCAGGGCTGGCCGGCCATCGCCGGCGGGGAGCACACCCTGATCCTCGCTCCCACGGGGTCGGGCAAGACGCTGTCCGCCTTCCTCTGGGGCATCGACGCCCTCACCCGCACGCCTCCCCCCGAGCAGCGCACGCACCGCACGCGGATCGTGTACGTGTCGCCGCTGCGCGCCCTCGCTGTCGACGTGGAGAAGAACCTCCGCAGCCCGCTCCAAGGGATCCGGCTCGCCGCCGAGCGGCTCGGGGAGCCCTACGCCGAGCCGACGGTGGGCATCCGCACCGGCGACACGCCGTCGGACGAGCGGCGCAACCTCGTGCGCAACCCGCCCGACATCCTCATCACCACCCCTGAGTCGCTGTACCTGATGCTCACCTCGGCGGCGCGCGAGACGCTGCTCGGGGTCGAGGCGGTGATCGTCGACGAGATCCACGCCCTCGCCGCCACCAAGCGCGGCAGCCACCTCGCCCTCACGCTGGAACGGCTCGACCACTGGGTGCGCAAGGGTGGGGGCGAGGCTCCCCAGCGCATCGGCCTGTCGGCCACGCAGCGGCCGCTGGAGGAGATCGCCCGCTTCCTCGGCGGCAGCACGAGGACCGCCGACGGTGCTCCCCGCCCGCGGCCGGTGACCGTCGTCGACGCGGGCGTGCGCAAGCCGCTCGAGATCGAGGTCGTGATCCCGGTGGACGACATGGCGCAGCTGGGCACGGTCATCGAGGAGCCCACCTCCGGGTCGGCGGCGGCTGGTCCCGTGCGGAGCTCGATCTGGCCCGCCATGCACCCGCGCCTGCTGGAGCTGGTGCGGGAGCACCGGTCCACCCTCATCTTCGTCAACGCCCGCCGTCTGGCCGAGCGGCTCGCCACCCGCCTCAACGAGCTGCACTGGGAGGGCGAGAACCGCGCCGCGGAGGCGGAGGGCACGCCCCCCGAGCACGAGGAGCTGGTGAAGGCCCATCACGGGTCGCTGTCGCGCGAGCGCCGGCTCGCCATCGAGGACGAGCTGAAGTCCGGTCGCCTCAAGGGGCTGGTGGCGACGTCGAGCCTCGAGCTCGGCATCGACATGGGTGCCGTCGACCTGGTGGTGCAGGTGGAGTCGCCCGGCGCGGTGTCGCGCGGGCTCCAGCGCATCGGCCGGGCCGGCCACCAGGTGGGCGCGCCCAGCCGCGGCAAGCTCTTCCCGAAGCACCGTGCCGACCTGCTCGAGGCGGCCGTGGTCGTCGAGCGGATGCAGGCGGGGCAGATCGAGGAGACGCACTACCCCCGCAACCCCCTCGACGTGCTGTGCCAGCAGATCGTCGCCATGTGCGCCCTCGACGACTGGGCGCTCGACGACCTGGCGGCCGTCCTGCGTGGGGCGGCACCGTTCGCCGACCTGTCGGACGACCTGCTCGCCTCGGTGCTCGACCTGCTCGCCGGGCGCTACCCGTCGGAGGAGTTCGCGGAGCTCCGCCCTCGCCTGGTGTGGGACCGGGTGGAGGGGATGGTCCGCGCTCGCAGCGGCGCCCAGCGGCTGGCCGTCACCAACCCCGGCACCATCCCCGACCGCGGGTTGTTCACGGTGACGCTGCCCGACGGCACGCGCGTCGGCGAGCTCGACGAGGAGATGGTGTACGAGAGCCGGCCTGGGGAGACCTTCCTGCTCGGCGCGTCCACATGGCGAATCGAGGACATCACCTACCAGAAGGTCATCGTCACGCCCGCCCCCGGCCACCCGGGGAAGATGCCGTTCTGGCACGGCGACAAGCCGGGCCGTCCGCTCGAGCTCGGTCGCGCCATCGGCACCTTCACCCGTGAGCTCCGGAGCGACGCGAGCGATCCCGTCGCACGGCTGCGCGCCGGCGGTCTCGACGCCCGCGCCGCGCTGAACCTCGTCGCGTACCTCGACGAACAGGCCGATGCCACCGGGGTGGTGCCGGATGACCGCACGATCGTGGTCGAGCGCTTCCAGGACGAGATCGGCGACTGGCGCGTCTGCGTCCTGTCGCCGTTCGGCGCGCAGGTGCACGCACCGTGGGCGATGGCGTTGCAGCACCGCTTGGGGGAGCGGTGGGGGCTCTCGGTGGAGCTCATGTGGAGCGACGACGGCATCGTCATCCGGCTGCCGGAGTCCGTCGACGCCCTGCCCGACGACGAGCTCCTGATCGATCCCGAGGAGATCGAGGAGCTGATCGTCTCCCAGCTCCCGAACACCGCCATGTTCGCCTCGCGCTTTCGGGAGTGCGCGGCCCGCGCCCTGCTGCTCCCGAAGCGGCGTCCCGACCGCCGCACCCCGCTCTGGCAGCAGCGGCAGCGCTCGGCCGACCTGCTCTCGGTCGCGTCGCGCTACCCGAGCTTCCCGATCCTCCTCGAGGCGACGCGGGAGTGCCTGAACGACGTGTTCGACGTCCCCGCCCTCACGCAGGTGCTGCGCGACCTCCAGGCCCGGCGGATCCGGCTGGTGTCGGTGGACTCCCAGCAGGCGTCGCCGTTCGCGCAGTCGCTGATGTTCGGTTGGATCGCGGTCTACATGTACGCCGGCGATGCGCCGCTCGCCGAGCGCCGGGCAGCCGCCCTCGCGCTCGACCGCGACCTGCTGCGCGACCTCCTCGGCGCCGAGGAGCTCCGGGAGCTGATCGACGCCGACGTGCTGGCCGACCTCGAGCTCGAGCTCCAGCGGCTCGTCGAGGGGCGGCTGGCCCGCGACCAGGACGAGCTGCACGACCAGCTGCGGTTGCTCGGCCCGCTCTCGCTCGACGAGCTCGGCCTCCGCTCGGTCGACGGCGCCCCGGTGAAGGACTGGGTCGACCAGCTCGTCACGGAGCGCCGAGCCTTCCTGGCGGGCATCGCGGGGGAGGAGCGGCTGTGCGCGGCCGAGGACGCCGGCAGGCTGCGGGACGCCTTGGGCGTCGCCGTCCCCGTGGGCTTGCCCGCGGCGTGCACCGAGTCCGTCCCTACTCCGCTCGTCGACCTCGTCGCCCGCTACGCCCGCACCCACGGCCCGTTCCTCGTGCACCACGCTGCGGCGCGGTACGGCGTGAGCCTCGAGCGCGCTCGTGCCGCGCTGGACGAGCTCGAGCGCGAGGGCCGCGTCGTGCGGGGCGAGTTCCGGCCCGACGGCGTCGAGCGGGAGTGGTGCGACAGCGATGTCCTGCGCCAGCTGCGCCGACGGTCGCTCGCCGCGCTGCGCAAGGAGGTCGAGCCCGTCGACGCCGGCACGCTCGCCCGCTTCCTGCCGAGGTGGCACGGCATCGGGCAGCACCGCCGCGGCGTGGACGCGCTGGTGGACGTCGTCGCCCAGCTCCAGGGCGCGCCGCTGGTGGCATCCGCCGTCGACCGCGACATCCTCCGCGTGCGGCTGCCCGAGCACGATCCGTCCGACCTCGACGCCCTGTGCACATCCGGGGACGTGGTGTGGGTGGGCGCCGGTGCCATCGGGTCGACCGACGGCCGGATCCGCCTGGTGTTCCGCGACCAGGCCGGGCTCCTGCTCCCCACGGTGGAGGGGTTCGAACCGGACGAGCTCCACACCTCGCTGCTCGAGCACCTGGAGCGCCGCGGGGCCTCGTTCTGGACCGACCTCACCGGCGCCGCGCAGCAGGCGGGCCAGCCGTTCGACGACCCCACCGTCCTCGCCGGGCTGTGGGACCTCGTGTGGGCGGGGCTCGTCACCAACGACTCGCTGGCTCCGCTCCGCGCCTACGTGGGCGCCACCGGCCGGCGGTCGGCGGGACGGTCATCGGCACGGGCCGGCGCCCGTGGCCGGCCTCGCCCTGGCCGGTTGAGCCGCCTCGGTCCGCCGGCGGGCGCGGGCCGATGGTCGTTGGTGGCGCCGCTCCTGGAGCCCCTGCCCACGGCCACCGAGGCGGCGCACGCCAGGGCCCTGCAGCTGCTCGAGCGCTACGGCGTGCTCACCCGGGAAGCGGCGCTCGGGGAGGGGGCCGAAGGCGGCTTTGCCGGGGTGTACCCGGTGCTGAAGGCGTTGGAGGAGCGGGGCCAGGTGCGTCGCGGCTACTTCGTCGCCGGGCTCGGGGCCGCCCAGTTCGCGGTGGCCGGCGCCGTCGATCGGCTCCGCCGCGAGCGCGAGGAGGACGACGACGAGGCGCCGGTGGTGCTCGCCGCAACCGATCCCGCGCAGCCCTTCGGCGCCGCGATCCCGTGGCCCGACACGACAGGTCGCCCGGCCCGAGCGGCGGGGGCGTTCGTGGTGCTCGGTGGAGGGAGCGCGCTCGTCTACCTCGAACGGGGCGCCCACAAGGTGCTGCGGTTCCCCGCCGGCGTCGACGACCGACGATGGATCGCCGCGCTCGGGGCCCTGGTGGACGCCGGTCGGTTCCGATCGCTCGAGCTCCGCGCCATCGACGGCGTCGACGTGCACGAGCACGAGCCCGAGGTGCACGACGCCCTGCGAGCGGCTGGCTTCCAGCAGGGCTACAAGGGATGGATCAAGCGCGCCCGCTGACGCGGATGGAGCTCAATCGAGCGTGTAGACGTTGCTGCCCGAGCCCGCCAACAGCGCGGACGCGAGCACACCGAGCGGGAGGGTGCCCCAGTAGCTGAGCCCCATCCCGAGGTTCCCGAAGAAGAGCATCAGGAGCCACGTCGCGGGGAACGTCGCGATCAGGAGCACCAGGACGAGCAGCAACAGCGCACGGATCATGGCGAGAGTGTTCCGCCGCGCCGCCCGTGGGTGGGGGATCCCCCGTCAGCCGTCCAGCCAGAGGCGCACCAGATCACGCAGCCGGTCGATCCCGACGTTCCGATGAGCGCTCACCCACACGACGTCGCCGGGATCCAGGTCGCAGCCGGCGGCGAGCTGCTTCTTCCGCTTCTCCCGCTGGGCGGACTTGACCTTGTCGTGCTTCGTCGCCACCACCTGGTGGGGGAGGGCCTCGGCGCGCAGCCACTCGAGCATCGACTGGTCGAGCGGGGTGGGGCCGACCTCGCCGTCGACGAGGACCATCACCATCGCCAGGGCGTCGCGGCCGGCGAGGTAGCGCTCGATCATCGTGGCCATCTGCGCCCGCTGCACCTTCGACACCTTGGCGTAGCCGTACCCGGGGCAGTCGACGATTGTCTGCCCGTCGGGCAGCGCGAAGCAGTTGAGGAGCTGCGTGCGGCCGGGTGTCTTCGACGTGTTGGCGAGGCCGTCGCGCTTGGCCAGCGCGTTGATGAGCGACGACTTGCCCACGTTCGACCGGCCCACCACCGCCACCTCCGCCCGTGAGTCCGGGAGCGCTTCGAGCCGGTCGGCTGACGTGACGAAGCGCAGCTCGAGCGGCGGAGACACCCGAGCACCTTCGCGCGCCTGGAGAAGAGACAGCGACCTCCTGCGCCCGCGGGCGGGCGACGGCGATCAGCCGCGCTGCCACCGGTCGAGCTGGCGCCGCTCGCGCTTGGTCGGGCGGCCCGCACCGCGCTCGCGCGCCGCGACCCGCGCCTCCCTGGGCGGTGGGGGCGGCGTGTGGTCGATGTAGCTGTCGGCCGCGAGCGACGCGCCCACCCGCTTCTCGATCAGCTGCCTGACCTCGACGGTCCGGTCGACGCCATGGGTCCGGACGACCACCACGTCTCCGGCCTCGACCGTCGCCGCCGCCTTCACAGGTCGACCGTTGACGCGGACGTGGCCGCCCCGGCACGCGTCGGTGGCCTCACCTCGCGTCTTGAACAGCCGGACCGCCCAGAGCCAGCGGTCCACCCGAGGCCCGTCGCTCATCGCGACAGCTCCTTGTCGAGCGGTCCAGGGAACCGCACCACCACCCGCGCCTCGCCCAACACGGCTTCGAGGGCGGCCGCCCGCGCCGCGACCTCGTCGACCCGCTCTGCGCCGACGTCCTGGAGGAGCCGGAACACGACCTCACCGGTCTTGCGCTGCGCCCACCCGCCGACGATGCGACCGTCGACCCACACGGTCGGACCGCCGTTCCCGTTGGCGTCGAAGACCCTCGACCGGTGCTCGCCGAGGTACCAGTCGCGGTGCTTCCAGCCCATCGTGCTGGGGTCGAGCCCCGGCAGCAGGGTGACGAACGGCTCGAGCTCGGGCGACTCCGTGTCGCCGGGGAGCACCAGTCCGTCGCTCCCGTCGAGGTCCACCGGCTCCACCACGAGCGCGGCGAGCGCAGCACGGGTGTGGCCCATCGTCCAGCCCGTCCACCACTTGAGGTCCTCGACCGTGGCCGGGCCGAACCGCTCCAGCCAGGCGCGCGCCAGCGCCACGCGGGCGTCCTCGGCGGGGAGCTCGGGGATGGGCCCGCCGAGCCAGCGGTCGAGGGGCGCCCACAGGTGACGGCTGCTGGCCCAGCCGCCGGTGGTGCGGCCGCGGACGACGCGCCCGTCCGCCGCGAGCAGGAGCAGCACCCGGGGACCCACGCCGATGGTCGCGGCGTAGGCCTTGCCCTCGTTCATCGGGATCTGGATCGCCAGCTCTTTCGAGCACTTGGCGAGGTCGCCTGCCGCCAGCTCGCCGGCGTCCTCGAGGGCGGCCAGCGCCTTCTCCTCCGCCCGTCGAAGGAACCGGGCTCCGTCCTTGGCGACCCCGGCGTCCTCGAGGATCTTCACGAACCGCTTGCGCTCGGCGGCGGCGACGGCGTCGCCACTCGATCGCTGCACGATCGCCAGGTCGACCACCGGGACGGTCCACAGCGTCCTTCGCATGGCGAGCATCCGCACGAGGGTCCGGTGCTCGAACAGCGCCCGCGCGACCACCGCGGGATCGGGCGTGCGCATGCGCTGGATCGTCGACAGGACCACCGTGGCCGGGTCGGTGGCATGGAGCGCCACCACCGACCGCGCGATCGCGACTGGGTCGTCGTCGACGCGAGCGCTCGGTGCCAATCGGTGCCGGTGCGCCAGCCGGGCGCGGCGCTCGTCGACGCTGATCGACCGCATCGGGGCTACCGGCGCGGACCCGGGCGAGCGACGCCGACCATGTCGGGCGACCGTAACTCCACGGCACACTGAGCGCGTGCCCGAAGGCGACACCCTCTTCAAGATCGCCGCCCGGTTGCGGCCCGCGCTGCAGGGCCACCGCGTGACGCGGTTCGAGGCGCCGCGATTGGTCGGTGACGCACCGGAGCTGGGGGAGCGCATCGAGCAGGTCGAGGCGCGCGGCAAGCACCTCCTGGTCCACTTCGAGCGCGGGTTGGTGCTGCGGACGCACCTGCGCATGTCGGGCTCGTGGCACGTGTACCGCGAGCGCGAGCGATGGCAGAAGCCCGCCCACCTCGCCCGGGCCGTCATCGGCACCGACAGCGGGTGGGTGGCGGTGTGCTTCCAGGCGCCGGTCGTGGAGACCTACCACCAGCGCGGCGGCGACCCCGCGCCGCTCGCATCCCTCGGACCCGACCTCTGCCAGGCGGCCTCGCTGGCGGACGACGTCCTCGACGACGTCGTGGCGCGGTCGCGCCGCCTCACGTCCGCCGACGCCACGCTGGGCGAGGCGCTGCTCGACCAGCGCATCGCGGCGGGGATCGGCAACGTCTACAAGTCGGAGGCGTGCTTCGCCGCGGGGCTCGACCCGGGCATGCCCCTGATCGACCTGCCCGATGACGCCCGCCGACGGGTGTGGCAGGTCGCGGCGCGGCAGCTCCAGGCGAACCTGGTGGGCTCGGCCCGGCGCACGCACGCCGGTGGCCTCGCCGTCTACGGGCGCCGGGGTCAGCCGTGCCGCCGGTGCGGCACGCCCATCCGCGTGGCTCGGCAGGGCGAGCAGCAGCGGAGCAGCTACTGGTGCCCGACCTGCCAGCCCGCCCCCGCCACTCGTGAGAGTTTTCACAAATCTCGCTAGGCTGCGCGCGTGACCGTGGTCCCCAAGGTCGTGGTGATCGGTGCGGGCTTCGGCGGGCTCGAGGTCGCCCGGGGCCTGAAGGGGGCACCGGTGGAGGTCACGCTGGTCGACCAGCACAACTTCCACACCTTCCAGCCGCTGCTCTACCAGGTGGCGACGGCGGGCTTGAGCCCCACCGACGTGGCCCACGTCGTCCGCGGCCTGTTCCACCGGCAGGGCAACCTGCGCTTCCGCCAGGGCCGAGCGACCGGCGTCGACTGGACGGCGCGGGTCCTGCACGTGGAGGGGCAGTCCGACCTGCCGTTCGACCACCTCGTGCTCGCCGCTGGCGCGTCGGTCGCGTGGTTCGGGACCCCCGGAGCCGCCGAGCACGCCTTCCCGCTGTACACGCTCGAGGACGCCACCCGGCTGCGGGACCACGTGGTGTCGCGCTTCGAGGCGGCCGACCGCGACCCGAGCCTCATCGACCGCGGCGGGCTCACCTTCGTCGTGGTCGGTGGCGGGCCCACGGGCGTGGAGACCGCCGGCGCGCTGGCCGAGCTCTTCGCCATGGTGTTCGGCAGGGACTACCCCGGGATCGACGTCACCCAGGCGCGGGTGGTCCTCGTCGAGATGCAGGACCACCTCCTCCACCCGTTCGTCGGGTCCAGCCGCCGGCACGCGCTGGAGACGTTGCGCGCACGCGGCGTGGAGGTGCGGCTCGGGGTGCAGGTCGAGTCCGTCGGTTGCGATGCGGTCACGCTGGTCGGCGGCGAGGTGCTGCCCTGCCACACCCTCGTCTGGGCCGCCGGCGTGCAGGCGAACCGGTTGGCGTCCGCCCTCGACCTCCCGACCGGGCGAGGCGGACGGGTGGTGGTGGAGCGGGATCTGCGCGTGCCGGGGCGCCCCGGAGCGTGGGCGATCGGCGACGTCGCCGCCGCCACCGATCGGGGAGGCGAGGTGCTCCCGCAGCTCGCGCCGGTCGCGATGCAGTCCGGACGGCACGTCGCCCGGCAGATCCGTCGCCTCCTCGAGGGTCGTCCCACCAAGCCGTTCCGCTACCTGGACAAGGGCATCATGGCCACCATCGGCCGGCGGGCCGCGGTCGCCGAGCTCCCCGGCCGGATCCGACTCCGGGGCGGCCTGGCATGGGTGGCGTGGCTGGGCCTGCACATCGTCACCCTCGTGGGACCGCGCAACCGGGCGTCGGTGCTCCTCAACTGGGCGTGGAACTACCTCACGTGGGACCGCGGCCCGCGCCTGATCACCGGTAGCGTCCGCGACCATGACCGCTGACGCCGCCACGATCCGCTCCGTCGTCGACGCCTACACGGGCGCCTTCACCGCGGGGGACAAGGACGCGTACGTCGCGCTCTTCACCCCCGGCGCCTGGGTGGAGGACCCAGTGGGCACGCCACGGCACGAGGGCCACGACGCCATCGGCGAGTTCTTCACGCAGATGAGCACGATGGCCGACTCGATCGAGCTGCGCCGCACCGGCCCGGTCCGGGTGGCGGCGGGGGAGTGCGCCTTCCCGATGCAGGCGCGGCCCACCATGGGCGGCACCACGATGTGCATCGACATCATCGACGTGATGACGTTCGACGACGCCGGGAAGATCACGTCCATGCGTGCCTTCTGGGATCCGGCGGAGATGGGCCCGGCCGAGGACTGACCGCTATCCGGCCGCTGTGCGACGCCCCGCTCGGAGCTCCTTGCGCAGGCACAGGCGAAGGCCCGACCACGTGTCGTCGACCGCGCACACCTTCACGTCGACCAGCCCGGGAGGGAGGGCGACCTCGCGCACGACGTCCTCGGTGATGTCGGTCGGGATCCCGGACGCCTTCTTCGGCCAGCTGACCCAGAGCCCGCCGTCCACGTCGAGCGCGCGCATGAGCGTGGGCAGTCGCTTGGCGAGGTCGGCACGCCTCGTGTGGAACGACACGATCACGTCGTGGGCGCCGCGCGCGGTGGAGCGCACCTCGACACCGCCGGGGAGCTGGTCGATCCGGAACCCCGCCGGTGCACCGAGCACGGCGAGGCGCGTGCCCGGCTTGATCCCGAGCTTCTGGGCGAGCGGCGTCCCCGAGTACCCGGCCACGCGCGAACGGTAGGTCAGCCCTCGACGTCCCCGCGCAGCACGTCGTCGCCGCGCACCAGCCGGAGGCGATCGGTCGCGAGGAACTCGTGCTGGAGCTCGGTCGGCAGGTCGTCGTACGGGCTGCCCTGGCTCGCGTGGGCCCGCATCGCGTCCCAGCGCGTGGCGAGCTGCGCCGCCGCGTCGACGATCAGCGTGATGTCCTCGTCTGGGGTGCCGAGCTCGCCGAGGTCGAGGTAGGCGTCGCCACCGCCTGTCCCTCGCTGGTGGTCCGCCCACCGCGCCATGGACGACCGGGCGAGGCACCAGAGGTAGGTGCCGGCGGGCGGCCGGGTGGCGCTGTCGACGGCAGCGACGGTCGCGTCGCGGATGACCGCATGGTCGCGGTGGCCGTCGCTGGCATCGAGGGTGACCACCACGTCGGGGCGGAGCTCGTCGATGACGGCGCCCACCTCCGCCGTGATGCGGGCGGGGTCGGCCCCCGCCAGCGTGCCCCGGGCAGGATCGCCGGTCATGCCGGAGTCGCGGTGGTCGAGGACGCGCACCTCGGCGACGCCGAGGACGCGGGCGGCGGCGCGCAGCTCGGACTCGCGCACCGCCGCCAGGTCGTCCGTGGCGATCCGGCTCTCGCCGGCCTCGCCGCGGGTGGCGCAGAGGACGGACGTGTGGTGTCCGGCCTGCGCGGCGCGGGCGAGGATGGACCCGCACCCGAACGACTCGTCGTCCGGGTGCGCGACCACCACGAGCAGCTTCACGGCACCAGCTCGATGCCCGTGCGGCTGCAGAGCTGCACGAGGAGCGCCTCGTCGGGTGCGCCTGGCTCGGGGAGCCGCCGCTCGGTGGCAGGGGTGCCCATCCCGAAGAAGAAGTCCTCGAGGTTGTCGGTGGGCTTGCCCGAGCAGATCACGAGCATCCGCGCCGTGTCGGTGAGCACGCGGAAGGTGTGGGCAGCGCCGCGGGCGACGAGGGCGAACGTTCCCGGGGTCGCGACCGCGACGTGCCCGTCGACCTCGAACTCGACCTCGCCATCGAGGATGTAGAAGGCCTCCTCCTCATCGACCTGCACGTGCATCGGCGGGTTCGAGGCGGAGGTCACGAGGTGCTCGGTGAGGCTGTAGGCGCCGCCGGTCTCCTCGGTGCTGGCCACGCTGGTGGTCAGGGCGTTGAAGAACCAGGTGGCCTCGCCCTCGTCGCGGCCACGGATCAGGGTCGTCGTCTGCATCGTGTTGCCCTCCTGTGCGTGGATGCTGCCCTCTGCAGCATTCGATTGCCACTAGACACTGCCCAGGGCACTATGTCAACCTCGGATCATGACGCCGCCGCCGTCCACCACGTCGCACGCCATCCTCGGGCTGCTCTCGCTGCGGTCCTGGACCACCTACGAGCTCGCCAAGCAGGTGCAGAAGTCCCTCGGCTGGTTCTGGCCGCGGGCCGAGCGAAAGCTCTACGACGAGCCGAAGCGCTTGGTGGCGGCCGGCTTGGCGAGCAGCGAGCGCGAGATGACCGGTGCACGGCCGCGCACCGTGTACTCGGTGACGAAGCGCGGGCGCACGGCGCTGCGCCGCTGGTTGGACGATCCGCCGGCGCCCCCCACCCTCGAGTTCGAGGGCATGGTGAAGGTGTTCTTCGCCGACGCCGGGTCGCTCGACCAGCTCCGGGCCACGCTCACGGCCATCGCGACGACGGCCGAGGAGCGCCTCGCCGACCTCGAGGGCAAGGTGCGCGAGCTCTCCGACGAGGGATACGCCTTCGCGCAGCGAGGTCACCTCAACGCGCTGGGTCTGCAGTTCGTCGTGGACCACGAGCGATCGATGGCGGGCTGGGCGCGGTGGGCGCTCGCGCAGACGGAGGACTGGCGGTCCACGACCGACCCGGGCCGGTGGGACCACCGGAAGGCCCTCAGCTCCCTCCCCGCTGGCGGAACATGACGCTGATCCGCGGGCCGGCGTGGGCGCGCTTCGGCACGCAGTGCTCGAAGGTGCGCTGGCAGGTGCCGCCCTGCACGACGAGGTCCCCGGAGCGCATCGGCAGGGCGATCGAGTGGCCACCGCCGTTGGGTCGCAGGAGGAGGGTGCGATCGGACCCGAGCGACAAGATCGCCACGACGGCGTCGGAGCGCACCCGGCCGATGCGGTCGCCGTGCCAGGCGACCGAGTCCTGGCCGTCGCGGTAGAGGTTCGCGGAGATCGAGGGCAGCTCCACGCCGTAGCGACGGCCGAGGCACCGTGCCATCCGGTCGAGGATGGCCGGTCGACGACGCCACTCGGTGGCGGTGAGCCTCGGGACGTCGACGATGCGGTCGTACATCGGGCGTTCGTAGGCCTTCCACACCGCCGATCCGAGCACCGAGTCGAAGAGGGTGTCGGCGCCGCGCGCCCATCCGGGGACGACGTCGACCCACGCCCCCTGCCCGAGGAAGCGGCGCCGGGCACCGCTCAGGGTGGGGTCGACGTCGGGCTCGTCGATGGCCAGCAGCGACGGCTGCCACGCCACGTCGGCGCGAGAGGCCTCGATCTCGGTGAACGCCACGCCCTGGAGGATAGACGAACAGGCGTTCGATGTCTCGCGCGAGCTCAGTCCGTGGCGATGGCGTCGAGGATCGAGAGCTTCGCGGCGCGCCGGGCGGGGAGGATGGCCGCGAGGGTCCCGACCCCGGCACCGGCGACGAGCAGCACGACCAGCGACCCGACCGGCACGCGGAACTCGGTGAAGCCCTGGCTGGCGAAGCCCTCCATCAGCGCCCACCCCAGCCCCACGGACAGCGCGACGCCGACGGTCGTCCCGAGCATCGCGATCAGGATCGCCTCCCAGCGGATCGATCGCTTGAGCTGGACACGGTCCATCCCCACCGCCCGCAGGAGGCCGAGCTCCCGCACCCGCTCGCTGATCGACAGGGACAGCGTGTTGGCCACGCCGATCAGGGCGATGACGATCGAGAGCAGCAGCAGGATGGTGATGAAGTTGAGGAAGAACGACACCTGATCGGCGATCGAGCCGATGAAGCCCTCCTTGTCGAGCACCTGCAGCCCCGGCGTCGCCGCCACTGCCTCGTCGACGCGGTCGACGACGACATCGACGTCGGCGCCGTCGTCGACGGTGCCGTAGAGGAACGTGTCGAGGGGTGCCTTGGCGTTCGCCTGGTACGTGGCGCGGGTCATGGTGAAGAACCCGAGCAGGTTCTCCTCGTCGCTCAACGCCGCGACCCTGAGGTCCAGCTGCTCGCCGCCGGAGAGGACGAAGTGGATCTTGTCCCCGAGCGAGATCCCGTGTTCCCTGGCCCGCTCGACGTCGACGATCACCCCATCGTCGGTGAGGTCGGTCACCGCGCCCTCGGCCATGGTCGGCTCGAGGGTCCCGGTGAGGGTGCTCGGGTCCATGGCGGTGATCACCTCGTCCGCCTCGTCCCCGTCCGGGTAGACGAGGTGCGCGCCGGCCAGCGCCTGCGGCGCGACGGTCGCCACCCCCTCGGTGGCGACGACCTGCTCGGCGATGGCCGGGGAGAAGCCGCCGATGCCCGGCCCGAAGCCGGATGACTCCGCCTGCACCACGAAGTCGCCGTTGAACCCGCGGCTCACCACCTTGTCGATGGACGCCTTGGCCGACGCCCCGAACACCGACAGCAGCCCGACCAGGGCGACGCCGATGAGCAGGGCGGCGGCCGTGGCCGAGGTCCGCTTCGGGCTGCGAGACGCGTTCTCGACGGCCAGGCGACCGGTGATGCCCGACAGCTTGGCGAGCGGCTTGCCCCCGAGGAGCACGCTGGGACCAGCCAGGACCGGACCGACGATGACCGCGGCCACGAGGACGAGGAGGGCGCCGATGATGATCGGCGCGATGTCGTCGGTCGTGTTGTCGCCTGTCCAGATCGTGCTCAGCAGGAAGGCGGCAGCGAGGGTGATCAGCACCCCCAGCGCCACGCGTGCCCTCGACGCCCCCGATCGGTCGATGGCCACGTCGCGCAGCGCGGCGAGCGGCGGCACGCGCGTGGCGCGGATGGCGGGCGCGAGAGCCGACACGAGCGTGACGACCAATCCGATCAGCAGCGCCGCGCCCACCGTCTTGCCGCTCAGGACGATGCCGCCGAGGTCGGCTCCGAACCCGGCGATGGAAGCGGTCGCCAGACCCACGCCGACGAGGAGCCCGAGGCCTGCGCCGATGAGCCCGACGAGGATCGCCTCGAGCAGGACGGAGGTGAGCACCTGCCGGCGACCCGCGCCCACGGCTCGGAGCAGGGCCAGCTCGCGGGTGCGTTGCTGCACGATGATCGAGAACGTGTTGGTGATCACGAAGATCCCCACCAGGAGCGCGATGCCGGCGAACACCTGGATGATCGTCGTGATGATCGAGAAGCCGCTCTGCACGTCGGAGGAGAGCTGATCCGAGGCCTGCTTGCCGGTGAGGACGTGGACGTCCTTCGGCAGCGCCTCCCGGATCGCGCCGGCCAGCTCCTCCTGGCTCACCCCCGGCTCCGCGCCGGCGACCACCTGGTCGACCTGTCCGGGGAGGTCCGCCAGGCGCTGCGCCTCGGCGAGGGTGAACTCGGCCGACAACGCCCCGCCCGAGCTCTTCGCGGTGCCGAAGCGCACCGTGCCGACGAGGGTGTAGTCCTTGTTGCCGTCGAGGGTGACGACGGTGACGGTGTCGCCGAGCTCGTACCCGGAGTCCTCGAAGGTGGCGAGGTCGAGGGCGATCTCGTCGTCCGCCTCCGGGCCGCGGCCGTCTTCGACGCGGTACGCGGAGAGCTGGCTGTGCGGTCGCCAGCTCTCGAGGAGGGTCGGCGGGCCCTGCGCCGCGCCGAGGGCCTTGCCATCGGGCCCGAGCACCCGGTTCGTGGTCCCGAAGCCGATGGTGATCACGTACGGCTCCGCCACGCGCACGCCCGGCACGGCCGCCACCTGCTCGACCATCGACTCGGGGAGCGGGGCCCGCTCGTCCTGGCCGCTGAAGGGGTCGGAGAGGGTGACGTCGCCCTCGACCTGGGCGTCGACCTTCTCGCCACCGGTGGAGAAGAGGTCGTCGAAGAACCGGTTGAAGGTGTCGCCCAGGACGAACGTCGCCGCCATGAAGGACACGCCGAGCACGATCGAGATGACCGTGAGCACGAGCCGGCGCTTGTGCTCCCAGAACGATCGGAGGGTGACCTTCAGCATCAAGCGTCCCCGAAGGCCTTCAGGCGGTCGAGGATCTGCTCGGCCGAGGGGTCGTGGAGCTCGTCGACGATCCGTCCGTCGGCGAGGAACACCACGCGCGACGCGTAGGCGGCCGCGACGGGATCGTGGGTGACCATCACGATGGTCTGCCCGAGGTCGGACACGGCGGTCTGCATGAACGACAGGATCTCGGCGCCGCTGCGCGAGTCCAGGTTGCCGGTGGGCTCGTCGGCGAAGATGATCGACGGTCGGGCGGCGAGGGCACGGGCCACCGCGACCCGTTGCTGTTGGCCGCCCGACAGCTCGCTGGGCCGGTGCTTCAGGCGGTCGCCGAGGCCGACCGTGCGCACGACCTCGTCCACCCACGGCGAGTCGTGCTTCCGGCCGGCGAGGTCCATCGGCAGGGTGATGTTCTCCAGCGCGTTCAGCGTGGGGATCAGGTTGAAGCTCTGGAACACGAACCCGACGCGGTCGCGCCGGACCTGCGTGAGCTCCTTGTCGTGCAGCGTCGTGAGGTCGGTCTCGCCGATGAACACCTCACCCGAGGTGAGGCTGTCGAGACCGGCGACGCAGTGCATCAGGGTGGACTTGCCCGAGCCCGATGGCCCCATGATCGCCGTGAACCGCTCCGCCTCGAAGTCGATCGACACGTCGTCGAGGGCGCGGACCTCGGTGTCTCCCTGGCCGTAGATCTTGGTGGCGTGGACGGCGCGCGCTGCCGCCACCGCGCTCGCCGGTGGTGTGGGGGAGGTCATGGTCATGGTTCGGGACCGTACCTGTGGTGCCCCGGCCGGGACATCGGGGTTGTCCCCGAGGTGACCCCGGTCACCCTGAGCGGGAGGCGGGGCGCAGAAGGAAGCGGGGTTTGCGATGGGTCACCAGTAGATTCGGGCGCGGTGACCTGCCCCAGCTGTCGTGCTGACGTGCCGGCAGGCGCACGGTTCTGCGCCGACTGCGGGCAGGACCTGCGGCTGCGGGGCGACGAGCGGCGCATCGTCACGGTCCTGTTCGCGGACCTGGTGGGCTACACCACCCTCTCGGAGACCCGCGATCCCGAGCACGTGAAGAACCTGATCGACGGCTGCTTCGAGCGGCTCGTCGCCGACATCGACGCGTTCGGCGGGCGTGTCGACAAGATCATCGGCGACGCCATCGTCGCCCTGTTCGGCGCGCCCACGGCGCACGAGGACGACGCCGAGCGCGCCGTGCGAGCGGCGCTGCGCATGCAGGAGACCCTCGCCGCCCACACCGCGGAGCTCGACGTGGACATCCGGATGCGGGTGGGCGTCAACACGGGCGAGGTGCTGGTGGGCGCGCTCCGGGCGGGCGGCGACTACACGGCCATGGGCGACGTGGTGAACACGGCCAACCGCCTGCAGGCCGCCGCGCAGCCCGGTGACGTGCTGGTCGGCCCGGCCACCTTCGCCGCCACGCGGCGGACCGTGCGCTACGAGGCGCTCGACCCGATCACCGCCAAGGGCCGCGAGGAGCTGGTGCCGGCATGGCGGGCCGACGGTGCCGAGCTCCCGCCTGGCTACCGCCCCGAGCGGAACCGGGCCCGGCTCATCGGCCGCGAGCCCGAGCTCGGCCTGCTCTGCAACAGCGTGGAGAACGCCATCTGCAACGCCCGAGCCTCGCTCCTGCTCCTGCTCGGCGAGGCGGGCGTCGGCAAGTCCCGCCTGGCCGAGGAGCTGGCCCGGCACGCCGAGGAGGCGCACAACGCCCTCATCCTCGAGGGCCGCTGCGTCCCCTACGGCGAGGCGAACATCTGGTGGCCGGTGGCCGATGCGCTGCGCCACGGCGCCGGGATCCGCTCGAGCGATCCCGTCGACAAGGCCATCGAGCTGGCCCGCACCTCCGTGTGCATCGCGCTCGGCGAGGACGCCAGCCCCGCCGAGGTGGACCGGGTCCACCAGGGGCTGCTCTACCTCATGGGCTACGACTCCGAGCTGCGCGGCATCGATCCGGCGCGCGCTCGCGAGGAGGCCACCTCGGCGGTCGTCACCTACGCCGAGCGCTTCTCCGCGCATCGTCCGGTGGTGGTGGTGCTGTCCGACCTGCACTGGGCCGACGACTTGGTGCTCGAGCTCGTCGACACGCTGCTCGACCGGCTGTCGTCGAGGAAGTTCGTGGTGCTCGCCACCGCTCGTCCTGCGGTCGAGGAGCGGTGGCACCCGCCGCACGGCCGGCACAACCTCGTCGTGCTCACCCTCGACCCGCTCACGTCCGAGTCCGCCGAGGCGCTCCTGTGCGAGCTGGCGGGGGCGGAGCTGGGCGCGGGCCTCACCAAGGAGCTGCTGGCGCGCAGTGGCGGCAACCCCTTCTTCCTCGAGGAGCTCGTCACCCTCCTGTCCGACGCGGGGATGGTCGGTGTGCGCGGGCATGGCGACCACGACGACCACATCGACCTTCCCGACACCCTGCGCGGGCTGGTGTCCGCCCGCCTCGACGGGCTCTCGGTGGACGAGCGGCGTGTCCTCGACGACTGCGCGGTGCTCGGCCGCCGCGGCCCCATGAGCGCGATCGAGGTCATGGCCGGGAAGCACCTCGGCATCGCCGACGTGCGGCCGATCCTCCACTCGCTGGAGGACAAGGAGCTCCTCGTGCTCAGCGGTGCCGGGGAGAGCGAGAAGTGGACCTTCCGCTCCGACCTCGTGCGCGAGGTGGCCTACAGCACCCTCACCAAGGCTGACCGCGCCCGATCCCACTACGGCATCGCCACCTGGATGGAGGTCCACGAGGACACCGACCACGACGCCGTGATCGACCGGCTCACGTACCACTACGTCCGCGCCGCCGAGCTCCTCAAGGAGCTCGGTCCGGTGGAGGGGCTTCCGACCGATCTCGCCGAGCCCGCGCTCCACTGGCTCGAGCAGGCGGCCGCCCGCGCCAACCAGGCCGAGATGTCCGTGGTGGCCGAGCGCCTCTACAGCGAGGGCCTGCGGTTGCTGGGCGGCCGCCACGGGCCGCGGCACCGCACGTTCCTCATGGGCCGCGCCCGGGCGCTGGCCGGCCTGCGCGAGGTCGCGCCGGCACGAGCGGACGCCGTGGCCGCGGTCGAGGAGAGCCGGCACGCCGGAGGCGACGCTCGGCGCGATCTCGGACGGGCGTTGCTGGTGCTCGCCGACATCGAGCAGAAGGCGTCCAGCTGGGCCGCCTCGGAGTCTGCTCTCGATGAAGCGGGCCACGTGTTCGAGGAGCTCGGCGATGCGACGGGCGAGGCGGAGGTGCTCCGGTTCCGCGGGTTCGGCGCGCTCACCCGGCACGAGTACGCCGCCGCCACCGCGCTGCTCGAGCAGGCGCTCCGGCGGTACGAGGAGCTGGAGGACCGTCGCGGCATCGCGTGGGTGCGCCAGAACCTCGCGTGGTGCGCGTTCTACTCGGGTCGCGTCGCCGAGGCCGAGGTCCTGCTCCACAAGGCGGCCGCCACCTTCGAGGAGCTGGGCGATCCTGGGGGCCTGCGGTGGGCGCGGGGTCTCCTCGCCTGGGCTCGCTTCCAGCAGGGCCACGCCACCGAGGCCGGCGACATGGCCGAGGCCGTGCTCGCCGACGACCGCGGCGGCGACCGGTGGGCGGTCGGCATGATGCTGATCCTGGCCGGATCCGTTCGGCTGTGGACCGGTCGGACCCTGAGCGCCATCGATCGCCTGCGAGAGGCGCGTGCGCTCTTCGACGAGATCCAAGACGACTTCGGCCACTCGCAGTCCTCGGCCGTGCTCGGTCGCGCCCTGATCCTCTCCGGGCAGGTGGAGGAGGGCCTCGACATGGTCGCCTCGATGGATCGGAGCGACGGCACGCCCCTCAGCGAGCGCGAGCTGATCGTGGCGATGATGGCGGGGCTCGCGGCCACGGTGCAGGTGGGCGACGTCGCCCGCAGCGAGCAGATGCTCGCGGTGTCCCCGCCCGCACTCGCCGACGGCGGCGACGGAGAGCTGATCGTCGGTGACACGGAGCGCACGACGTCGCTGGGTCTCCACCGCCTCCAGTGCGGGGACGTGGCAGGAGCGGTGGCGCTCATGTCGTCTCTCGAGGCGCGGCTGGCGCCCGAGATCGATCCGAACCTGCACTCGGCCCTCGCCCTGGCGAGCGTGGCGAACGGCTCGATCGACGAGGCCCTGGCCGCCGCCGACGAGGTCGACGTCCACGAGCGCGCGAGCTACCTCGACCGCCTCACCGCGGGCATCGCTCGCGCCCTCGCGCTGTCACGGCGGGGCGATGTCGCGGCCTCCACCGCGGCGTTCGACCAGGTGCGGGCAGCCGCCGACGCCACCGAGGACCGCGTGTCGCAGACGCTCGTGCGCCTGGCCGACGCCACCGCCGCGACCGCACGCAGCGACCCTGACGCCCCCGCCCGCCTGTCGGAGGCCGAAGCCCGCCTTGCCGAGCTGGGCGTCAGCGACACCGGGTGGCGGCAGGCGTTCGCCCTCGCCGTCGGCGTCCCCGCCTGACGGCCCCGCCGTAAGGCGGTGTGACGGAGGCCACGTTGACGCATCAAGCAACTGCTAGATATAGTTAGCGCACTGCTTGCCGCAGCACCCCCCACCGAGGAGCACCGTTCCAACCATGAGCACCATCCTGAGCACCGTCGAGGGCTACGAGGACCAGATCCTCCAGGCCGTCAAGGACGCCAAGCCCACCGTCGTCGAGTACGTCTCCAAGGGCGTCGAGCTCGTCGGTGACCGCCTTCCCTCCGTCACCTACCCCGCGTCGCTGGCCACGCCCATCGAGGTCGTGGAGAGCCAGACCGCCTTCGTGAAGAAGCTGATCGACGCCAACACCGCGCTCGTGACCGCCGTCCTCGAGACGGTGGCCCCGCTGGCCGGCTACAAGACCAAGAAGGCCACGAAGCCCGCGGTCAAGGCCGCCTAGAGCGGGTCGGTCGACACCCCGACCGACCCCCTGCGTCCGAGTCCCCCACGGGACTTCGCGCGATGAGCGGCGCCTCTCCCCCCGAGGCGCCGCTCTCGCGCGCGTGGATCACGTGCGCCGGCGCGGCCGCTTCGCGGCGACCGGAGCGTCCTCCACGAAGCTGCGGTACACGCTCATCAGCGCGGCGCGCTGGTCCTTGCTGAGGCGGGGGTCGGCGTTCACGGCGTCTTCGACGCTCGGGGGCGGCGGCGCTTCGTGCTCCACCCCCTCGAGGACGCCGGCCTGGACCAGGAGCTGCTCGGCGCTGACGTTGAGCGCGCCGGCGATCCCCTTCAGGACGCGCACCGACGGCTCGTGGAGGCCTCGTTCGATCTGGCTCAGGTAGGGGTTCGACACGTTCGCCCTCTCGGCGAGGTCGCGCAGGGTCATCTCGGCCTGCTGGCGCTGCTTGCGGATGAGCTCGCCGAGCGCCTCGAGCTGCCGCCGCCCCGACGCGTCGGCGCCGGTCACGAGCCGTCCCGGCCGCGCGCCGACAGCGGCGTGGCGAGCGGGTCGTCGGGAGGCTCCGGACCCACCACGTCGGGCTCGACGTACATCACCCGTGCCTCCGGCACCGCCTCGCGCACGTTCGCCTCGACCCGGTTGACCGCCTCGGCCAGCTCCTGCATCGAGAGGCCGTCGGCGAACGCCACCTTGGCGCCGATGAGGAGCTCGTCGGGCCCGATGTGCTGGGTGCGGAGGTGGATCAGCCGCTCGACGGCGGGCTCGCGCTCGATCCCGGTGCGGATGGCCTCCTGCACCGCCGGCTGCGCCGTCTCCCCGAGGAGCAGGCTCTTCATCTCCACGGCGAGGACGATCGCGACCGCGGTGAGCAGCAGTCCGATCATCAGCGTGCCGATCCCGTCGTACCTGGGGTCGTCGGTGACGACCGACAGCGTGAGCGCACCGAGGGCGATGACGAGGCCGGTGAGGGCGGCAAGGTCCTCGAGCAGCACCACAGGGAGCTCGGGGTTCCTCGACCGGCGGATGAACTGCCACCACGAGGCGTCCTCCCGGACCTTGTTCGACTCGATCACCGCGGTGCGGAAGGAGTACCCCTCGAGCCCGAGGGCGAAGAGGAGGATCGCGATGGCAACTCCCACCGACTCGAGCTCGTGCGGGTGGAGGATCTTCTCGATGCCCTCGAAGATGGCGAAGCCGCCGCCCAGGCTGAACAGGACGAGAGCGACGATGAAGGCCCAGAAGTAGCGCTCTCGGCCGTAGCCGAAGGGGTGCGTGTCGTCGGCATCGCGGCGGGCCCGGTGCCCGCCGAGCAGCAGCAGGCCCTGGTTCCCGGAGTCGGCCACGGAGTGGATCGCCTCCGCGAGCATCGAGGCGGAGCCGGTGACGAGGAAGCCCACCAGCTTCGACGCGGCGATGCCGAGGTTGGCGAGCAGGGCCGCGACCACCGCTCTGGCGCTGTGATCACCTCCAGCCATGTGGGCACGTTACGGCGTGCGGCAGCAGGCTCCGATCCCTGCCAGGATCGAACCCATGACGTTCCCCGAGCTGGTCGCCGCCGACCCGGACGCTCCCGCCGTCGACGACCTGACCCGACGCCGCACGCGTGGCGAGCTCCTCGATCGCGCGCTCCGGCTCGGTCATTGGATGCTCGACGACGGCGGCGTGCCCGTCGGCGGGCACGTGTCGATGCTCATCGGCAACCGCGTCGAGCTCATCGACGTGCTCCTCGCCGCGCAGCAGTCGGGCACCTGGGTCACCGCGATCAACTGGCACCTCACCGCGAGCGAGGTCGCGTACATCCTCGAGGACAGCGGCTCCACGATCCTCTTCTCTGATCCCGAGCACGAGTCGGTGGCCCGAGCCGCCGCCGCCTCCGCCGGGCACGACGTCGCCGTGGTGCTGGCCGGAGACGAGCTCGAGTCGCTGGCCGCCCACCCGGTGGACGAGCCCTTCCCGCTCGATGGCCCGGGTGGCGGCACCATGCTCTACACGTCGGGCACCACCGGGCGGCCGAAGGGCGTGAAGCGGCGCAGCCAGCTCACCCTCGGCGCCACGATGACCGCGAGCGGACCGTCGGGGATGCTGCTCGGGCTCGACGGCAAGGGTCCCCACCTGGTCACCGGCCCGCTGTACCACGCCGCGCCTCTCGGCTTCGCGGCGATCGACCTCTTCAACGGAGCCGAGCTCGTCGTCATGCCGCGCTGGCACGAGTCGCAGTGCCTTCAGCTCGTGCAGGAGCGAGCGGTGCGCAACAGCCACGTGGTGCCCACCATGTGCGTCCGGCTGCTTCGCCTCCCGGAGGAGGAGCGGGCGGCCTTCGATCCGTCGTCGCTGAGCACCGTGCTGCACGGTGCCGCGCCGATCGCACCGTCGACGAAGCACCAGATGATCGAGTGGTGGGGGCCAGTGCTCACGGAGTACTGGGGCAGCACGGAAGGCGGCGTGTTCACGCTGGTCGATGCCGAGGCCTGGCTCACCAAGCCCGGAACGGTCGGCAAGGCGATCCCCACCTACGAGGTGTTCGCGGTCGACGCCGACGGCGAGCGCCTGCCACCCGGCGAGATCGGCACGCTCTACACGCACAACCTCGTCACCGACGAGGTGTTCGAGTACCACCAGGCCGAGGAGAAGACGGCGGCCGCGCACTCCGGGCCCGGCACCTTCACGATGGGCGACGTGGGCCACGTGGACGAGGACGGCTACGTGTTCCTCTCCGACCGCGCCGCCAACATGATCATCTCCGGCGGGGTGAACATCTACCCCGCTGAGATCGAGCAGGTGCTCATCGACCACCCCGCCGTCGCCGACGTCGCGGTGTTCGGGATCCCCGACGACGAGTGGGGCGAGCAGGTGAAGGCGGCCGTCGAGCTCCAGGAGGGCTACACGCCGTCGAGCGAGCTCGAGCAGGAGATCCTGCTCTACGCCCGGGAGCGCCTCGCCGGGTTCAAGGTGCCCCGCTCGGTCGACTTCGAAGACGAGCTGCCGCGCCACCCCACCGGCAAGCTCTACACGCGCCTGCTCCGCGACCGGTACTGGCAGGACCGCGCCGCGATCTGACCTCGCACGTCACCAGGCGACGGGCAGGCGCTCCAGGCCGCTGATGAAGTTCGCCGGCCGCAGCTCGACCTCGGCGTCAGGGTCGGCGAGGCGCAGCTCCGGGACGCGGGAGAGCAGCTCGTCGAGCATCACCGCGATCTCGAGGCGGGCCAGGCTGGCACCGAGGCAGAAGTGCGTTCCGAAGCCGAACGCCACGTGCTCGTTCGGCGTGCGAGCGCTGTCGAACCGGAACGGCTCCTCGAACACGTCCTCATCGCGGTTGGCGGAGGGGTAGAGCAGCATCAGCTCGTCACCGTCGCGGATCTGCTGGCCGCGGAGCTCCACGTCGCGTGTGGCGGTGCGCACCATGTTCTTGATCGGCGTGACCCACCGGAGCATCTCCTCGACGGCGGCGGGACGGCCGTCCGGGTCGGACGCCAGCCGTTCCCACTGGTCGGGGTGCAGCAGCAGCTGGTGGATCCCGCCCGAGATGACGTGTCGCGTGGTCTCGTCGCCGCCGATGAGGATGAGGAGCGACTCCTGGAGGATCTCGTCGTCCGAGAGGCGATCTCCGTCGACCTCGGCGTGGACGAGGATGCTCATGAGGTCGTCCTGGGGGTTCGCCCGGCGGTCGGCGACGACCTCGGCGGCGTAGGCGTTGTACGCGCCGAAGGCCTCGCCCGCCGCCAGCTGCTGTTCGGTGGTGGCTTCGGTGGCGAGCCCCTTGAGCATGTCGTCGGACCAGCGCAGCAGCTCGGCGCGGTGCTCGGGCCGCACGCCGAGGGCATCACCGATCATGATCATCGGCAGGGGAGCGGCGACGTCGTTCACGAGGTCGCACTCGCCGCGGTCGATCACGGCGTCGATGATGTGCGTGCACGCCTGCCGGACCTGCGGCTCGCTGTCGCGCACGCGCCGCGGCGTGAACCCCTTGTTCACGAGCTTGCGCCGCGCGAGGTGGTCGGGGTCGTCCATGTCGATCATCATGGGGAGGGGCCCCTGCTGGGGGCGGATGCCTCCCGCGTTCGAGAAGACCTCTGGCTGACGGGACACGTCCTTCACGTCGGCGTAGCGGCTGATCCCCCACACGGTGCCGTCGAAGTACACGGGCGCCTCCCGACGCATCCACGTGAGGGCCTCATGGTGGTCGCCGGCCCAGAACGCTCCGCCGCACAGGTCGATGTCGTCACGCGTCGGATGGGTGGGCACATCGGGCACGGCGAGGAGTCTGGCAGGTCGGTCGGGCCCGGCGAGGTGCCCCGAATCGCCCCGGCGATCGAGCGGATGTGCCTAGCATCGGGCGTCATGGGGAGCACGCGGGTCGCGGCTGGTCGGCCCCGCGGCTTCACGGCGGTGTACACCGGCGACGTCAGGCCCACGACGTCGGACCGGACCCTCAAGCACGTGTTCGACCGGGTGGGCGCGGCGCTCGCGCTGGTGGTGCTCGGACCGCTGATCCTGGTGCTGGCCCTGCTCGTTCGGCTGTCGACTCGGGGCCCCGCGTTCTACCTGCAGCCTCGGGCGGGGCTCGACGGCCGGCCGTTCCGGATGGTGAAGCTCCGCACCATGGAGGTCGGTGCGGAAGACGCCAAGGCCGACCTCGCCGTCGCCCTGGGGCAACCGCGGCTCTTCAAGATGGTGGACGACCCACGGGTCACGCCGCTGGGGCACGTCCTCCGGCGGTGGTCGCTCGACGAGCTGCCCCAGCTGTGGAACGTGCTCCGGGGGGACATGTCCTTCGTGGGGCCTCGCCCCCTGCCCCCCGAGGAGGCGGCCGCCGACGAGGCGGGCACCCGCCGGCTCGTGGTGCGGCCCGGCATCACCGGCCTGTGGCAGGTGAGCGGTCGCAGCGACCTCCCGTGGGAGGAGTGCGTGCGGCTCGACCTGCACTACGTGGACAACTGGTCGTTGGTGCTCGACCTGCAGATCCTGCTGCGCACCACCGCCGCGGTCCTGCGCCGCGAAGGGGCCTACTGATCACCGAGCCCGGACGGCCGCGTCGGAGCGGTCGGTAGGATCCACGTCCACCTCGGCGGGAGCGATCGCGATGGACCGTACACACGCCGCCTTCGAGCAGCTGCAGGAGCGCTTGGGCCACGCCCTCTCCTTGAGCCAGCCCGGTCGCGACGACGACCACGTGCTCGTGGCCCTCCCGTCCTTCAGCATCGGCGAGTCGCTCCTCTCGCACTACGCGGACCGGTTGCCCGCGCTCGAGCACCGGTACCTGATCGCGGCGCTCGTGCTGAACCGGATCGCGTGCGACTGCGTGCTGGTCGTGTCCCAGGCACCGACGGCGGAGGTGCTCGACTACTACTTCTCGCTCATGCCCGAAGCGCATCGCGAGTCGGCTCGTGCGCGCTTGCACGTGCTCGAGGTGCCGGATCCGAGCCACCGGTCGGTCGCGGCCAAGCTCCTCGACCGTGAGGACCTGGTGGAGGAGCTCCGGTCCGTCATCGGTGGACGACCGGCCTTCATCGAGCCGTGGAACGTCACCGACGACGAGGTGGCGGTCGCCTTGGCGCTGGACGCCCCGATCAACGGCTCGGCACCACGGCTGTGGCCGCTGGGCTTCAAGAGCGCGGGCCGTCGCCTCTTCAAGGAGGCGGGCGTGCCGGTGCCCGCGGGGTGCGAAGGCGTCCGTGACCTGGACGGCGTCCTGGCCGCCATCGCGTCCGTCCGAGCAGCCCGGCCGAACGTGGCGGGCGTGGTGATCAAGCACGATGACAGCGGGGCGGGTGACGGCAACCAGGTGGTGGACCTCCGGACGCCCGGCGACCTCCGCTCCCGGCTGGAGGCGCTGCCCGCGTGGTACCTCGACGACCTCGCCGACGGTGCCGTGGTCGAGGAGCTCATCTCCGGCACTCGGTTCACCACGCCCAGCGTGCAGATCGACGTGCTCCCCGATCGTCGGGTCGTCGTGCTCGCCACCCACGAGCAGGTGATGGGCGGCACGGGCGGCCAGGTGTACATGGGGTGCCGCTTCCCCGCCGATGGCGCCTACGCGGGGGAGCTGGCACGCCACGGGCGGGCGGTGGGGGAGCGCCTGGCCGAGCACGGCGTGCTCGGCCGCGCCAGCGTGGACTTCGCGGCGGCGCGCGACGCGCGGGGGCGCTGGCACCTCTACGCGCTCGAGGTGAACCTGCGAAAGGGCGGCACCACCCATCCCTACGCCGTGCTGCGCAACCTGGCGCCGGGCCACTACGACGAGGCCGCCGGTCGCTGGTTCACCGCCGACGGATCGGCCCGCGCCTACTGGGCCACCGACAACCTCGTCGACCCCGCGTGGACGGGCGTCGCGCCCGGCGCCGTGATCGACGCAGTGGCCGCGGCTGGCCTGCAGTTCGATCCGTCCCGCGGCACTGGGGTGGTGCTGCACATGCTCTCGTGCCTGGCGATCGACGGTCGCCTGGGCCTCACCGCGATCGGCCGTTCACCCGACCACGCCGCCGAGCTCTACGAGGCGGCCGGGGTGGCGATCTCGACAGCCGCGGATCAGGCGCCCACGGAGTAGCGCGTCCACCGATCCACGTCCGAGGACGGTTGTCATCGACAGGGGAGGGTCCTAGACCCTGGACAGCTTGCCGAAGCCGAGTCCTCGCCATCCGTGGTCGGTGTCATCGTCGCTGACGCCGACCGACACGATCGGGAAGTGGTCAAGGGCCGTGTCGTCCTGAGCGTGTCGCCGCCGCAACTCGACTGCGCGCCCGATCAGCGACCCGTCCCGGTTGCGAGTGACCACGCGGCCAACGATGGCCATTCGGCGACCGGCGGGTCGTCTACCTCAATCGCGAGATCGTGGTCACTTCAGTCCCACGGCTCTGAGAACCCCATCCAATAGACGGTCACAGTCCGACCGTAGGGCGGCGTCGCTGATCGGCATTTATGCCGCGCTGAGAGGCTCGGCCAGCGACACGCCCGGCCTTGCGTAGCGTGTTCTCGTGCGGTGGCTTCCTGGGGAGCGTCCGGTAGCGGTACTTCGCCGCTCGTGGTCACGCTGGTGGGTGACTCTGTGCATTGCCGGCTTCTTCCTGATCGGCCTAGCCGGGGTCTTCGATAACCACGAGGACTCGTACTACGGGCCGGACTCTGGGTTCGCAGTGGGCTCGCGGATCTTCTTTG
>JBJMHD010000148.1:0-2907 GCA_045807565.1 Acidimicrobiales bacterium | reverse complement strand
GGGTACTACTCGAGGTGGAGACGGGATTTGAACCCGTGTACGCGGCTTTGCAGGCCGCTGCCTCGCCTCTCGGCCACTCCACCGTGGGGGCGGCTACACCCTCCGAGCGGATGACCGGGTTCGAACCGGCGACCTCAACCTTGGCAAGGTTGCGCTCTACCAACTGAGCTACATCCGCGCGCGCCGTGGCTCCGTGGAGCCCCTTCGGCGTGCTCGCAGACATTATCCGATCGCTGGGACGAACTCCAAACCGGCGAGCTGACGCGGCGGCACCGCACGACACCCGGACGCTCAGCGCTCGGCGTCCACCCGACGCCCGGCATCCACGGGGTGCTGTGGCTGCGGCGCGGGAGCCGACCGGCCGGCGCCCGACATCGGCGTGAGCGGGCCCCGCGCCGCCTCGCGCAGGCCCGACAGGCCCAGGTCGTCGTCATCGGGCCTGGCGTAGCCGTCGAACGGGTCGTCCCAGCCCGCGGGCCGCTCCTCACGCCGGGTGCGGCGCTGCCGCAGCTCACCGATCCAGGCGCCGAGCCGCTCGTGCAGCGAGCGCTGCTCCTCGTGCGGCCAGAGCTCGCGCACGGCGGCGTTGAAGGCGGCTCCGATGAGCACCGCGATGGCGAGGGCGTAGAGCCAGATCAGCAGCACGATCGGCGCCGACAGCGGGCCGTAGATCGAGGTGCCACCCAGGGACGCGGCGATCTGGCCGCGCACGACGAACGAGGCAAGCAACCAGATGACCAGGGTGAGTGCGGCGCCCGGGACGTCGCGGAGCCACGGCGAACGCCTCGGCGTGGAGACGTGGTAGAGGCTGGTGAGGCCGCCGACGGTGAGCAGCGTGACGAGCGGCCAGTACAGCAGGATCAGCCAGTCCCAGCCCTTCGGCAGGAACTCACCGATCAGGCTCGGTCCGAGGAGCACCAGGGGGATCGTGACGATGCCGACCACGAGCGCCAGCACGTAGAGCGAGAAGGACAGGGCCCGGGTCTGCACGATGCCGCGCACGCCGGACTGCCCGTACATGATCGAGATGGTGTCGACGAAGACGTTGAGGGCGCGTGACCCCGACCACAGCGAGATGAGGAAGCCGAGCGAGATGAGGTCGAAGCGCCCGTCCTTGAGGACGTCGGTCATCGTCGGCCCGAGAGTGCCGTCGATGACGTCGGGAGTCAGGAAGCGAGCGGCGTAGTCGCTGATCGAGTGCTTGACCAGATCGACGTTCTTCCTGCCGATGGCGTCCGCCACGTAGCCGAGGCCGCCGAACAGCCCGAGGACGAGCGGCGGCAGCGAGAGCAGCGCGAAGAACCCCGCTTCAGAGGCCAGCCCGGTGACGCGGTAGCGCATGCAGATCCGGATGGTCGAGACCACGAGCCGGGCGAGCTGGAGCAACCCGGGTACCCGCCCGAGCACGCGGCGAAGGCGCCGTCTCGCCTCGGTCATGGGCCAACCGTAACCGCCGTACGCTCGAACGGTGCGGACCCACGTCGTCACCAACGTCGTCCCGGCCCCGAGCGGGCTCCACGTGCTGCGCTCCGACGCGGCCCTGGCCGAGGCGGTCGACCGCTGGGTGGCGCCCGCCGACCCGGCCGGTGCGCGCGAGCTCGACGTCCTGGGCGAGCTGGCCGGCACCCCGCAGGTGCGGCTCTGGGCCGACTCGGCCGACCGGGTGACGCCGGTGCTGCGCACCCACTCCCCCACCGGCGAGCGGGTCGACGAGGTCGAGTTCCACCCGGCCTACCACGCCCTGGTGGAGGTGGCGGTCGGCAACGGGCTGACCGCCGAGCCGTGGACCCGTCCCACCGGCACCGGCGCCCATACCCGCCGCGCGGCCGGGTTCATCGTGTGGTCGCAGGTCGAGGCCGGCCACCTCTGCCCCGTGTCTATGACGTATGCCGCCGTGCCCGCCCTCGCGGCCGAGCCGAGCCTCGCCGAGCGCTGGATGCCGGGGCTCGCCTCCCGCGCCTACGACCCGGTGCTCGCACCGATGGCCGGCAAGGCCGGCCTGACGGTCGGCATGGGGATGACCGAGAAGCAGGGCGGCTCCGACGTGCGGGCCAACACCACCACCGCCGTCGCCGCCCCGGGCGGCCCCCTCGAGGGCGACACCTACCGGCTCACGGGCCACAAGTGGTTCTGCTCGGCGCCGATGAGCGACGCGTTCCTCGTGCTCGCCCAGACCGGTGCCGGCGTCGGCTGCTTCCTGCTCCCCCGGGTGCTCGACGACGGCACGCGCAACGACATCCGCATCCAGCGCCTCAAGGACAAGCTCGGCAACCGGTCGAACGCGTCGTCCGAGATCGAGCTCGAGGGTGCCTGGGCGGTGCGCGTCGGCGACGAGGGGCGCGGCATCCGCACCATCGTGGGAATGGTCGCCTCGACGCGGCTCGACTGCGTGCTCGGCTCCGCCGCCACGATGCGCGCCGCCCTGGTGCGGGCCGTGCACCACGCCCGGCACCGCAGCGTGTTCGGCGAGCTGCTGGTCCACCAGCCGCTGATGCGCAACGTGCTCGCCGACCTCGCCCTGGAGAGCGAGGCCGCGACCGTGCTCGCCATGCGGCTGGCGCACGCGATCGACGCGGGTGAGCACGACCTGTCGCGCCTGGGCGTCGCGCTGGGCAAGTTCTGGGTGTGCAAGCGCACCGCGCCCATGGTGGCCGAGGCGCTGGAGTGCCTGGGCGGCAACGGCTACGTCGAGGAGAACGGGCTCGCGCGGGTCTACCGGGACGCGCCGGTGACGGCGCTGTGGGAGGGCACCGGCAACGTCGCGGCGTTGGACGTGCTCCGCGCGATGTCGCTGCAGCCCCGCTCCATGGAGGTGCTGCTCGGTGAGGTCGATCGCGCGCGGGGCGCGGATGCACGCCTGGACCGCGCCATGGACGAGGTCGCCGGCTTCCTCCAGGCCGCCTCGCG
>JBJMHD010000147.1:0-15126 GCA_045807565.1 Acidimicrobiales bacterium | reverse complement strand
CGTTCGCGCTCCCCGAGTTCGATCCCTTCTGGGAGCTGGTGCAGGAGAAGGACCTCGTCGTCGGCATGCACGCCAGCGACAGCGGGTACCAGCGCTACATCAACGAGTGGGAGGGCATCCGCGACGAGATGACCCCGTTCGCGGGCGGTTCCGGCTTCTCCGCCATCGTCGGCCACTCGGGCCGGGCGATCATCGACACCGTCGCCTCCGCCATCGGGCACGGCCTCTGCACGCGGTTCCCGCGCCTGAAGATCACACCGGTCGAGAACGGCAGCGGCTGGGTGCGCCCGCTCCTGCGCGACATGGAAGGGGCGTACGCCTTCAACCCCCACCTCTTCGAGGAGGACCCTGTCGAGGTGTTCAAGCGGAACATCTTCGTGCACCCGTTCCACGAGGACGATCCGGTCGGGCTCTGCGGCGTCATCGGTGCGGACAACGTGCTGTTCGGCTCCGACTACCCGCACCCCGAGGGCATGAGCGACCCGATCAGCTTCATCGACGATCTCGAGGGCCTCTCCCACGAGGACCAGGCGAAGGTCATGGGGGGCAACCTCTCCCGGCTGATGAACATCGCTGCGTAGCGGCGCGCCGGCATGACGTTTCCGGGGACGTTCGCACGCGAGCGTCCCGACCACCCCGCCGTCGTGATGGCGGGAAGCGGCGACACGCTCACCTACCGGGACCTCGACGAGCGCTCGAACCAGCTGGCTCGGCTGTGGCACGAGTGCGGCCTCCGTCGGGGCGACCACGTGGCGATCCTGCTGCCGAACCACCTCCGCTACCTCGAGGTGGTCTGGGCCGCGCTGCGCTCGGGCCTCTACTACACCCCGGTCAACTGGCACCTGACGGCCCCGGAGGTCGCGTACATCGTGGGCGACTGCGGCGCCCGGTCGGTGGTGGCGTCCGCCGACCTCGCCGATCGCGTGACCGACATCGATCCCGAGATCGCGCTGGTGCTCGACGGCGACCTCGACGGCTGGGAGCGCTACGAGACGGTGGTCGCCCGCGAGCCCACGGCCCCCCTCGACGAGGAGCCCGAAGGCCAAGGGATGTTCTACTCGTCGGGCACCACCGGCCGACCGAAGGGGATCCTGTTCCCGCTGCCCGAGCGGACGATGCAGGACGTGCACCCGCTCGTGCAGTACGCCAGCCCCATCGCGCACAAGCCCGACGACGTCTACCTCTCCCCCGCGCCGCTGTACCACACCGCACCCGTGGTGTTCTCGTCCATGGCGCACCGCGTGGGCGCCACCACGATCATCCTCGAGCGGTGGGATCCCATCGCGTGCCTCGAGGCCATCCAGCGCCACCACGTCACCACGGCGCAGTTCGTGCCCACGATGTTCGTGCGCCTCCTCAAGCTCCCCGCCGAGGTCCGCGAGTCCTACGACGTCTCGTCGCTGCGCCTGGTGAGCCACGCCGCCGCGCCGTGCCCGGTGGAGGTCAAGCGCCAGGTCATCGAGTGGCTCGGCCCGATCGTGTGGGAGTACTACGCCGGCTCCGAGAACGTCGGCTCCACCATGATCGGCCCCGACGAGTGGCTGGCGCACCCCGGCTCCGTCGGCCAGCCCCGCATGACCACCGTCCACGTCTGCGACGACGACCACCGCGAGCTGCCGATCGGCGACGTCGGCAACATCTGGTTCGAGACCCCGGGAGCAGGCTTCGAGTACCACGGCGATCCCGAGAAGACGAAGAGGAGCCGCAGCCCCGAGGGATGGTTCAACCTCGGTGACGTCGGCTACCTCGATGACGACGGCTACCTCTACCTCACGGACCGGCAGAGCTTCACCATCATCAGCGGGGGCGTGAACATCTACCCGCAGGAGGCCGAGGACGTGCTCGTGCTGCACCCGGCCGTCGCCGACGTCGCCGTGTTCGGCGTGCCCAACGACGACCTCGGCGAAGAGGTGAAGGCCGTCGTGCAGCTGCTCGACCCCGAGCGAGCCGGCCCCGAGATGGAGGGGGAGCTGCTGGCGTTCTGCCGCGACCAGCTGGCCGCGTTCAAGTGCCCCCGATCCATCGACTTCGACCCCAACCTGCCGCGGCAGGACACCGGCAAGCTCTACAAGCGACTCCTCAAGGACCGCTACTGGGGCGACCGCACGTCCCGGATCGTCTAGGAACACACCCGATGGACCCGGCGCGCTCCACGAGCTTCCCCGCCTTCACGCCCACGACCGGCGAGCTGGCGCGGTCCGCCGCGTCCAGGTGGGGCGACAAGCCGCTCGCGATCCTGGGCGACGACCGCCTCACCTACGCCGCCGCCGACGCCCGCTCGTCCGAGCTGGCCAAGGGCCTCTTGGCGTCGGGCGCGGGCAAGGGCACCAAGGTCGGCCTGCTGGCGGGCAACAGCCCGGACTGGATCGTCGGCTGGCTCGGGATCACCCGCATGGGCGGGGTCGCGGTGCTCCTGAACACGTACAACAAGGCGCGGGAGCTCGGATGGCTGCTGCGCCACAGCGATGCGCAGCTGCTGCTCACGGTGGATCGCCACCTCGGGCACGACTACCTCGACCGGTTGGAGCAGGCGGTGCCGGAGCTCGCCGGCCAGCCCCACGAGCAGATCTTCGTCGACTCGCATCCGTACCTGCGCTCGGTCTGGACGTGGGGCGACGGTCGGCGGGCCTGGGCGGCGCCGGTGAGCGAGCTGGCCTCCCGGGGCGCGCGGGTGTCCGACCGGCTGCTGCAGGCGTGCGAGCAGGAGGTCACCCCGTCGGATCCGATGGCGATCGTGTACTCGTCCGGATCCACCGCCGACCCCAAGGGCGCGGTGCACTCGCACGGCGCCGCCGTCCGTCACGCCCACAACCTCTGGCAGATGCGCGACCTCATCGCCGAAGACGTGCTGTACACGCCGATGCCGCTCTTCTGGGTGGGCGGGTTCAGCTTCACGCTGATCGCCGCCATGCACGCCGGCGCCACGCTGGTGTTCGAGGAGCAGTTCGAGCCGGGCGCCACCCTCGATCTCATCGAGCGGGAGGGGATCACCCAGGTCCTCGGCTGGCCGCACATGGCCAAGGCCCTCGTCGACCACCCCTCCTTCAAGGACCACGACCTCTCCTCGATCCGAGGCGGCTCGTACGCCGCGCTGCTCCCACAGCACATCCAGCACACCGCCGAGGTACCGCGGGCCAACTCGCTCGGGATGACCGAGACCCTCGGGCCCCACACCTTCGACTCCAAGGACAACCCGCTGCCGCCCGAGAAGGAGGGCTCGTTCGGGCTCTCGGTGCCCGGCGTCGAGCACAAGATCGTCGACCCGATCACCGGTGGCGACTGCGCCATCGGCGAGAGCGGCGAGCTCTGGCTCCGCGGCTACTCGCTCATGCTCGGGCTCCACAAGAAGGAGCGAGCCGAGGTCTTCACGCCCGACGGGTGGTACCGCACCGGCGACGGCGGCTACTTCGACGAGGACGGGCACTTCTACTTCACCGGGCGCATGGGCGACCTCATCAAGTCGGCGGGCATGAACATCACGCCGCGCGACGTCGAGCTCGCGCTCGAGGCGCTGCCCGAGGTGGTGCTCGCCTTCGTCACCGGCATCGACGCGGGCGAGCGCGGCCAGGACGTGGTGGCGGCCATCGCGCTGAGCCCGGGCGAGACCCTCGACGAGGACGAGGCCCGCAAGCGGGTGAAGGAGGAGATCGCGTCGTACAAGGTGCCCCGGCGCATCGCCGTGTTCGCCGACCAGACCGAGCTGCCGTGGCTGGACTCGGGCAAGGTCGACCGGCGGAAGCTCACCGCCATCCTCGACGAGCGGTTCCGGGAGGGCTGATGCGCTTCGACCCCTACAGCACGGAGTTCTTCGAGGACCCCTGGGACGTCTACCGGTGGCTCCGCGACGAGGCCCCGGTGTACTTCGACGAGGAGCTCGGCTTCTACGCGGTGTCGCGCTACGAGGACTGCGTGGAGGTCCACCGCGACGTGGCCACCTACACCTCGACCCACGGCGTGTCGCTCGACCAGCTGCGCAGCAAGGACTTCGGCCGGTCGCTCGTCGACCAGGCGTCGATCATCATGCTCGACCCCCCCATGCACGACCGTCTCCGCAAGCTCGTGAACCGCGCCTTCACCCCGCGCCGGATCGCCGAGTGGGAGCCGCTCGTCCAGCGCGTGATCGCCGGCTTCCTGGACGAGCTCGAGGGCGCCGGGTCGTTCGATGCGGTGGAGGACTTCGCGGCGCCGTTCCCGATCGAGGTGATCTGCGAGATCCTCGGCGTCCCCAGCGCCGACCGGCAGCAGATCCGGCACTGGACCGACGGGATGCTCGAGCGCGAGGTCGGCAACCCCTTCCCCACGAGGAAGGGCATCGAGGGCGCCATCGCGATGGCTGGCTACATGGACGCCCTCGTCGGGGAGCGCAGGGCCGCGCCGACCGACGACATGATCAGCCACCTGGTGCAGGCCGAGGTCGAGCGCGAGGACGGCACCGTCGAGAGCCTCACCGACACCGAGGTCGCTCGCTTCATCCTGCTCCTGTCGGCGGCGGGAGCCGAGACCGTCACCAAGCTGGTGGGCAACGCGGTCATGACCTTCGCCGAGCACCCCGACGAGCTGGCCAAGCTCACGGCGGATCCCTCGCTGGCCGCCACCGCCGTCGAGGAGGTGCTCCGGTACAAGGCGCCCTCGCAGTACCAGGGGCGCTTCTCGGTGAAGGACCGCGAGTTCCACGGCGAGACGATCCGCGCCGGCTTCCCCGTGCTCGTCATCACCGGTGCCGCCAACCGCGACCCGCGCGCCTACGAGGACCCCGACCGCTTCGACATCGGGCGCACGGGCCAGCCGCTCGCGATCACCTTCGGGCACGGGATCCACTTCTGCATCGGGGCGCACCTGGCGCGCCTCGAGGGTCGCATCGCCTTCACCGAGCTCTACCGCCGCTTCCCGAACCTCCAGGTCGACCCCGCCGGCATCGAGTACGTCCACATGGCGAACGTCGCCGGCCCCTCCCGCGTCCCCGTGACCGCGTGACGACGTCTGTGCGGAGAAAACGTCGCCATCCGACGGTCAGGCCTCACAGACGTCGTCAGCCGCGCCAGGCGGCGTTGGCGTCGGCGAACTGACGCTGGGCCTCGGCCATCTCCCAGGGACGCTCCTCGTAGGGCGGGTCGCCCCACTGGCTGCGCGGTTGGTTGACGAAGTCGCCGCCGTAGACGTGGATCGCGCCCGTGAGCTTCGGCACGGGGTTCGACACCTGGTGGATCACGTCGGCGCCGAGGATGATCGTGTCGCTCACCTCGAGCCGCTTCCCGCCGCTCTCCACGATGGTGCTCGACCCCGGGCTCGGCCGCCGGAAGAACGCGTTGTCCTCGGCGCCCGTGTAGATGCCGATCACCGCCCACATCCGGTGGTCGTGCGGGTGCAGCACCATGCCCGGGGCCCACACCACGTGGATCACCGTCAGGTCGGGCGCGCGGTGGAGGAAGTTGAGGCCGCCCTCCTGCGGATCGAGGACCTCGGCCACCTCGTGGGGAGCAGCCAGCGCGCGGTCGAGGACCTCGCGGACGGCTCTGCGCGGCTCGGTCTCCGCCAGGGCCTGTCGGCACGCTCCGACGAGGTCGTCGACGTCGAACATCGGTGCCACTGTACGAGCGCCCGTGCCGCCGTGCCTGGCCTACTGTCACGCTGGTGAGCATCACGATCGAGCCGCTGACCGTCACCATCGGTGCCGAGGTGAGCGGGGTCGATCTGGCCGACGAGCTCTCCGACGACACGATCGAGGAGATCCGGCAGGCGCTGCTCGATTGGAAGGTGATCTTCTTCCGCGACCAGCACCGGCTCGACCGCGCGACCCACGTCGCCTTCGGCCGCCGGTTCGGCGACCTGGAGATCCACCCGGTCACGCCGAAGGACCAGGAGCAGCCTGAGGTGTTCGTGATCCCGGCGGGCGGCGAGTTCCGGGCGCCCGACCGGTGGCACTCCGACGTCACGTGGCGACCTGAGCCGTCGCTCGGTTCCATCCTGCGAGCGGTGAAGCTCCCGCCTCTCGGCGGCGACACGCTGTGGGCCGACATGGGCAAGGCCTACGACCTCCTCGACGACGCCACCAAGGAGCTCATCGACGAGCGGATGGCGACGCACGACTACGCCTCCGCCTTCGGCTTCAACCAGCCGAAGGAGGTGCAGGACCGGATGCGCGAGCAGCACCCCACCGTCGAGCACCCGATCGTGCGCACCCACCCCGAGACCGGCCGCAAGACGCTCTACGTGAACTCCTCGTTCACCCGTGGCGTCGTCGGGATGGAGCAGGACGGCGCCAACAAGCTGCTCGCCCGCCTCTACCGGCAGTCCACCATCGTCGACGTGCAGTGCCGCTTCCGGTGGCAGCCGGGGTCGGTCGCGTTCTGGGACAACCGGGCCACCCAGCACGTGGTGAGCAACGACTTCCTCCCCGCCACGCGCGTCATGGAGCGCGTCACGATCGTCGGCGACAAGCCCTACTGAGCGCTCGCGAGGCCTCTCGCCAGTGCGGTCACCCCCGTGAGGCTGCGGAGGACATCGTTGAGGTGGGTGCAGGTCGTGGTGCCACGGAAGTCACCGTGGACCTTGGTGCGGAGGTCGGAGACGGCCTCGCCCGTGACCCGACCGGCGCTGGCCAGGGCGTTGGGACACTCGGGCCACGGCAGGGTGCGGGCCTGGGCCTCGCACCCCAGCACCACCAGGGTCGCCGGATCGACCGCCGCCTGCAGCGTGTACTCGTGGAGGATGTCCTCGGCGGCGTCGGCGGCGAGGTGGCTGTCGCGGAAGTGGACGTCGACGGTGAGCGGGGCGCCGTCGACGACGTCGAGCCGGCGGCGGCGCCGCACGGACCTCGGGACCATGGGCTCCATGTCGTGCCAGGCCAGCGGGTCGTGGTCGTCGTCGAGATCAGGTGCCTCAGGGCCGAGCGGGATCGGGAAGATCCCGGTCTCGTCCATCGCCCCGAGCATCACGCCGTCGTTCACCCAGCCGGCGCATCGGTCGCGGAGGCGATCGGCGGACTCGGTCGGCAGGTCGAAGTCGTCGCCGAGCTCGCGCGTCCAGCCGTAGCCGTTGATGAGGGCGGCCATCGGGACGTCATCGAGCAGCTGGTGCAGGACGGTGCCCCCGTCGCGATGGTGCGGGACGGCCTCGTCCATGGCGGCTCGGAAGCCCCGCTGGTTGTTGCGGCCGATGAGCTCGGCCAGCGCCGGCTCCGGCGGATCCGACTCGATCCCGGTGATGGTGCCGTCCCCCGCCAGCTCGAGGTGCAGCCGGACCTCGTCGAGGACGGTGGTGGTGCCGTCGGCGGCCGTGCGCAGATCCCGGCCGTGGGCCAGGACCTCGAAGCGATCGCCGCGGCGCTGGTCGATGTTGGTGCTGCGTCGCACCGACCCCGGCACCCGCGGCGGCAGTGCCGTCACCGGATCCCGAGGCCCGTGCGGCAGCGAGGCGACGAGCACGGACCGCTTCACCAGGTCACGTCTTCGTCTTCGGTTCGATCTGCCGGACCATCGACTCCTGGGCGAACGACGCCACCAGCTCGTTGCCGGCGTAGACGTCACCGCGACCGAACGCCCGGCCGTTGGCGACGACCGGGCTGTGCTGGGTGAGCAGGAGCCACCCGTCCACCCGGAACGGCTGGTGGAACCACAGCGTGTGGCTCGTCACCGCGGTGTGGAGCGTGACCATGGTGTCGGCCTGGCTCACGCCGTCGAAGGGACGCAGCGCGGTGCCGATGATCGTGAGGTCCGTGGCGTGGGCGAGCAGCGCCTGGTGCACCGAGGTGCCACCGTCGACCGGGCCGGCCTTCGACCACCACTCGAGCTGCGCCGGCCCGGCGGCCGTGTCCGACAGGTCGACGCCGCCGACGATGCGCGTGTCCCAGGGGATCATGCCGAGATCGGCCGTCGCTGCGTCTTCGGGAGGTCCGACCGCCGGGGGGACATCCGTGCGGTGGAGCCCCTCCTCCTCCGCGTGCATCGACAGGACGGCGGCCGAGATCACCTTGCCGTCCTGGTCGGCGACGACCTCGGTGGTGCCGAAGGTGCGTCCGTCCTGGAGCTTCGCCACCCGGTACCGCATGGGCTTGCCGGTGTCGCCCTCGCGCGGGAAGAGGATGTGGAGGGACTTCACCACCTTGTCGGGGGACGCCTGCGCCGCGGCGGTGACCACCTGGGCGAGGATCTGGCCTCCGAACACGCGGTGGTAGCCGATGTCGAGGTTCTGGCCCTGGACGACGCCGGGCTCGACCTCCTCCAGGTCGAGGCACGCCACGAGCGCGCCCTGGTCGAAGGCCATCAGCCCAGCCTCGACAGCAGCATGGCTCCCGCGATGGGGCCTCCACCGTTGGCGACCGCAGCGACCTCCACCGGCCTGTGGGTGACCTGCCGGTCCCCCGCCTCACCCCGCAGCTGCAGGACGGCTTCGTGGATGAAGCCGAAGCCGTGCAGGCGACCGGCCGAGAGCTGGCCGCCATGGGTGTTCAGCGGCAGGTCGCCGTCGCGCGCGATCCGCTGGCCACCTTCGACGAAGGGCCCGCTCTCGCCCTTGCCGCAGAACCCGAGCGCCTCGAGCCACGTCATGGTGAGGAAGCTGAAGCCGTCGTAGAGCTCGGCGATGTCGACGTCGCCGGGGGCGAGGTCGGTGCGCTCCCACAGGTGGGCGCCGGCGTCCCGCGCCGCCATCGACGTCGAGTCCTCGTACTGGTCCCAGGACGGGCGGCCCCGCAAGGCGGTGCCCACGGCTTCGACCCGGGCGACCGGGTGGTCCACGTTGGGCGCGTGGTCGACGGTCGACACCACGACGGCGGTCGAGCCGTCGACCGGCGCGTCGCAGTCGAACAGTCGGAACGGCGTCGTGATCATGCGGGCGGCGTAGTAGTCCTCCAGCGTCATCGCGTCGCGGTACACGGCCTTCGGGTTGATCACGGCGTTGCGTCGGGCGTTCACCGCGATCATCGCCAGCTGGTCGGTGGTCGTGCCGTACTCGTACATGTGGCGCTGGCAGTTCAGGGCCAGCCAGTTTGCGGCCGAGTACGCGCGCATCGGGATGCTCCACTGCATCGTGCCGCCCATGCGGGGCGCGCCGCCGCCCCCTCCTCCTCCCCCGCCGAGCCCGATGCCCTGGCGGCCGCCGCTCCCCTGCTCGGTGGCCTCCGTGACGGTGCGCCACACGAGCACGTGCTTGGCCAGCCCGGCACCGACGGCCAAGACCGCGTTCACGACCGCCGCCAGCTGCGCCGCCCCCTCGATGCCGCCGGTGTGCCAGCTCACCTTCAGGCGCAGCGCCTCCTGCACCTCGGGCGATCCCGGTCCGGCGAAGCCCGGCGGCGCACCCATCGCCGCGCCCGGGTAGGTGGCGATCCCGTCGATGTCGTCGGTGGTGAGGCCGGCGTCGGCGACCGCCTCCAAGGCCGCATCGAGGGTGAGGTCGAGGCCCGACCGGTTGAGCCGCCGCCCGACGTCCGACTGTCCGATCCCCGAGATCACCGCCCGCTGCTCGAACTCGGTCATGACGCTGGACCCCGCGCGGGCTCGAAGAGGGGGAAGTAGACGAGGTCGTGCTGCTCGAAGACCACCTGCACCGGCATGCCGATGTAGACGTCGTCCGGCTCGCAGCCGACGATGTTGGTGGTGAGGCGGAGACCCTCCTGCTCGGGGATCGTCACCAGCGCGATCGCGTATGGCTCGGTGCCGCCGTCCCAGCTCTGGTGGTTGATGGTGAAGCTGTGCACCTCACCCGTGCCGGAGACCGGCTCGGGCTCGAGCTCCCGGCCACCGCACTGGGGGCACCGGGGCAACGGGGGGTGCAGGTAGTAGCCGCACGTCTGGCACCGCAGGAACCGCAGGCGGCCGTCCTCGCCGGATGTCCAGAAGAACCGGTTGTCATCGTCGAGTGCGGGCTGCACCCGGAAGGGCTTCGCGGTCAAGCAGCCCTACTTCTTGCCGGCGTGGACCGACGCGGCGATGCGCTCGGCGAGCGTCATCGCGGTGACGATGCCGTCCTCCTGGAACTTGCCCAGGCCGTGGCTCACCGGTGTCGTGTCGACATCGGTGGCCTGGGAACGCAGGGCACCGACGGTGCACTGCTCCCTCGGGATGTGCGAGAAGGCATCGAAGCTGAAGTTCTTCATCGCGTTCAGGTGCGTGATCTTGTCGATCTCGTCGTCGGGCACACCATCGAGGTACTTCATCGCCATCTCGGGCGCCTGCGGCCACGTGCTGTCGGAGTGGGGGTAGTCGCACTCCCAGTGGATGTGGTCGATGTTGAGGTGGTGGCGCACCTCCATCCCCACCGCGTCGTCGATGAAGCAGGTGAGAACGTTCTCGTTGAACACCTGGCTCGGGAGCTTGTCGCCGAAGTCCTGGTTCGTCCACACGTGGTGGTGCTGGTACACGTAGTCGATGCGCTCGAGGAAGTAGGGCACCCACCCGATACCGCCTTCGCTCAGCGCGATCTTGAGGTTCGGGAACTTCTTGAACACCGGCGACCACACGAGGTCGGCGGCGCACTTGACGATGTTCATCGGCTGGAGCGTGATCATCGTGTCGATCGGGGCGTCCATCGCCGTGATGACCGTCTCCGACGACGAGCCGATGTGGACGCAGATCACGGTGTTGCGCTCCTCGCACGCCCGGAGGAACGGATCCCAGTGGTCGCTGTGCCAGCTCGGCTTCCCGAGCTTCTCGGGGTTCTCCGAGAAGGTGACGGCGTGACAGCCCTTGTCGGCCATGCGGTGCACCTCGGCCGCCATCAGCTCCGGGTCCCAGAGCGGCGGGATCGACAGCGGGATCATGCGGCCGGGGTACGTGCCGCACCAGTCGTCGACGTGCCAGTCGTTGTAGGCACGGAGGAGCTCGATCGCGATGTCCTTGTCCTCGCACGTGTAGAACAGCGCTCCGGCGAAGCCGGCGATGCTCGGGAAGTTGAGCGAGCCGAGCACACCGTTCACGTTCATGTCGCGGATGCGCTCGTGGATGTCGTAGCAACCGGGCCGCATCTGCGCGAACGAGAGGGCGTCGAGGCCGTACTCCTCGGGCACGCGCCCGGCGACGGCGTTGAGCCCCACGTTGGGGAGCGCGTTGCCCTGGAACATCCAGATGTCGCGGCCGCCCTCGAGGGTCTCGACCTTGGGCGCCACCGCGGCCGCCTTCTTCGACAACCGTCCCTCGAAGAGGTCGGGGGGCTCGACGACGTGATCGTCGACGCTCACCAGGATCAGATCGTCGACCTGCATTGCGGACCCCCTCGGGCGAAGTGACAGCACTGTTAGATTAGGCCAGATGGACGGCACCAGCATCGTCCGGCGGCCGCCCTTCGGAAGCAATCCGCTCGTCGGCGAGCGCGGCTCCGACACCCAGCGGAAGATCTTGACGGCCGCGCTCGACGTGTTCGCCGAGGTGGGCTTCAACGAGGCGCGGGTGGAGCTCATCACCACGCGCGCCGGCTGCTCGCGCCCCGCCTTCTACCAGTACTTCTCGAGCAAGGACGATGTGTTCTGGCAGCTGGCCGAGCAGCTCGGCCGCGAGATGGTGCAGCTCGGCCACCGGCTCGATCACGTCACGGAGGACGCCCGGGGCATCGCCGCCCTGGAGGCGTGGATCGACGAGTTCATGGGCCTCTACGAGGACTATGCCCCCGTCTTCTCGGCCTTCCAGGCCGCCAGCCGCGACCACGAACCGATGGTCCAGGGGTCGAGCGGCATCAGCGGGCGCCTCGGCGCCGACCTGCTCGGCGCGTTCGGGATCGAGGGGCGCAGCCGCCGCAACGCGACGCTCGCCGCCAGCGTGGTGGCGGTGCTGATCCGGTGCAGCTTCTACTGGCGGAGCCTCGAGGCCACCGTCGACCACGACCGGCTCGTCACCGGCCTGGCCCAGCTCGTGCACCGGCTGCTCGCCGGCCCGATCGAGGGCGTCAACGTGCACCGCCGCGACATCGTGGACCGCGACGTCCCCGAGGTCCCGGTCCCCGACGGGAACGCCGACGCCACGCTCCGACCGCGCGGCCAGAAGACGCGGCAGCTGCTCCTCGATGCGGGCACCGAGGTGCTCCCCGCCCGGGGGTACCACGACGCCCGGGTCGACGACATCGTGGAGGCGGCCGGCGTTTCGCACGGGAGCTTCTACCGGTACTTCGAGAACAAGGAGGACTTCTTCCGCGTGCTGGCCGAGGAGGCGAGCACCCGGATGGTCGAGCTCCTCGACGCCTTCCCGCTGGACGCTCCCGAAGCGGCGCTGCGCTCGTGGTTGGAGGAGTGGTTCGCCACGTACTCGAGCAACGGCGGCGTGATCAGCACGTGGCAGGAGATGCAGACGGTGGGCGACGACCTCGTGAGCTTCGGCCAGGAGGTCGCCGCCACCATCCTCGCTCGCCTCATGGCGATGCTCGACCGGCGCGGGTTCGGCGATCCGCTGGTCGATGCCCTCGCGCTCCTCGCCGTCGTCGAGCGGCTCCCCTACAGCGTGTTCACGCTGCGCTTCACCAAGCGTGCCGACGCCATCGACGCCATGGTCACGATCATCCGCCGGGGCTTCCTCGGCCACGACGTCGAAGCCGTCGCGTGACGGTCGCCGAGACCGACGCGCGCCGCGCCGGAGCGTGCTGACGCATGGACTTCGAGTTCACCGACGACCAGCTGCACCTGCGCGAGAGCGCGCGGAAGGTGCTCGGGTCCGCCTGCCCCCCGTCGCTCGTCCGCGCCGTGTTCGAGGGCACCGCCGACGGCGGCGATCTGTGGGCGACGCTCGTGGGTCTCGACTGGCCGGGCCTCGGGATCGACGAGCGCCACGGTGGTCTCGGCCTCGGGTTCCTGGAGGTCGGCATCCTGGTCGAGGAGCTGGGGAGGGTCGTGGCCCCCACGCCGTACCTCGCCACGATCACCCAGCTCGTCCCCCTCGTGCAGGAGGCGGGTTCGTCCTTCCTGCTGGCCGACCTCGCCGGCGGTCGCACCACCGGCTCGCTGGCCATCGCCGAGGATGGCCAGTGGCGCCTCGACGCCGTGCAGGCCACGGCTCGCGCCGCCGGCGACGGCTGGGTGCTCGAGGGCACGAAGACGCACGTGCTCGACGGCGACCGCGCCGAGGAGATCGCCGTGGTCGCGCGGACCGACGGCGGGCTGGGCGCCTTCGTCGTACCGGGAGAGGCGGTGCGACGCGGCCGTGCCGGTCAGCTCATCGACCCCACGTTGCCGGTCGCCACCATCACGCTCGACGAGGTCGAGGTCGCGGGCGAACGGGTGCTCGTCGAGCCGGGCGACCCCGCCGCCGACACCGTGATCGCTCGAGCGATGGAGCAGGCCACCGTCGCCATGGCGCTGTCCACCGTCGCGACCTGCCGCGCCATCTTCGAGGTCACCCTGCAGTACGCCAAGGACCGAGAGCAGTTCGGGAAGGCCATCGGCTCCTTCCAGGCGCTCAAGCACCGCCTGGCGGAGTGCTACCTCGCCGTCGAGCGCGCCTCGGCCCTCTCCTACTTCGCCGCCCTCACCATCGCCGAGGACGACCCGCGCCGCGCCGTCGCCGCATCGATGGCCAAGGCAGCCGCTGGTGAGTGCCAGCGCCTCGTGGTCCGCGATGGCCTCCAGCTGCACGGCGGCATCGGGTTCACCTGGGAGAACGACCTCCACCTCCTGCTGAAGCGGGCCAAGGCCGGCGACCTGCTGTTCGGCGGCGCTGCCTTCCACCGCGCCCGCCTGGCCGAGCTCCTGGGGCTGGCGGCGTGAGGCTCCGCTACGACGACTCCGTGGAGTCCTTCCGCGCCGAGCTCCGCGAGTGGCTCGCCGCCAACCGACCCAGCCCGGCGGAGATGGCGGCCGACCCCTCGGTGTCCACGGGGCACGCGCCGGACTGGGCCCGCCGCTGGACGCGCACGATGTTCGACGCCGGCTGGCTCGTGCCGGGGTGGCCGCCTGCGCTCGGGGGCCGGGACGCCGGCCCGATCGAGACGCTGGTGTTCATCGAGGAGCTGGCCAAGGCCAAGGTGCCGCGGACGACCAATGTGCAGGGCCTGGGCATCGTCGCGCCGTCGATCCTCGACTACGGCACCGACGAGCAGATCCGCGACTACGCCATGCCGATCCTGCGCGGCGAGGTCACTGCGTGCCTCGGGATGAGCGAGCCGGGTGCGGGCAGCGACCTCGCGTCGCTGTCCACCCGCGCCGTGCGCGACGGGGACGAGTGGGTGATCAACGGGCAGAAGGTGTGGACCTCGGGGGCGAACTACGCCGACTTCTGCTTCCTGTTCTGCCGCACCGACCCCGACGCCCCGAAGCACAAGGGCATCTCGATCGTGCTGGTCCCGATGGACACGCCCGGGATCACGGTCCGTCCGCTGCCCGAGATCGTCCATCCGGAGCACCCCGACCTCAACGAGGTGTTCCTCGACGACGTGCGGGTGCCGGTCGGCAACCTCGTGGGCCAGGAGAACGACGGCTGGGCGATGGCCAACGGGTCGCTCGCCCACGAACGGGGGATGGTGTGGGTCGGTGCGGTGATGGGGCTCGAGGAGTCGCTCGAGCGCCTGCTGGCCGAGGCGCCGGCGCGGCTGGAGCGGCTGACCCCTGCCGAGCGGTCGCTCGCCGTCGACCAGGTGGTGCAGATCGCCATCGACACGCAGGCGGCGCGCTGCCTCGGCTACCGCGGCTTCGCCAAGCTCGCGCGGGGAGGCACCGCCCCTGAGCAGGCCCTGATGAAGCTCTTCGCCAGCGAGGCCCGCCAGCGCCTCGCGCTGGTGGCGGCCGAGCTCGCGGGCGCCGATGCCCTCGAGATCGGCTCGATCGCGCTCGACGGGCACCTCGCCATCGACGAGCCCCAGGGGACGTGGCTCGAGCAGTACTTCATCTCCTTCGCCAACACGATCTCGGCGGGCACCTCGGAGATCCAGCGCAACATCATCGCCGAGCGGGTCCTCGGCCTCCCTCGGGGCTGAGGTGGCGAGCGACACCGTCGCCGGGCTGCTCGCCGCTCGCGCCGAGGATGCCGCGGCGGGGCTCGTCTTCGGGGAGCACCGCTGGAGCTGGGCCGAGGTCGTGCGCGAGAGCGCGGCGCGCGCGTCCCTCTTCGACGACCTGGGCGTCGCCGGCCGCCACGTCGGGGTGCTGCTCGAGAACGTGCCCGAGTACGTCTTCCTCCTCGGGGGCGCGGCGCTGAGCGGCAGCGTGATCGT
>JBJMHD010000146.1:0-69027 GCA_045807565.1 Acidimicrobiales bacterium | reverse complement strand
GTGGGTTTCGCATCGGCGCCACCTGGGTACGAACGCTACGGACACGAGTACACCACGCCGTAGGTGGTGGAAGGAGGACGACGATGTCAGGCCTGGCCATCATCACCGAAGCCTGTATCGGCGTGAAGGATCGGGCGTGCGTCGATGTCTGCCCGGTGCAGTGCATCTACGAGTTCGACCCTGCCAAGAACGTCCTCTACTCCGAAGAGGAGGCAGGCAGCGGCGTCATCGAGAACACGCACGCACCGAACCCCGATGCGATCGCCATCTTCGGGGACACGACGCTCTACGTGAACATGGATGAGTGCACGTCATGCACGGCGTGCTACCAGCCCGATGTCTGCCCGGTGGGGGCGATCTACACCGAGGAGGCCGTCCCCGACGGGCAGACGAGGACGACCTACAACAAGGAAGACCCGAACAAGGGTCACGACCACACGTTCTTCATCCAGCACAGCCGGGACGTCTTCGCTGACTGACCGACGCCGACCACCTACGGACGATGGCACGGCCGCCGGACGGGAAGCCGGCGGCCGGGCCAGGGCCTGTCGCACAGACGACGGTGGTCGGAGATCCCGGTCACGCTCGTCACGCACGGCCGCCTCGACGGCGCTCGCGATCTCGGCGTGCGACCTCCAGTCGGATGGTGTGCGAGCTGCGCGGCTTCGGCTGCCGGCGGTTCGACACCAGCTCTGCGGCAAGGGGGTAGAACTGCATCTGGGTGCTCCTTTCGGTGGTCAGGCCCGGACGGCATGCCCGGGGGTGGGTGAGACGGTGCGGGACGCTTCCCGACACCATCCGCGAACGCGGGCCTTCAGACTTGGAGACAGCCTGAAGAGCACGGGGAGAGTCGGCGTCAGTCGCTCGGTGGTGCGAACAGCTCGAGGGTGATCCCGTCAGGGTCACGGAAGCTGAGACCGGACCCGTACGCGGCGTCCTTGATCTCGCCGTGGACGATGCCCAGCTCGTCGAGCCGGTTGGCCCACTTCTCGAGCTCAGACCGGTCTTCACAGCCGAACGCCACGTGATCGAGCCCGACCCGGTGCTCGCTGAAGGCCTCAGCGGGTGCCGGCACCTGATGCTGGTGCAATCCCAGCAAGGTGCCGTTGCCCAACAGGTACACCGTGTGGTGCATGTCAGGATCCGTGTCCTCGTCGATGACCGGATCTGCACCCAACAGCGCCTCGTACCAAGGCACGCTGACAGTGAGATCACGAACGGTGAGAGCGACATGGGTTAGCGCGGGAAACGTCGTCATGGTCTTGCTTGTAGGTTCCTCTCTTGTGGTGACGGCGGGGTGCCGACACATGCGGTACGGCGCGTCGTCGCCATCGGTTCTCGCGCGGCACGCGCTGTGCCAGACGTCACGACGGTCGTCCGGTGTCTGACGGGTGGTGACCGCCGCTGACGTCAGCAGGTTCCGGTCAGGGGATCCGGACGCGGTGCGCGACGTCTACCGCGAGTTCGGTCGCCTCGTGTTCAGCCTCGCCTATCGGGTCCTCGGGTCGCGCGAGCTGGCCGAAGAGGCGGCGCAGGAGACGTTCCTCAAAGCCTGGCGCGCCGCGGCCGACTTCGAGCCGGGCCGGGAGCTCGGACCGTGGCTCGCGACGATCGCCCGCCGTACCGCCATCGACATCCACCGCCGCGAGGCTCGACGAGCGACGGCGCCGCTCGTCGAGGTGGATGAAGACGAGCCGTCGCTCGTCGAGCTCCCACCAGGTGTCGACCGCCTGTACGACGTGTGGGCGGTACGGCAGGCGATCGACGAGCTGCCCGATGACGAACGTGACATCGTCCGGCTGACCCACCTGGAGCAGCTCACGCAGCCCGAGGTCGCGGTCCGCCTCGGCCTCCCGTTGGGAACCGTCAAGTCTCGCTCGTTCCGTGCTCACCGGCGCCTCGCCGAGCAGCTCGGGCACCTCCGCGGGACGGACGGGTGATGGCCGGAACCGCGGCGAGACCGCCGACGTACCCGTGTACAACGGAGACGACATGACCAGCGACGACGACCGGATCGCCTACTTGGCCGGTGATGGGCACGAGCATGATCTCGATGAGGACGAGCGCGTCGAGCTCGACGAGCTCCGCGCGCTGCTCGGGGATCCTGCACTCTGGGAGGAACCCAGCCCCGCGCTCGAGGACACTGTGGTCGCAGCGCTTGCCCGTCCTTCAGCACATCGCCGGCGGCCGACCCGCCTCGCGGTCGCCCTCGGCGCCGTGGCGGCAGTCGCCCTCGCTGCCGTCGGCGTGGCGGCTCTGCTGACGAGCGGCGGAGACGACGCCGCCCAGTTCGAGGCCGCACTCTCGGCCACGGAGCTGGCGCCGCAAGCCCAAGGCGATGCGGCGTTCACCCGCACCGGTTCAGGGTGGCGCATCGAGCTCGAGGTCACGGGACTGCCGCGCCGCGACGACGGCGCCTTCTACCAGGCCTGGCTGCGCGACGACGCCGGCGAGCTCGTAGCGATCGGTACCTTCAACGAGGGTCCCGAGGTGATCCTCTGGTCGGGCGTGTCTCCGGCCGAGCACCCGACGATGACGATCACCGAGGAGACCGTCGACGGCAATCCTGGATCATCGGGCCGCCGCGTGCTCGTCGGGTCCGCGGCGCCGTCCTGAGCTCTCCGTAGACACGCCCTCACTCGTCGCTGGCGAGGATGGCGGTGACGGCGAGAGCGACGGCGTCCTCGCGATCCAGTGCTTGCGCTGGTCGGGGCCCGAACGCTCGACACCCGTAGACCCACCCGTCGAAGTCGGACCGGCGGGGGGTCTCGCGCACCATCGTGTGCTCGTCGATGGACCAGGCGAGCTCGCATGCGAGCGCGAGCTGGCCGTGCCGACGCAACCCCTCTGCCGCGACGATCAGGAAGTGGTCCGCGTGCGCCATGGCGGCCTCGTGACCCATCCCCTCGGCCGCCAAGCGGAGGTAGTGCCAGTACTGCGGTTGCTGGAACGTCAGGGTGAGGCTGGCCGAGGCGATCCGGATGTCGGCGAGCTGCCACAGGTCGCCGAGCCTCTCGAGGATGGAAACTGCCTCTTCGAGGTGCTGGTAGGCGTCTCCCGGCCGTCCGGACCTGAAGGCGTGGAACGCCTCGAAGTTCTGCAACACCGCGGGGAGGACGTGGTCGATGCCTTCGGTCCGCGCCAGCGCCAGGAGCTCCTCCTCCATGGGACGCGCGGCGTCGAGGTCGGCGTTGAGGTTCGCTCGCCAGAAGAGAGACCAGGCGCGGCCGAGGTGGTCGTCCACCTCCAGGAAGTCTGCGGTGGCCGCCTCGAAGGTGGGGATGGCTGTGTCCAACCCTTCGTCGAAGGCCTGCGCGCGGCCCAGGTGGTACTGGGCCCAGCCGCGCTGCCGGGAGGGCTCATCGCCGAGGAGCTCCAATGCAGCAGCGAACATGTTGCGTGCGTCGCCGAGGCGCTTTGTCTGCAGCGCGAGCTGTCCCGCCGCGATGAGGGCGTTCGCGCGGATGCGTGGGGGTTCCTCTCCCGTCGCCGCGTCGAGCACCCGATTGCTGAGATCCCAACCCAGCGCCGGGCTCTCGGAGAACCAGTAGTAGCCGAGGTGGCCCACCACCCGCAGAGCCTCGGGAAGCTGGTCGCTGGCCACGAGATGAGCGAGCGCCTGCTCGATGTTCGGTGATTCGGCGTTGAGGAGCTGACGAGCGCTGAGCCGCACGAGCACCTCCAGTCCAGCTGGGCCGACGGTCCGCGCGACCCAGCTGGCGTGCTGGTCCTGCAGTCGGCGCCGATCCACGTCGAGGAGAGCGTGATCGGCGTACTGACGAACGGGCTCGAGCTGTCCGTAGCGAGATCGTCCGCTCGGCCCGTCGGATCGTTGGACGAGCGAGGTGTCGACCAGCTCCTCCAGAGCGTCGAGCAGATCGAGGCTGTCGTGGTCAGGCATCACCGCGCAGAGGCCGTCGAGGTCCGCGCCGCCCCGGAAGACGGACATCGAAGCGAAGACATCTCGGCAGCTCTCGTCGAGGGTTTCGACGGTCTGCTCGATCGCCGTGGCGATGCCGTGACGACGGTCTTCGGCTGGTCGGCTGCGGTCGACGAGCAGGCGAGGCTGGTCGTCCATGTGTGCAAGCAGGTCGATGAGCCCGAACGCGCGCAATCGGGCGGCGACCAGCTCGATGGCCAGGGGCATGCAGTCCACCCGCCGGCACACCTCTGCGACGCCGAGCGGGTCGAGCGCCTGGGCACGGGCCGTTCCGATGGCACCGGCCGCGCGGGAGTAGAAGAGCTCGCGGGCAGCAGTCTCCGGCAGGGTCGGTGCGAACCAGACACGCTCACCGTCGATCCCGAGCACTCGGCGGCTCGTCGTGACGACACGTAACCGGGGGCAGACGACGATGAGCTCCTCACACAACGAACGGGCCTCCGATGCCACGTGCTCGCAGTTGTCCAGCACGAGGAGGATCGAGCGCGAGCCGATCGCCTCCGCCGCGCTGTCCTGAGGCGCCGCCCCGCGGGCGACGAGCGCGTCGACGAGGGTCGGCTCGAGGCCGCGCCCCGCGTCGAGGCGCGTCAGGTCGACCAGCACGGCGTCTCCGGCATGGGTCCGGTGCAGCTCGGTCGCCAGCCTCGTCTTGCCGATGCCGCCGGGGCCGACCAGCGACAAGACCCGCGTCTGTTCGAGCTCCGATCGAAGGGACTCGAGGACCTCACCGCGCCCGAGGAGCGGCGTCGCACTCGGTGATTCCAGGGCTTCGCCGAGCTCCGCGTCGATCGCGTCCACCGGTTCGACGCTGTACAAGCGGGTTGGACCAGGAAGGTCCCGAACCTCGTGCGGACCGAGGTCGACGATCCGAAGCTCCTGAGGGAGCGCAGTGAGCGCGATCCGAACCGCTTCGCTGATGAGCACTCGCCCCGTGCCCGCGAGGGCCGCCACCCGCGCCGCCTCGTGGATCGTGACGCCGCTGAACTCGCCCGCCACCTCATGCACTGGCCCGGCGTGAAGGCCGATGCGAAGCCGCACCCCCGCTTCCCCCGGCCATGGTTCGGCGTCGACGTCCCTCACCGTCCGCACCGCGGCTCCCAGTGCGGCAGCAGGATCGGCGAACACGTAGGAGAAGCCATCGCCGGTGAAGCCCGAACGTCGCCCATCGAACGACGAACAAGCCCGGTCGACGATCTCGTCGTGACGCGCCAGCAGCGCAGGCCACTCGTCTCCGACCATCCGAGCAAGCGACGTGGATTGCACGATGTCCGTGACCATCACGATCGAGTCGCGCATCGGGCTCACGCCGCCGCCCCGGGATCCACAGACGACAGTCTGTCCCACCGATCACGACGGAACCCGTGGGCGGCGGGTCCAGAGGTCCGATCGCGGGCCGTAACCTCGAGACCATGGCAGTCACCGGGATCAACCACATCGCCATGGTCACGACTGACCTGGAGCGCCACGCGAAGTTCTACGCCGACGTCTTCGGCGTGACCGTCACCTTCACGATGGAGGCGACCGACGACCATCCGCGCATGTGGATCTACGAGCTGGGCGGCGGTTCGTCCTTCAACGTGTTCGAGACCACCGCCGACCAGATCGTCGGCGACCGTGGCCGGCAGGGCGGACGCGGTCCGATCGACCACTTCGGCATCGGGGTCGACTCCCGGGCCACGCTCGAGGAGGTCAAGGGTCGACTCGTCGCCGCCGGCGCCGACATCGGCGACATCCAGGAGCTCGGCGGCGACTGGTCGCTGTTCTTCCGAGACGTCGATGGCATGGAGCTCGAGGTCACCGCCCCGTTGGACGCCTAGGGCCCGGCACCACGCCGCACACGCGGGTCACGTCGCGGTCATCAGGGATCCGATGGCCTGGTGGTGGGAAGGCGCCTGAGATGCCGTGCACCTCATCCGTTCCCTTCCCCGCGCTGGTCGACGGCCCGGCGAACGGGGACCTGGTGGTGCTGCTGCACGGGTTCCCACAGACGAAGGCGGCATGGAGCTCCGTCGCTTCGGAGCTCGCCGGCGCGGGGTACCGAGCGGTGGCGTTCGACCAGCGCGGCTACCGGCGCGAGCCCGATGGCCGGCCGCCGGCCTCGCTGCGGCTCGACGCGCTCGCCGAGGACGTCCTTGCGGTCGTTCGTGCCCTCGGACGCGAGCGGTTCCACGTCGTGGGGCACGACTGGGGAGGGGCCGTGGCCTGGCGGTTGGCCGCTGATGCGCCGGAGGACCTGTTGACCGCCACGATCGTCGCCACCCCGCATCCCCGCGCGCTGGTGCGGTCGATGGTCGGGCTCCAGGCCGTGCGCTCCCTCTACGTCGCTGCGTTCCAGGTGCCTGTCCTGCCCGAGGTGCTCTTGCGAGCCGGCGACGGCACGTTCCTTCGCGCGCTGCTCGTACGAAGCGGCCTCGACCGGCAGCACGCGGCGGAGTACGCGGTCGCGATGCTGAGGGATGACGTGCTCCACCACGCTCTCGGTTGGTACCGGGCGAACGACGTCGGCTCGCTGACGTCGGTGGGGCCATCCAGGGTCCCAACCCTGTACGTCTGGCCGAGCGACGATGTCGCGCTTGGCCGGCGCGCCGCAGAGCGGACGGCTCAGCACGTCGACGCGCCCTACCGGTTCGTCGTCCTCGAGGACACGCCCCACTGGGTACCCGAAGTCCGGCCTCAGCAGCTCGCCGATCTCGTGGTCGACCACGTGGGGACCCGGTACCGGTAGCGAGCTGCCGATCCCCCCCGGCGCTCAGGGCGGGGGGGTGGGCTGGCGGTCGCCGTCCTTGAGTCGTTCGAAGGCGTCGCCGCCCTGCTCGTCGTCGCCCACGACGACCACGGTCACCCGGACGTCGGTTGGCAGCGGTCGAGCGTCGGCGAGCCGTGCGAGCACGGCCTCGGCGCCGTCGGATCCGGCACCCGGGAGGAAGTATCGGGTCGCGCCTCGTGACACGAGGATCCGGTCGGTCTCTCGCGTGACCTGCAGGCGGTCGAGCTCGATCGGCCGGGACTCGTCGGTCTCGATGATCGCCACGAGGGCGTCGCCCGGCTCGGCGGCGTTGACCGCTTCGAAGAAGGCCCTGGCGTCCTCCAGCCCGGTCGGAGGCGCTCCGGCGGCGACCCGGCTGCGCCGGCGGCGATCGCGCACCACAGGCTGGGTTCCCGCGCGAGGTCGCAGCCTCCCGAGGACCTGCTCGAGGGCGGTCAGGTCGGGCTTCGGCACGACGAGGGGCTTCGGGTCGTAGCGGTCGAGGACCTCGGCGTCGGCGTTGTGTGAGAACACGATCGCCTGCGCGCCGACGGAGATCGAGGTCGCGACGATGTCGAAGTCCGTGTTGTAGCCGAGGGACAGATCCAGGATCACCACGTCGGGCCGAGCGGCCTCGATCAACCGCACGGCGTCCGAGGTCGTGTCCGCGATGCCCACGACCTGGTGGCCCGCGGCCATCACGGCAGCCTCGACGAGGTCGAGCATGAAGACGTCGTCGTCGCACAGCACGACGCGCACCTGCGGAGGTTGGTCCATGGCCGGCCTTCCGGGCGGAGCCCCGGCGTCCTCGGTGGGCCGGAGACCCCAGGCACCACCCCTGGGAATCGTCTACTCGCCCACATCGGCAGGACCGCGGCGGTCATTGAGGCGATGTGATCGGAGGACGCTGGGGACCGCGGCGCACATCGGCCGATCGCGGCGAGAGGCGAAGACATCGACCGAGCGCTCGCCCGGATGATGCGGTGCGGTCGTCGCTCAGCGACCCGGTTCAGGTGGTCGATCGGCCCGGTGCCGGGTTCTCGGTCCAGGTGACCGTCGCGCCGCCACGGTGCTTCGATTGGTACATCGCGATGTCGGCGTCACGAAGGACCTCGGCAGGGCCAGCTCGTCCGGCGACGACCGTGGCACCGACGCTGGCCGTCAGCACCAGCTCGCCGCTCCCATGGCCGATCGGGAGCTCGATGGTCCGAACGATGCGATCGGCGACGTCGACGGCCTCGACGGGCCAGGAGAGATCCTCGGCGATGACGACGAACTCGTCGCCGCCGTACCGGGCGACCGTGTCGTACTCGCGCATGGCTTCGCGGAGCCGCCCGGCGATGGTGTGCAGCACGTGGTCGCCGGTGGCGTGACCGGCGCCGTCGTTGATGCGCTTGAACCGGTCGAGGTCGACGAAGAACACCGCGGTGTGGCGCTGCGTCCGCAACGTGCGCTGCATCGCATGGCTCAGCCGGTCCTGCAAGAGCGACCGGTTGGGAAGACCGGTCAGGGGATCGTGCAACGCCTGGTGCGCGAGCCGTTCCTCGAGCTCCTTGCGCTCCGTGATGTCCTGGCTCGTCCCCAGCAGCCGGGACACGCGACCGGCGGCGCCGACGATCGCCCGACCTCGGCAGTGCAGCCAGCGCTCCTCGCCGTCTGGCCACACGATCCGATAGTCGGCGACGTACGGATCGCCGGTCCGCAACGACCGCTCCACCGTCTCGCGCGCCAACGCCCGGTCTTCGGGGTGCAGGCACGACAGGTACGCGGCGAAGGTCGCGTCGAACTGGTCCTGCTTCACCCCGAAGATCCGGTACATCTCGTCCGACCAGGCGACCACATCGGCGGCGACATCCCACTCCCAGCTACCCACCCGGGCCAGCGCCTCGAGCTCCAGGAGGCGACGGGTGTTCTCCTGCAACGCCTCGGTGAGAGCACGAACGTCGCCGCGATCGGTCTCGTCTCGTGATCCGGACACGTGAACCCTTCCCCAGCTGCGCCGCGGTCCTCGTTCGGGTGGGAAGCCGACCCTTCGCGCTCGCGTCGCCTCGATGTCGGCGCCGACCCTAATCCGACCGGCAGAGCGCCTTCGTTGGGTGCGGACCACCGTCGCCTCCACGGCCGCGGTCACACCTCTCGGTGGGGCCACGCCGCCGGACGGCGGTCGGCTCCCTGCCTAGGTTCTGGGCATGCGCATCGGGATCACAGGCGGCGGCTCGACCGCTGACCGCATCATCCAGCAGGCCGTGGACGCCGAGGCGGACGGGTTCTCGAGCCTGTGGTACGCCAGCGCGGTGTTCGGCGACCCCTTGGTCGCCATGGCCCTGGCGGGACGGGCGACGAGCGCGATCGAGCTCGGCACCTCCGTGCTCCAGACCTACACCTGCCACCCGGTCCTCCAGGCCAACCGAGCGGCATCGACCGCTGCGGCGATGGGGCGACCCGGTCTGACCCTCGGCGTCGGACCGTCGCACCAGCCAGCCATCGAGGGTGCCTACGGCCTCTCCTACGACCAGGTGGGTGCGCACACGGAGGAGTACGTGAGCGTGCTCGCCTCCCTTCTCCGCGGGGAGGGGGTCGACCACCGCGGCACGCACTTCCGGGTCAACGTCCCGACTCCCGCGCCCCTGCCGCAGCCGGTCCGGGTGATGCTGTCGGCCCTGGCGCCGAGGATGCTGCGGGTGGCAGGGGAGCTGACCGACGGGACGATCCTCTGGATGGCCAACGCCCGGTCCATCGAGACGCACGTGGCGCCCCGCATCCGGGCCGCCGCGGCCGCCGTCGGACGTCCCGCACCGCGCATCGTCGCCGGCCTCCCCGTCGCCGTGCACGACGACGTCGCCCAAGCCCACGCGACCGCCGCCGAGATGTTCGCCGGCTATGGAACGCTGCCGAACTACCGCCGCATCCTCGACCTCGGCGACGCCCGGGGTCCTGGCGATGCCGCGATCGTGGGTGACGAGGGGGCGGTCACCGCGCAGATCGAAGCGCTGTTCGAGGCGGGCGCAACCGACCTGTGGGCCGCGCCCTTCCCGGTGGGCGATGACCGCTCTGCGTCGCGCCACCGGACCCGGGCGCTCCTCAGGGAGCTGGCAGCCGCCTGAGCGGTCGCGTTGCCCTCGCCGAGTCCGGCGGCGGTTGCCTCCACGCCAAGGGCGCGGTGCTCAGTCGTCCTGCTGCCCCTCGTCGTCGTCGACGACGAGCCCTGTTGCCGACGGGTTCTGTTCGATCGGCGGCGGTGGCACCGGGTCGGCGTCGGTGGGGTCGGCCGCGGGCTCGGTCGGTTCGGTCACCGGCTCGTCGCCCGCTTGGCGGTGGACTTCGCCGAGCGGGTCGCCTTGCGTGCGGTGCGGCCGGTGCTGGTGGCAGCGCGCTTGGCGGTGCTGCGCGTGCGCTTTGCCGCCTTCCGCGTCGACGTCGCCGTCGCCTTGCTGGCGGACCGTGCGGAGGTCGTGCCCTTGCGGGCACCGCTCGCGGAGCGCTTCGCGGTGGTGGCCACGCGCTTCGCACCCTTCCGCGCCGACGTGGCGGTGGCCTTGGCGCCTGACCGGGCGGCCTTCGCCGTCTTCGTGGCGCCACGCGACGCCGATCGCGCCGTGGTCTTGCCCGCCCGACGTGCCTTGGTGGTGCGCGCCGTCGTCGACTCCTTGGCGTCGGTGGCAGCCTCGATCAGCGCGTCGGTCGCTTGGGCGGCCTTGTCGCGCACCTTGGTGGCGGTCGACCGTGCCGTCGAGCTGCCCCGCGGCGAGGACGTGGGCTTCTTCCGGCGGAGGACCGTGGCGATCAGGTCGCCGATGGCGTAGGCGCCACCTTGGGCGGCCCCCGCCATCGTGTCGCCCACGCGATCGACGACCCCGGCGGCGGTGCCGACGACGAGGTTCCCCGGAGGCGCGTCCGGCGAGCGCGGGTGCGGATGGGTCGGAGCCACGCGCTTGGCGGCTTCCATGGCGTCGCCGAGGTCGTTGAGGGCGTTGCGGCCGAGCTCGTCCCGGACCTTGGGGAAGTAGTCGTCCTCCTCCTCCTCCACGTGGTGGCGAACGTTCTCCATGAGCACGGTGACCTTGGCGTCGAAGCGCTCGTCGCTCGGGTCCATCCCGTCGAGCTCCGAGAGCACCCACTTCACGATGTGGTGCTCCTCGAGGCTCTCCAGGGCGATGTCCTCGGTCTCGGGCACGGTGGCACGCGTCACGGGGTAGAAGAGCTGCTCCTCGACGGCGGCGTGGATCGCCAGCTCCTCGATGATCTTGTCGACGACCTCACGCTTCTCGGCGTGGGCGCCGTCGCCGGCGCGCTCGAAGCGCTTGAAGAGCGCTTCGACGGTCTTGTGGTCGTTCTTCAGCAGCGTGATCGCGTCCATGGCGACCCCGCCTACCCATGCGGGCCGGCGCGCAGACGGGTCCTGCCGAGGAATCCGTTCGAGCGTCGGCGGGGTCCGGGGGGAGCGGTCGAGGCGGCGGAGTCTGCTTAGATCGCTCGATGAGCGCGAGGTATCGGGGACGATGACCGGCTTCCCCCGGCCGGCCGAGGGCACCTGGACCCAGCACCACCCTGAGCTGGGCACCGGCTTCGTGGCCTTCGAGGACTCCGTGTCACCCGCCTTCTACGAGCTCGAACGGGACGCGATCTTCCGGCAGGCGTGGCTGAACGTGGGACGCATCGATGACCTGCCGCGCAAGGGGACCTTCTTCACCAAGGACCTGCACGCCGCTCGCACCTCCCTGCTCGTGACCCGCGGCATGGATGACGAGGTGCGCGCCTTCCACAACGTGTGCCGCCATCGGGGCAACAAGCTCGTGTGGATCGGGTCGCCGCGGGACGACGTCGCTGGCTCCGGACGCCAGCTCGTCTGCAAGTACCACGGTTGGCGCTACGGCCTGGACGGCGCGTGCACCTACGTCCACCAGGAGCGCGAGTTCTTCGACATCGAGAAGGAGACGCTGGGGCTGGCGGGTGTGCACTGCGAGGTGTGGGCCGGCTTCATCTTCGTGAACCTCGCCGACCGTCCGAGCCAGACGCTGCGCGAGTACCTGGGACCCATGGTCGGCGCCCTGGAGGCGTACCCCTTCGACCAGATGACGGAGCGGTACTCCTTCCGGGCGGCCAACCGCAGCAACTGGAAGGTGTTCATCGACGCCTTCCAGGAGTACTACCACGTGCCCCCGCTGCACACGCACCAGCTCGGACCGAGCTACCGAAACCCGGAGGCCGAGTTCGAGGCAGCGCACTACCAGCTCGACGGCCCGCACCGCGTGGTGAGCACGAGCGGCTCGCACAAGCACCGCTTCCCCCGCGAGCACCTCTACCCGAGCGAGGCGCTCTTCCGCAGCGGGAACATGGGCCCGTGGGACGCGGCGGACCTCGACGAGGCTCGTGCGGGAGTGAACCCCGGCGGCGTGGAGAGCTGGGGGATCGACAACTTCCAGGTGTTCCCGAACCTGGAGATCCTCGTCTACGAGCGGGGCTGGTACCTGACCTACCGGTTCTGGCCGACCTCCCACAACACCCACGTCTTCGAGGCGGACCTCTGGTTCACACCGTCGACGACGGCACGCGAACGCCTCGCCCGCGAGTACGCCGCGATCACCGTGAAGGAGTACGCCCTCCAGGACGCCGGCACCCTCGACGGCACGCAGCTCGGGTTGGAGTCCAGGGCCTTCGCCGACTTCCCGCTCAACGACCAGGAGATCCTCGTCCGCCACTTCCACAAGAGCGTCAACGACTGGGTGCAGCACCACCGGGACGAGGCCGCGACCGCGGGAGCAGTCCGGTGACCCAGCTGCTGCCCTCTGAGTTCGCCGACCTCGAGCCCTTTGCCGAGGCGTGGTGCCTGGCCACGGAGCCCGAGCGGTGGGCTCAGCGCCTGGCGACGCCGTTCGACGAGATGCAGCGCTTCTACGACGCCTGCTTCCCCCGTGCGGAGGCCGCCATCGAGCACTGCGACGAGCTCCCCCTCGACGCGCTGCCGGCCGACGCCACCAGGTTGCTGCAGCTCCTCCACTCCCTCGCCCTCGTGTCGTACGCCATCGAGGTGTGGCAGCAGGCGCTCCCGATCGACACGGGTGCGGCAGTGATCGATCGCGTCGCTGAGCCGCGCCCGTAGGCCACGACCGAGGACGGAGGCAGCAACCATGGGCATCGAGCTGGCCGACAAGGTCGCGATCGTGACGGGCGCCGCCAACGGCATCGGGCGGGCCATCGCTGAGCTGTTCGTGGCGGAGGGCGGCCGGGTGGTCGTCGCCGACATCGACGACCCCGCGGGCGGTGACGTCGTGGAGGCGCTGGGCGATGCCGCCACGTTCCACCACACCGACGTCACGAGCGCCGACAGCGTCCAGGCGGCCATCGACCACGCCCAGGAGCACTTCGGGGGCGTGGACGTGATGGTGAACAACGCTGGCATCTCCGGCTCGTTCCGGCGGCTGATGCAGGACGACCTGCGCGACTTCGACAGCGTGATGGCCGTGGACCTCTACGGCGTGATGGTGGGCACGCAGCGCGCCGCGCGCGTCATGCGCGACGGTGGGTCGATCATCAACATCACCTCGATCGGCGGGATCAGCCCGGGCATCGGGTTCAGCTCGTACCGCGCCGCCAAGGCCGCGGTGATCCACTTCAGCCGCTGCGCGGCCGTGGAGGTGGCTGAGCTCGGGGTGCGCGTGAACGTCATCGCCCCCGGGAACATCTCCACCGACATCAACGCCTCCTTCGACACGGCGTCGATCGTGCGGCGGCTCCAACCCCTCCAGCGCCTCGGCAGCACGCGCGATGTCGCCAACGCTGCCGTGTACCTGGCCAGCGACCGGTCGGCGCAGGTCACCGGCACCGTGCTCCCGGTCGACGGAGGCACCACCGCCGGACCGCCACCCATCAAGCTCGACGAGATCTCGGCCAAGGGTGCCGGGGACCGCTAGGTCAGAGAGGACGAAGCCGCACCATGTCCGAAGCCACCGTCACCGTGCTGCGCGCCAAGGGCGTCCTCGACGTCGAACGAGGTGAGGTCCTCGACGGCGCCACCGTGGTGGTCGAGGGGAACCGGGTCACTGCGGTGACCGACGAGCCCGGAGCCTCCGACGGCGCCGACGAGGTCATCCACCTGCCCGACCTGATCCTCGTCCCCGGGCTCATGGACATGGAGGTGGACCTCGTGCTCGGGGGTCCCGGCGCCGGCCTCACGGACCCGGTCCGCCTCGACCCCGTGAAGATGGGGCTCCGTGCCGTCGCCAACGGGCAGCGCACCCTCCGGGCGGGCTTCACCACCGTCAGGAACCTCGGCCTGTTCATCAAGACGGGCGGCTACCTGGTGGACGTCGCCCTCGCCGAGGCCATCGACGCCGGGTGGGTCGTGGGCCCGCGCGTGATCCCGGCCGGCCATGCCATCTGCCCCACGGGCGGTCACCTCGACCCCAGCGCCCAGAGCGGCCTCGCGCCGGGGATCATGCCGATGACCGTCGAGGAGGGGATCGCCGACGGCATCGACGAGGTGCGCAAGGCCGTCCGCTACCAGATCACCCACGGCGCGCAGCTGATCAAGTGCTGCGCGTCAGGCGGCGTGATGACGCCGACGGGCCCGCCCGGCGCCCAGCAGTACTCCACCGAGGAGCTGGCGGCGATCGCGGACGAGGCGCATCGTCGCGGCCTCCGGGTCGCCACGCACTGCCACGGCGACACCGCCGTCAACGCCGCTCTGGACGCCGGCATCGACTGCATCGAGCACGGGATGATGATCACCGACGACACGATCCGGCGGCTCGTGGACACCGACACGTTCCTCGTGTCGACCTGCGCGCTCACCGAGAACTGGGACATGTCCAACCAGCCCCGATCGCTCCAGGCCAAGGCGGCCGAGGTCTTCCCGAAGGCCAAGGAGTCGCTCGCCAAGGCCATCGAGGCGGGGGTGAAGATCGCTCTCGGCACCGATGCTCCCGCCATCTGGCACGGCCGCAACGCCGAGGAGCTCGAGGTCCTCGTGCAGCGGGGCATGACCCCCATCCAGGCGATCCGGGCGGCGACCACGGTGGCGGCCGACCTCATCGATCGGCCCGAGCTCGGCCGGATCGCCCCGGAGATGCTCGCCGACATCATCGGGGTGACGGGCGACCCCCTCGCCGACGTCACCACCTTCCAGCGCGTCCCGTTCGTGATGAAGGACGGCGTCGTGCACAAGCGCCGCGCCTGAGCGCAGGTCTCTCAGGCCGTCTGCTCCGCGGGCGGTCGTGCCGAGTCGACCTGGACCGTGCGCAGGAACAGCTCCACGGCGCGCGCCAGGTGGGCGGCGCGGAACGGGTCGATGAGGTCGAAGGCGTGGCCGGTGCCCGGGAGCTCGGCGTAGGCGACGGGCGCGGCGGACACCTCGCGGAGCCGAGCCACGAACTCGCGCGCCTGGTGCACGGGGATGACGGCGTCGCTGCGACCGTGGACGACGAGGAAGGGCGGAGCGTGGTCGCCGGCGAGGGCGATCGGGGACGCGGCCGCGAACAGGTGGGCCGCCTCGGCCTGCGTCGCACCGACCACGATCCGCTCGAGGAACGCCATGAACCGCTGTCGCTCGAGGGTGTCGCGGCTCTCCCAGTCGTAGCGGCCGTAGAGCCCGACCACCGCGGTCACATCGGTGCGGTCGCCTTCGAACCCGGGCTGCAGCGAGGTGTCGCCGGGCGTGAGCGCGGCGAGGGCGGCCAGGTGGCCTCCCGCGGACGCACCGGCGATGGCGATCTGCTCGGGGTCACCGCCGTGCTCTGCGATGGTGCCGTGGACCCAGCCCAGCGCGCGCTTCACGTCGTGGAGGTGGGTGGGCCAGCGGTGCTGCGGCGAGGCTCGGTAGCCCACGCTGACGCACACCCATCCGTGCGCCGCGAGGTGGCCCAGCAGCGCGGTGCCCTGCAGCGCGGTCGAGCCGAACACCCAGCCGCCACCAGGGACGTACACGAGCACGGGCGCCGAGCTCGTCGCCGGGTCGAGGTCGGGTGACCGCCACACGTCGAGCACCTGGCCCCGTGCTGGCCCGTACGCGACGCCCCGTGCCACGCGGTAGCGACCGCTGTCGAGCACCAGCCGGCCGACCGTGGCCACGCTGGGAGCGGTGATCCCCTTGGGGCCCGTGACCACCTCGGAGAGCGCGTCGCCGAGCGTTCGGGCGGTGCGCGACTGGCCCCGGGCGCGGCGGTACAGCCGGGCCGGGTTCAGGAGCAGTCGGGCGAGGCCCGTCGCGACCTCCGGTGCCATGCGCAGCCCCCAGGCGCCCATGCCCAACGCCGAGGCCAGCGGGTGGGTCGTCGGCCCGGGGATCCCGCCGGCGTCGTCGTCGAGCGGGACGGCAGGGGAAGGCGAGGACACGCGGTGCTCCTTGCGGGGTCCGGCCGAGTCAGCCGAGGACGGGGTAGCGGCGCTCGGCCGCGAGCGCGTCGAGCTCAGTCTGCATCGCGGTGCGCACCTGTGCGTCGACCGCCGCGATGCCCTCGGGAGTGAGGTCGTCGCCGGGGTCGATGGGAGCGAGGACCGAGGTCACGATCTTCGACGGGAGCGGGAGGTTCACCGGGAGAACGGCGCTGAACCCGAACGGGAAGCCGAAGCTGAACGGGATCCCTCGGGCGCGGAAGAGCTTGTCGAGCCCCAGCCCCTTGAGGAGCTGCTCGCCGCGGCCGAGGAACAGCTGCGTCTCGTGGCCGCCGATGGACACCGACGGGATGATCGGGACGCCCGCTTCGCTCGCGGTGCGGACGTAGCCCGTGCGTCCGCCGAAGTCGATCTGGTTCCGCTCGGAGAAGGGTCGGGCGGCGTCGTACTCGCCCCCCGGGAACACCATCGTCACCCCGCCGGCGCGGAGCAGCTGCTCGGCGTTCTCGCGAGTGGCCTCGACCATCCCCCACGCGCGGAACAGGCGGCCGACCGGGCCCAGCATGAAGAGGCCCTCGTGGGACAGGAGGTGGAACGGGCGCTCGAAGCCGAACTCATCGACGAACGCGGTGAGGAACACCGGCAGGTCCATGGTGAGCATCCCGCCGCTGTGGTTGCCGACCACCAAGGCACCCCCGGCCGGGACGTGCTCCATCCCGCGCACCTCGCTGCGGAAGTACGTCCGCATCAGCGGCGCGACCACCCTCATGAAGGCGGCGACTGCCTGCGGGTCGCGGGCTGCCCCTGGATCGGGCAGCACGATCGCCTCGCTCACCTCGTCGATGGCCATGGAGACCTCAGTTCGGCGCAGCCGGCCGTCCTCCTGCGTGGGCGGGGACGGCTCAGTCCCCGAAGACCAGTGCGTGGGTGATCTGGAGGAGCTCGTGGCGCAGGGTGTCGTCCTCGAGGTCCTCCACGAACGGGTGGGCGGCGGCGCCGATGGCGGCCGACAGGACCGCGGCACGGACGCGCGCCTGCGCGCCGCGGTCGTCGCCGAGGAGCTCGGAGAACAGGCGGACCCAGAGCCGCCGTGAGGGCTCGTGCTCCCCGAGGAGCCGGAACAGCACCGGGTCGTTCTGGAGCGGGCCGAGGGCCCGACGGTTGGCGACCACCGTGTCGACCACCCGCACGAGCACCGCCTCGCGTGCCGCCCGCGTGAGGGCGGCGGACTCCGCCGCCTCGATGGCGTCCTCCAACGGCTGGAGCTTCACGTCGATCACGCCGAGGACGATCGCCTCCTTCGTGGAGAACTGGTGGTAGATCGCCGCCTTCGTGACCCCGACGTCGTCGGCGATCATCTGCAGCGACGTGCCGCCCACGCCGTGCGCCGCGAACAGCTGCAGGGCGACGTCGATGGTGCGCCGCTGGGCGGGGGAGTAGCGCGCCGCCCGCTCGCGGAGCGTCACGACCTCGGCATCGGGCACGGCGGGAACCTACCGGGGTCGACGCCCGAGCCGACGGTGGCAGGGCGGGGCTAGCCGATCGGCTAGGGTCGGTCCGCATGACACCCTCGACCAGCCGCGACGACGCCCAGCTCGACACGTTCCTGGAGGTCCGGAAGCCCGGGGCGCACCTCGGCGAGGAGCACGTCCCCGACGACTTCGTGCTGATGCTCGGGGTCGACCTCGTGGACTACCCGAGGTTCCCGAAGGTCGACGACACCGTCACCTACCCGCGCACCGACCTCGACGTCCGCCAGCAGCTCGACGTCGACTCCGGCGCGGAGCTGGCGGACTACAGCGGCCCGTATCGCGCCGACCTTCGGTTCACCGACTTCTCGCGGGAGGCGCTGGCCACGAGGATCATCCCCTGGAGCGAGGCATACCTCCAGCTGTGCGTGGACGGATGGTTCGACGAGGTCGCGACGCGCTACGGCGCCGACACCAGCGCTGAGATCGAGTGGGCGGCCTGGAACGACCAGATGAGCCCCGAGCTCGAGCGCATGAAGGCCGAGTTCCTCCCCGCCGGCCACCCGTACGAGGATCCGAACGGATCCGTGCCCGAGGAGCGGCGCAGCCGCACCCGCGTGGTCTACTCGGGGCTCTTCTCACCGAGCGCGGAGCTGGACGAGCTGGCCAAGCCCGAGCTCGTCACGTGGTTCCTCGGGAGCCACGAGTACCTGCTGCAGTGCATCGAGGGCTGGGCCGCGCAGCTCGTCCTCCGCTACGGCCTCGATGTGATGTTCGACATCCAGTACACGCTCTGGGGCGACGTCGTCCTCCCGGGCGTGAAGGAGCTCAAGGCCCAGTACCTCGGGATCACCGGCAACACGGTGGAGGACTGGATGAAGGACCTCCAGATGGACGCGACGGCCCTGCCAGGGAAGGCGTTCGACCTCTCCTTCGAGATGCCGGAGCCGGACGTGGGGATCATGACCTTCAACCGCTGCGTCGCGGTCGACCAGTGGGAGGGCATGGGTCGCCCGGACATCCTGGAGAAGAACTGCCACTCCACCTGTCCGAAGTCGATGATCGTCACCACCAAGCTCTACAACCCGAACATGAAGGTGGACATCCTCGCCATCCCGCCCCGCGTCGACGACGGCGACGTGTGCTGCCGGTGGCGGTTCAGCATGCGGGACGAGTCCGACCCCGAGTACGTGCCGGTGGAGCTCACGACGAAGGCGCGTCCCGCGTAGGCGGCGGCCTAGCCGGCGAGCCGCCCAGGGTCGGCGTCGGCCAGGAGCTGGTCGCGGTCGTCGCGCAGCGCGAAGCCGCGCTCGATCATGTCGTCGGTCGCGGCCTCGTACTGGGCCAGGTAGTCGTCCGGTGACTCGTAGCGGGCTGCGAGCTGCGCCTCGTCGAGGGGCACGGTGGAGCCGCTGAGGAGGCAGACGATCGGCGCGCCCGGTTGGGCGGTCCCCGACAGGACGTCGACGGGTGCGTCCACCGCTGGTGTGCGCACCCCGCCGCGCGCGTTCCCCACGTCGTCGACGACGAGCCTCGGCGCCGCGCCGCTGTCGTCCACCTCGAGGCGGTCGGCCTCGGGCGGGCTCGAACGGCCCTCGACCCACCCCACGAGGTGGCGCAGCGCCGCTCGGAGGACGAACCGCTGCTGCCCACGGTTGATCGGCAGCGGGCAGCCGAACAGCGCCTCCCCGGCACCGGCCTGGGTCTTGTCGGCGTGGGCCGTGCCCGCGATCTCCCAGAGCCGCAGCCGCTCGTCGTCGGGCTGCCGCGCCGGAAGGTAGAGGAGGAACCCCACGACGTCGGTCTCGGTCTCCACGACGAGGACCGGGGCTCGCCCGTCGGTTCGGAGCGGCACGGGATCCGACCTGATCATGGACACGATCTCGAACGCCTCGCCCGGCTCGCCGAGGGGTGCGGCGCCGCCGAAGCGGCTGTGGATGAGGAAGCCGTCGAACGCCTCGGTGAGCGGCTGCACCCCGTTCACGTAGGTGGTGAGCGCGGCCGCGGACTGGGATTGGCCCATCGCCACCACCCACCGCACGTCGAGGCCATCGAGGGGATCGGGCGAGTCGGGGGCGCGCAGGGCCCGGGCGACCTGCGTGTACATGTCGTAGGAGAAGGCGTCGCCCGGGTGGTCGAGCGAGCCGTAGCGCTCTGGATCGTTCGCCTTGAGCCCCCGGCCGAGCCCCGCTCCCTCGACGTCCGGAGCGGCGGCGACGACGCCGCCCTCGATCCCCACCTGCTGGGCGGAGACCCCGACCCACGCGTATCCGCCCCGCACGAGCTCGTCGGCGAGGTAGGTGTAGCCGGGGGCCGAGTCGGCGCCTGCGCTCACGTTGAGCCACTCGAGCACCACGGTGCCGTTGAACGCGGCAGGGTCCGCCGGCCGGCGCACGACGACGCGGGTGGTGTACTCGGCCTCGCCGTTCGGTTCCAGCTCCAGGTGGCCGTCGGTGGGCGAGGGATCCTGCGTCGTGGCGTAGGAGGTGGCGGTGCCGCTCGCCGTGTACTCCGCCTCGGTGTACCCGACCTCGGCGAGGGAGGGACCACCGCCGGCCGTCACCAGGTTGATGCCGTGGCCGCCCGTGAGGGGACCACCCAGCTTCGCCGCGGCCCCGGCGGGACGGTCCACGGTCGCGGGGGTCACGTCGTCGCCCTCCTCATCGGAGCTCTCGTGGCTCGTGCACGAGGCGGCCGCGACCAGCACGAGGGCGGCGACGAGCAGCGCGCCCGCCCGCCTGCTTGCCACCGCTCAGACCTCGGCGCCGAGGTACGCCTCTCGCACGTAGGGATCTTCGCGTACCTGCGCGGGTGTGCCCTGCGCGATGAGCTCGCCGAGGTGGAGCACGTAGATCCGCGAGCAGAGGCTCATCACGAGGTCGATGTCGTGCTCGACGAGCAGCACCGCCAGCCCTTGGTCCCGCAGGTCTTCGAGGACGGACGCCAGGCGACGCGTCTCCACGTCGTCCAGGCCCGATGCCGGTTCGTCCAGCAGGAGCACCTTGGGGGCCGTGGCGAGGGCGCGCCCGAGCTCCACCAACCTCGCCCGCCCGGTGGGCAGGGCATCGGCTCGGTGGCCGGTGACGTCCGTCAGGCCGAGGACGTCGACGAGGCGATCCGCCGTCGCCACGGCTGGCTTCATCGACTCGTTGCGGGCGCGCGCCGCGATCTCCGCGGCGGTGCGCACGTTGTCGTACGCCGTCATCGAGCCGAACACCTCGAGCCGCTGGAAGGTGCGGTTCATCCCGAGCTTGGCGCGGCGTTGCGGCGTGGCGGTCGAGATGTCGATGCCGCCGAGGTGCACTGATCCCTCGCAGCGTTGCACGCCCGCGATGGCGTTGAAGGTGGTGGTCTTCCCGGCCCCGTTCGGGCCGATCAGGCCGACGATCTCTCCACCGTCGACGGACAGGGAGACGTCACGGACGGCTTGATGCTCGCCGAACCGCACGTTCAGGCTGAGCACTTCGAGCACGGGCATTCGTCCCCTCCTTCCGGTCGAGGGCGGCGGTGAGCTGAGCGAGCGCCTCCATCAGCTCGACGTGCTCCTGCTTGCGCACCGTCTCCTGCCGGCGGTTCTCGCGGACGAGGACCGTGAGCCAGTGGGCGAACAGCGTGAGGGCGCCGATCGTGGCCAGCGCCACCCCGAGCAGACCCCCGGAGATGAGGTAGGGGATCTGCTCCTCCACGATGGTGGAGCGAGCAGCACCGAACCACCCGAGGACGATGATCGAGAGCCCGGTGGTCATCAGCGCAGCCGCCACGCCCACCAGCAGCTGCGGGTGGGACTGCAGGGAGCGGTGCCCCTTGGCCAGCTCGTCGGCACCGTCGGCCAGGCGGGCCTCGCGCTCCTCCAGGGTGAGCCCCGCGGGGGCGGTGGGGGTGGGCTCGGTCGTCATGGTCGTTCCTCCAGGGGACAGCTGGCGGTGTCGCCGGCCGCGAGCAGGCCGGTGGAGAACCGGGCGAGGCGGGCGCCGAGGAAGGGTTGGGCGAGGAGGACGAGGGCGACGAGCGCGCCGATCCCCACCCCGAGCGGCAGGTCGGGGAGGGCCGTGGCGGGGGTGGTGGAGAGGGGGCTGCCCGGCTGGGTCGGCGACACCGGGCTGGCCGCGGCGGGCGCGGCGACGGGGACGTCACCCGTCGGCGCGAACCCGGCGGTGCCGCTGTCGCCCGGGGATGCGAACGGCGGGGCCTCGTAGGTGAACGCCGGGGTGGCGGCGAGGCTCACCATCCCTCGGGCGACCTCGAGGCGGGTGAGGTGGTGGGCCCGGGCGAAGGCCACCAGGTCCTCGACCCCGGGCGCGCCCGGCACGATGGGCTCGACCGGCGGCAGCGCGTCGGTGAGCGTGACGAGGGCGGGTGCGGTCCTGCTGGAGAGCTCGAAGTCGATGCGGAGGCCGCCTGAGTCGAGCTGACCCTCGGTGCCGGCGTCCTGCTCCACCGGTCGGGCTGCTGTCACCCGGATGCCCGCCGACCTGAGGACCTCGTCGAAGCCGTCGGCACCGGCGAGCACCTCAGCCAGCGGGTCGGTGGCGCTGCCGATCGCCCCGATCAGGGGGCCCGGGCCCGACGTCGACGGTTGCCGGGGCGAGCCGTGGATGCCGTCGTCGTCGATGGTCACCGGCGTGCCGAGGATCTCTGCTCCGGACACCTTGGTGTCGCCGGTGAGCTTCGTCGTCGTGCCGTCCGAGGTGGCGGTGAGGTCGGTGACGATGGAGTCGATCAGCAGCATGCCGAGCAGGTTGAAGTCGCTCATCGTCGTCCGCACGTGCACGCTGACCGTGGACCCGTCCGTGCTGGTGCTCGCGCTTGCGCTGACGGAGCCGAAGGTCGCCACCGCGGGCGCCGCCGCTCGCGGCATCGTTGCGCGCGCGGTGGAGCCGTTCTGCTTCGCCTCGACCTCGGCCCGCAACCCGGGCGCGGGCTCGGACTCGGCCGCGGGTGCCCCGAAGCCGCTGGTGGCGCTCACGCGGTACGGGTAGCTCGGGACGGTGCCCGCTGGGTAGTCGGGGCTCGCGTTGGTGAAGAGGGTCTCGGGGCTCGCCAGCAGGTCCCCGGGATCGGCAGCCGACGCCCGCGCGAACGTGGTCGGGCCGCTGGTGATGCTGGCGAGGGCGTCAGGTGCGCCGAGGTCGATGAAGGTCTCGAGGGGCAGCGCGCCCTGCGGGAGGTAGTACGCGTTCAGGCCCGTCGAGGCCCCCAGGCCCTGGTAGCCGCCGAGTGCCTCGGGAGGCGCCTCCTGGGCTCGGGCGTCGCCGAAGCCGAGGAACGCGACGGCCCCGCAGGTGGCGATGGCGACGCCCCGAGCGGCGCGCCGGGCGCTCATGCCGGCGCCTCCGCCTCGGCGGGGCTCACGGCGACGCGGCCGGCGCCGGTCGGGCGGGGCACGGCGCGAGGTCGCGCCAGCCACCGCTCGCGCAGCGGCTCCAGCCGGTCGAGCACGATGCCGGCCAGCCCGTTCGGCTGGCGACCCAGGCTCACCGCGGCGGCGGCGATTGCCACGAACACGAGACCGCCGAGCCCCTCGAAGGTGGACTCGGCGTAGACCAGCAGGGCGTAGAGGGCACCGGCCAGCGCCGCGCCCAGCACGGTGGTGACACCGCCGACGTAGGCGAAGAGCAGGATCACCAGGCTGTTCACGGGCTCGAACTGGGTGCCCTGCACCGCGCCGGACAGGCCGCCGTAGAGGGCGCCCGCGCAGCCGGCGACGAAGCCGGACACCGCGAAGATCGTGAGCTTGGTGGACTTCACCGGCAGCCCGAGGGTGGCGGCGGCGAGCTCGCTGTCGCGGAGCGAGGTGAGCTGGCGACCGAACCAGCTGCGGCGCACCACGCCGACCACCACGGCGAGGACAGCGAACACGATGGCGCACCACACCGCGAAGGCGCCGTCCGAGGCGAAGGAGACGCCGAGCACCTCGGGCCGTCCGATGGTGAGCCCGCTGAGGCCGAACACGCGGGTGTCGCCGAGCACCACCTCGCGGCCGATGAGCGCCATGCCGAACGTGCAGAGCGCGAGGTGCAGGCCGCGCAGGCGCACGGCCGGCAGCGCCACGATCCCGGCAAGGACGGCGGCGACCAATCCGCCAGCGAGCATGCCGAGGACGCTGTCACCGCCGAACGTCTTGCCGGTGACGAAGGCGCCGATGCCGACGAAGAGGTACTGCGCGAGGGAGACCTGGCCGGACAGGCCGGTGAGGGCGACGAGCGAGAGGGCGATGGTGGCGGTGACGAGCGCACGCACGACGTGGCTCTGGAGGTCGTCGCTGCCGACGTTGGCGAAGAGCGCGACGCCGCTGACGAGGAGCGCGCCGGTGATCAATGACGATCGCAACGTGGGGACGCGGGGTTCGTCGCGCCCCACGATCCGGCCCGCCGAGAGGCGGAACGAGGGAACGAAGAGCACCGCCGCGACCAGGAAGATCCCCGGGAGGGCGAGCTGGATCCGGATCGCCATGTCGTTGTCGGGCCACAGCCACGACACGTTGGTGAGCTCCTGGATCAAGCCGAGCGCGAGCGCGCCCACGCACGTGAGCGGCAGGCTGGTGAGCCGACCGACCATGGCCGCGCCGTACGCGTTCAGCACGAGGAGCGTGAGCACGATCGCGCTGAGGTTCTGCCCGCCGGCGAACAGCACGCCTCCGAGCGCGGCCAGCATGAAGCCGATCATCCAGCTGATGCGCGCGACGACGCGCGACCGCACGCCGTGGAGCTGCGCCAGCTCCCCGTCGTCGACCACGGCGCGCATCTGCGCTCCCAGGCCCGTGCCGAACAGCAGGAACCGGAGGCCGAACGCCACCGCGATCGCGACGACGACGATGAAGATGCGGTCGTAGGTGATCGGCACGCTGAGCACCTCGATGCGCCCGTCACCGAAGAGGTACGGCGCGTACCGCGCCTCGCCGGGGTCGAAGAGCCGCTGGGCGACCCCGAGCAGGCCCACCGTGAGCGCGACGGTGACCACCAGCGAGGTGGCGAAGTCGACGTTCTGGAAGCGCCGCAGCAGGCGCTCGGCGGCCAGGCCTCCGAGTGGGGCGAGGATGCCGACGACGAACACGACCGCGATCGGGGCAGGCACGCCGTGCCGCTCGCGGAGCTCGAAGTACGTGAAGGCGGCGAGCATGCCCACGGCGCCGTGGGCGAAGTTGAAGACGCCGGTGACGGTGTAGGTGAGGACCAGGCCCATGGCCGCGATGGCGTAGACGCAGCCGAGCATCAGGCCGAAGAGCGTGAACTGGAAGAGCTCGGTCATGACGCCATCCCGGTCACTCACCGCTTCCGAGGTAGGCGGCGTGCACGGCGTCCATCGCGCTCTCGCTCGGCCCGTCGTAGGTGACGACGCCGTGGGCCATCACGTACACATGCGACGCGCACCGCAGGCCGATGGTGGCGAACTGCTCGACCACGAGCACCGACACCCCGGTGCCCGCCACCTGCTCGAGGGCCTCGTAGAGCACGTTGACGATCTTGGGTGCGAGCCCCATCGACAGCTCGTCGACGAGGAGCACGCTCGGATCCGTGCCGAGGCCGCGGGCGAGGGCGAGCATCTGGCGCTCGCCGCCCGACAGCGTGCCCGCCAGCTGGCGGCGCCGCTCGCCGAGCACCGGGAACAGGGAGTACGCCACGTCGACGAGGTGCTCGCGGTCGGCGCCGCATGCCGTGGCCACGGAGAGGTTGTCGGCGACGCTGAGGTTCGGGAACACCGAGCGGCCCTCGCGGATGTGGCACACCCCGATGCGGGCGAGCTCGTCGGCGGTGGCGTGGTTGAGGTGGCGACCTTCGACGTGGCGACACCCCCGCCAGGGCCCGAGCAGGCCGCTCATCACGCCGAGGGTGGTGGACTTGCCGGCGCCGTTGGGGCCGAGGAGCGCGGTGACGGCGCCGCGTCGCACGGCGACGTCGAGGCCGTGCACCACCTCGATCCGCCCGTAGCCCGCGGCCACGCCGTGGAGCGCGAGCGGCTGGAACGCCGGGGCGGCCGGTGTCTCCTCGAGCGGGGCAGCGCGCAGGCGCGGGCTCAACAGATGAAGCCCTTCGCTGGCGCGAGGCGCTTCCACTTGCCGCCCGACACCGTCATGGCGACCTCACAGCCCTTCGTCACCTCGTGGCCCAGCTCGATCGGTCCGTACAGCCCGCCGGCGTCGTAGGTGCCGACCTTCGCCAGCTGCGCGATGAGCGCGTCGCGCGTGATCGGACCCGGCAGAGAGGCCAACGCGTCGAAGAGGGCCTTGGCCGACGACCACGAGTCGACGGCAAACGGGTCGCGCGCCGAGCTGGGGGCGACGCGCCCCATCCACTCGTTGAAGGTGGCGAGCGCGGCGTTGCTGCTGGCCTCCTCGTTCGGCAGCGAGCGGAGCCACGTCACCACGCCCTCGGACGCCGCGCCGGCCCGCTGGACGAAGCTCGTGCCGTAGATGAGCGTGAACAGCTCGAACACCTTCAGCTTGTAGCCGGTGTCGGCCATCGCTCGCGCCATCGACGCGTTGCTGTTCGTGTCGCCGATGAAGAAGAGGTAGTCGGCCTTGCTGTTGGCGACCTTCCGTGCGGTCGAGTCGAAGCTGAGCGTCTGGATGGGGAGCTCCTGTTGGAGCACCACCTTGATCCCCGCCGCCTCCATGAGGTTGCGCTGGGTGCGGGCCTCCGCCCGCGACTGCTCGATGGCCAGGTACACGACCGCCACGGTGTTGGCGCCGTGCTCCTTCAGGTAGCGGTACTTGCCGATCACGGCGTGCTCGTCGCGGAACTTCGGGTTGATGTCGAACACGTTGGGCAGGTCGGCGACCGCCTGACCGCTCGGCAGGCCGACCACCGGGATCTTCTGCTGGCGGAGGACGTCCACCGCCCCGACGTCGCCAGCGCCGAACCCTCCCGCGAGGCCGAGCACCTGCGGTCCGAGCTCGGTGACCACGGCGCGGTGCCGCCCGTTGTCGGTGCCGTCGTCGGCTTCCTTCAGCACGATCTTGCGCCCGCACACCCCGCCGGTGGAGTTCAGGTAGGCGACGTAGGCGCGAGCGGCTGCCGCGGCCGATGCCCCGATGCCGGGAACGGGTCCCGACAGCGACGAGATGGAGCCGATGGTGAGCTGGTCGTCGGTGACCCCGGGTGCGCTGGACTTCGCCGCGCAGGGCTTGCTCGAGGGCGCCGTGGCGCCGCTCGCACCGCTCGAACCGGTGCCCGCGCCCGTCGCCGCCGGGGCGCCCGAGGCGGTGCTCTGGTCGCCGGACGCCGTGGCCGCGCCGGCGTCGGCGTCGGAGGTGACCTCTTCGCCGCTCGCGGTCTGCGCACCCCCACCGACGCCGCCGCCCGCGGCGTAGCGAGCCGCCACCGCCTCCTTCTGGTCGTGGTCCCAACGAGCACCGCACCCCGATGCGAGGAGCGCGCTCGCCACCAGCAGCGACAGCAGCCGCGTCGGTCGAGGAGGGGTGCGTCGTCCGCCTGTGTCGTCCCGACGGCTCACGGCTCCCCTCCCAACACGACGGCGACGTGGGTGCGCGCCCGCTCACCCGGTTGGGACGTGGTTCTGGCCGGCCGACCGCTTTCCCTGCCGAGAGGCCCCATCCACGACCGCGGTGCGCACGCGACTCTTGCGGAAGTGTAGGTAGGTTCTGTTTGGGTGTAAAGCCCGTTTCCGCCGGTTCATGCCGCTTGCCGAGCACCTACGCTGCGGATGTGCGCCCTAGGGCTCGCTCCGCGATGACGCGCCGGCACTCGCGCGATAATGTGGTTCTCCGAATGTGAGCGTGGGCTTCGCGACCGCGGGGCTGCAGACGATCGGGCTCGACGAGCCCGAGGGGGGAACCGGATGTCCAGGACCTTGGTACGACTGCTCGGCGTGCTCGTCGCCCTGTCGCTGGCCGCGGCGGCGTGCGCCGACGACAGCGACGACGGGGACGCCGGTGGTGATGGCGGCGCCGCGCCCGAGGAGAAGATCGACTACGAGGGGATCGGCCTCTGGGACGACGGACCCTGCGACGAGGCGAAGGACCCGCTGGTCGTCGGTCTCATCACCACCTTCGAGACGCCGGTCATCTCGCTCGGCGACCAGGCCAAGGCGCTCGAGGCGGCCGCCGACGCCTTCAACGAGCGAGGCGGCGCCAACGGCTCGTGCGTCGAGGTCCACAACTGCGACGAGAACAACAACGCCGACCAGGCGCTGGCGTGCGTGGACGACATGGACAAGGCCGGCGTGATGGTCACGATCAACGACCAGGGCCTGCAGTCCCAGCTCGAGGTCTCGCAGAAGTTCGCGTCGCTCGGGATCCCGAGGTTGGCCGGCAACGTGACGAACAACGACTGGGGCGACCAGAACGCGTACCCCCTCGATGCGTCCGGCACCGGGTCGACCTTCCTCATGCCGCAGGCGCTCATCGACGCCGACGCCAAGGAGATCGGGCTCATCCGCGTCGGCGGCGGGGCCGCCGCCATGAAGGGCCTGCTCGAGCCGGTGTACGCCGACGACGGTGCGACCTTCGTGTACGACGGTGAGGTCCCGTCTGGCACCACAGACTTCACGCAGTTCATCCAAGGCGCTGAGCAGGCGGGCGCCACCGGCGTGATGCTCGCCCTCGGCGAGCAGGAGGCCCTGCAGGTCGTCGACGCCGCGCAGCAGCTCGGCACGGACCTCACCGTGGGCGGGACCCTCGGCACCTTCGCGCACTCGGCCGTGGCCGACATGGGCGACTTCGCCGAGCAGATGGCCCTCACGTGGTCGTTCCCGCCGGCCACCGCGGACCTGCCCGTGTACGAGGCGCTGCGCAGCGACCTGGCTGCGTCAGGCGAGGATGCGCTCCAGCCCGAGAACCTGAAGGCCAGCCCGATGCGGTCGTGGATCGGCCTCTACGGGCTCCTCTACATGATCCGCGACGCGAAGCCTGCGGAGCTGAGCCGGCAGTCGCTCAAGGCCATGATCGAAGCGGCCAAGGACGTCCCGATGCTCGGCATGTTCGGCGACGAGAGCTGGACGCCCGACACCGACCACCCCGGCCTGTTCCAGCGCGCCGGCATGAACCACTGGGCCACCTACAAGTGGGATCCGAGCGCCAAGGGAGACTTCGACGGGAACTTCGTCCAGATCGGGGAGATGTCCTTCGACGACGTCCTGTGCGGCTCCATCTTCGGAGCCCCTGCGGAGACCTGCTGAGCGATGCAGCGATGGGCCGGGGTGAGGTGCTCGACGAGCGCCCCCCCGGCCCGCCTGCGACGATGCTGACGACGTGCACTCGTTCCTGCAGTTCCTGATCATCGGGCTGGGCGCGGGAGCCACCTACGCCCTCTTCGCCCAAGGCGCGGTGCTCATCTACCGCGGGTCGGGCCTCGTGAACTTCGCGCAGGGCGCGGTCGGCACCTTCGCCGCCTACCTCGCGTTCCTCGAGCTCTACGGCGAGGGAAAGCCCCTCCAGCTGGTCCCGGCGCTCGTGCTCGCGGTGCTCGCCGCCGGCGCCGTGGGCTTCCTGTTCCAGCTGGTCGTGCTCCGCTCGCTGCGCGGCGCGGCGGCGATCGTCCGGGTGATCGCCACCATCGGGCTGCTCGGCCTGCTGCAGGCCGTGATCGCCAAGCGATGGGGGTCGAGCAACCACCGGGTCGCCTCGTACCTCCCGAACCGGGTCTTCGACTGGGGCGGCTACACGGTGCAGGAGGAGCGGCTGTACCTGATCGGCATCACGCTCGTGCTCACGTTCGCGCTGTGGGCGTGGACGCGGTACACGCGCGTCGGGCTGGCCATCAACGCCAGCGCGCAGAACGAGCGCGCCGTGCAGACGCTGGGGTGGTCGCCCGACCGCCTTGCCGTGCTCACCTGGACGATGGGCGGCATGCTCGCGGGCCTGGCCGCGGTGCTGGCTGCGCCCCTCACCGGGCTGTCGGCCACCACCTTCACCATCGTGGTCACGGTGGCCGGTCTCGGCGCGGCGCTCCTCGGTGCCTTCCACTCGTTCCCGTGGACGCTCGTCGGCGGTCTCATCATCGGGGTGGGCGAGGCGATGGCCACGCTCTACGGGGGTGACCTCACCGACCTCCTCCACCAGGACCTCATCACCGGCCTCAACCGCGCCTCGGCCTTCCTGGTGATCTTCCTGGTGGTCGTCGTCCGCGGTCGCGGGCTCCCGTTGCGCTCGCACGTGGCCGCACGCCTGCCTCGCCTCGGCACCGGCCAGATCAACCCGCGCGCCGTCGTGTTGGCGGCGGCCGTGTTCCTGGTGCTGCTCTTCGGTGTGATGGACGACCCGTGGGCGCGGGCGAGCTACACCACCCTCGCCTCCGCCGTGATGATCCTGTCGATCGTCGTCCTCACCGGCTACGCCGGCCAGATCTCGCTGGCCCAGTGGGCGCTGGCCGGGATCGGTGCCCTGATCGCGGCACGGTTGGTGCGCGCCGGGCTGCCCGTCGAGGTGTCGGTCGTGCTGGGCATCGCGCTGACGATCCTGGTGGGCCTCGTGTTCGCCGTGCCCGCGCTGCGCACGCGCGGCGTCAACCTCGCCGTCGTCACCCTCGGGTTGGGCTTCCTCGTGTCCGAGGTCGTGTTCGCCAACCCGCACTACCTGGGGAACATCCTCGACAACGGCACGCGCATCGACCGCGTGGAGCTGTTCGGCATGCGGGTCGACGCCTTCAACCACCCGCATGCGTGGGCGGCCGTCAGCCTGGTCTGCTTCGTCGTCCTGGCCCTCCTCGTCGCCAACCTCCGCCGGTCTCGGACCGGCCGACGGCTGCTCGCCGTCCGCACCAACGAGCGGGCCGCCGCCTCCCTCGGGATCTCCGTGTTCGGTGTGAAGCTGTACGCGTTCGCGGTGTCGGCTGGGCTCGCTGCCGTGGCGGGGATCCTCATCGGGTTCCGCAGCCAGGTCGTCACCTATGGCGAGTTCAACGTGTTCGCATCCATCAACAGCCTCGGTCACGCCGTGATCGGCGGTCTCGGCTTCGTGCTCGGCGCCGTGTTCGGTGCCCCCAACGCCATCGGGGGGTTCGGCACGCGCGTCGTGGAGGACTGGGTGAACCTCGGTGGGCAGTGGGACCTCATCCTCGGGTCGCTGCTCCTCTTCGTGATCCTGATCGTGCACCAGAACGGCATCGCGGACGTCGTCACCCACGACCGGCGCCTCTGGGAGCGACTGCGGCTCGTGTCGCCACGGGTCACGCGCGCCGAGCTCCCGCCCGCCGCCGTCGAGCCCGTGACCGGCGCGACGCTCGCGGTGGAGGGGCTCACCGTCCGCTTCGGCTCCGTGGTCGCCGTGCACGACGTATCGCTGGAGGTCGGGCCCGGCGAGGTGGTCGGGCTCATCGGACCGAACGGCGCGGGGAAGACCACCCTCATCGACGCGGTGACCGGGTTCGTGCCGGTGGGCCGCGGATCGATCACGCTCGACGGCCGGCGCATCGAACGCCTGAACGCGACACGGCGTGCCCGGCTCGGGCTGCGGCGGTCGTTCCAGTCGCTGGAGCTCTTCGAGGACATCAGCGTGGAGGAGAACATCCGTGCCGGGAGCGATGTCGGCGCCTCGCGGCTCTCGTGGGTCACCTATCTCATCGGGCCGGGTCGGCACGACCTCCCGGCCACCGCGGGGGCCGCCGTCCGCGAGTTCGAGCTGGAGGCGCACCTGGACGACACGCCCGACGAGCTGCCCTACGGTCGGCGCCGGCTCGTCGGCATCGCGAGGACCGTGGCGTCGGGCCCGTCGGTCGTGCTGCTCGACGAGCCCGCCGCCGGCCTCGACGAGAACGAGAGCGCGGAGCTGGCTCGCCTGATCCGGCGGCTGGCCGACGAGCGGAACATGGGCGTGCTCCTCGTGGAGCACGACGTGGGGCTCGTGATGAGCACCTGCGATCGCATCGTCGTGATCGACTTCGGCGTGGTGATCGCCAGCGGGACGCCGACGGAGATCCGGTCGCACCCGGCCGTGCGCGAGGCCTACCTCGGGCATGCCGACGAGGCCGCCGAGGTGCACGCGTGACGGACACCCTCATCGAGGCGGCCGGCCTCTCCTCGGGCTACGGCAAGCTCGCCGTGGTGCACGACGTGGACCTCCACGTCGACGCCGGCGAGGTGGTCGCGCTGCTCGGCGCCAACGGCGCTGGGAAGACCACCACCCTCCTGACGCTCGCCGGGGAGCTGGCGCCGATGGCGGGAGAGGTCCGCTTCCTCGGCGACGCGACCCGCGCGCCGATGCACGTGCGCTGCCGCAACGGGCTCGGCTACGTCACCGAAGAGCGCTCGGTGATCATGGACATGTCCGTGGCCGACAACCTCAAGCTGGCGGGCGTCGATCGCACGCGAGCCTTCGAGCACTTCCCGGCGCTGGAGGCGATCCTCAGCCGTCGGGCGGGCCTGTGCTCCGGTGGAGAGCAGCAGATGCTGTCGCTCGCCCGCGCCCTGGGCCGGTCGCCGAAGGTCCTCCTCGCCGATGAGCTGTCGCTCGGCTTGGCGCCGATCATCGTCACGAACCTGCTCCAAGCGGTACGTGACGCCGCCGACCAGGAGGGTGTCGGCGTGCTGCTGGTGGAGCAGCACGTCCGCCGGGCGCTCGGGGTCGCGGATCGTGCCTACGTGATGGAGCGGGGTCGCATCGTCCTGAGCGGCACCGCCACCGAGGTGGCCGGCCAGCTCGACAAGGTCGAGGCGGCGTACCTCACCGGGACCCCCTGACGGAGCAACGCAGAGGAGCAAGCCATGCAGATGGACGACATGATCCTGGTGAGCATCGACGACCACATGGTCGAGCCGCCCGACATGTACGACAACCACGTGCCGGACAAGTATCGCGACCTCGTGCCCAAGGTCGTCCGCAACGACGCGGGCGTCGACGAGTGGCACTTCCAGGGCCAGGCGACGTCGACGCCGTTCGGCATGGCGGCGACCGTGGGCTGGAACCGGGAGGAGTGGGGCTTCAACCCCGGCTCGTACTCGGAGCTGCGGCCCGGCTGCTTCGACGTGCACCAGCGGGTGCGCGACATGGACGCCAACGGCGTGCTCGGCTCGATGAACTTCCCCACGATGGCCGGCTTCAACGCGCGCACGTTCACCGAGGCGGGGGACAAGGAGGTCGCGCTGGTCGCCCTGCGCGCCTACAACGACTGGGCGATCGACGAGTGGTGCGGCAGCTACCCGGGCCGGTTCATCGCCCAGGGCATCATCCCGATGTGGGACGTCGACCTGGCGGTCGAGGAGATCCGGCGGGTCGGGAAGAAGGGCTGTCGGTCGATCAGCTTCCTCGAGACGCCCCACGTGCAGGGCTTCCCGAGCTTCCTGTCGGGCCACTGGGACCCGATGCTCGCGGCCATCTGTGACGAGGGGATGGTGCTCTCCCTGCACATCGGTGCGGGCTTCGAGGTCATCAAGCGACCCCCGGAGGCGCCCATCGACCACCTCATGGTGCTGGCGTGCCAGATCAGCGCCATCACCGCGCAGGACCTCCTGTTCGGTCCCACGCTGCGCCAGTTCCCCGACCTGAGGGTCGCCCTGTCCGAGGGCGGGATCGGCTGGATCCCGTTCTACTTCGATCGCATCGACCGCCACGTCCAGAACCAGACCTGGCTGCACGGCGGCGACGACTTCGGCGGCAAGCTGCCCTCGGAGGTGTTCCGCGACCACATCCTCGCCTGCTACATCACCGACCCGTCCGGCCTCGCCCTCCGCGACCGGATCGGCATCGACATCATCGCCTGGGAGTGCGACTACCCCCACACCGACACGACGTGGCCCGAGTCGCCCGAGCACGCGTGGGGTGAGCTGCAGGGCGCGGGGTGCAGCGACGAGGAGATCCACAAGATCACGTGGGAGAACGCCTGCCGGTTCTTCGACTGGGATCCGTTCGAGCACACGGCGCGGCAGGACGCCACCGTCGGCGCGCTGCGCAGGCGGGCCGAAGCGGGCCAGGTGGACACCACCCGCATGACCCGGGCCGAGTGGAAGCAGCAGAACGAGGCGGCCGGGATCGGCGTCTACTAGCCCTCGGCCAACGTTGACGGCTGGGGGAGCTCGGCGATCACGTCGGCTCGGGCTGGGTCGAAGCTGAACCACCCCCCGATGGCGGTGCTCTCGGGGTAGGGGTCCTCGTAGCTCCACGCCACGTCCGTGACGACGGTGTCGCCGACGGCGGCGGACCAGTAGGTGGCCTCGCCCTTGTAGCTGCAGTACGTGGACGTCGGCGAGCGCCGCAGGAGATCGGTCCGGACGGCGGATCGTGGCGCGTAGAGCTTGGGCTCGAGAGCCGTCTCGAACAGGATGATCGTCTCGTCGGTGTCGACCAGCACCGCGCCGGCCACCTCCACGCGCAGATGCCTCGTGGTCGGCCGGCAGTCCACCCGGTGGTACGGGTTGGGCGGGTGGTGCACGAGCGTCCGCCCCTCCTCGACCCACCGGTCCACGGCGTCCCAGGGCACCTGCACGTAGCCGGGCGCCTCGGGCACGGCGTCGTGGGGGAGGTCACCGACGACGGCACGGGGGAACGCGTACGACGGGGGACACGCGGGACGGTGCACGAGCAGCGCCGCCTCGGTGTCGAGCACGGCCTCCCCGCCGACGAGGGCGTTCACCCGCCGGGGGTGGGGTTCGATGTACACGGTGCCGGGCGCGATCGGGGGAGAGAACCGGCCGGCAGGCTCCGGGCCGAGCGGACCTCGAGCGGAGGTGAGGGTCACAACGCGGTCCTGTCGTCGGCGGCGGAGGAGGGATCGGCGAACGAGCGCACCATGGCGTCGACCGTGAAGGATGCCAGGAGCGCTCCGGCCTCGTCGTGCACCCGGCACTCGGCATGGGTCATGCCGTCGCCGGCGAAGGTCGACCGATGGTGGTAGAGCATCCACCGATCGGCGCGGACGTCGCCGTGGATCGAGATCGAGATGGCGTTGATCGCGGTGGACAGCGTGCGGTGGGCCTGGTCCTGACCGATCCCGGCGTGCGGACGGAGGGCAGCGGCGATCGACAGGTGCCCGGTGAGCTGCGCGAGGAGCCCGGCGTGGATCGGCGGGTCGTCGGGCACCTCGCGGAACCGCACCCACGCGTCGAGCACCGGCGGCCCAGCGGGCGCGTCCGGGTCGCCCGTGTACGCGTCGTCGACGATGCGCAGGTCCCGACCCGTCACCGACATGTCGTAGGGCGGCGACTCGTAGGGACCCGGGACCGGTGGCGGCGGGTCGGCGTGGCGGATCACGTCGGGCGCCGTGACGTCGAGCAGGAGGGTTCCGAAGGCGCAGGTGCGGCCTCCTTGGGTGGCCTCGGCCCGCAGCGCGGTGAAGGTCCGGCCGCCGGTCACCTCGTCGAGCCCGATGGCATAGGGGTCGCGTGCGTCGGCCGGCCGCGGGAACACCATCGACGCCGCCACCACCCGCCGGCTCGAAGCGTGCCGGGACGCCGCCACGATCGACTGCCCGAGGATCTGGCTGCCCTCGACGACGGGGCGTCGCCAGTCGTAGCAGGGGACGACGGACTCGAACGTGCCGTCGCGGCTCGGCCGCACGTCGATGATGTCGATGAGATCGGCGGCGTCACCCCACACCGGGAACCGCTTCACGGTGATGTCGCGCTCGTCGTCCCCGGGGGCCGCGTCGATCAGCTCGAGGTGCACCTCCTCGTGGTCGAAGGTCACCTGCTCGGCGCGAGCCCCCGTGCCGCTGCGACCGAGGGTTCCGTCGACGACGTCGCCGCGCGGGAACCACAGCTCGGGCGCGGCATCAGGGCGATCGACGCGCGTCGCAGCTCGGGTGTCGGCGAGCACCGTGTCGCCCAGGCGAGCGCGGGCCCGGTACGGGACCGGCGTGCTCGGCTCGGCCACCACCTGCCCCCTCAGCTCGATGGTGCGGACCGGGGCACGTCGCGGAACGGCACGTCTCGATCGAGCGTCCGCTCCCTCGGCATGCCGAGGACGCGCTCGCTGATCACGTTGCGAGCCATCTCCGTGGTGCCGCCGCCGATGCAGGAGACCTGGCGCATCAGGAAGTCGTCGGCCGCGACCGTGGGGAGGCCGTCCTCCGGCAGCCACGCGCCGCCGATGTCGCCGGCGAGCTCGAGGGCGATCGTGGCCCGTCGCGTGTGGGCGACGCCGCCCCAGAGGCGAGCGACCGCCGCCGCCTGCTGTGACAGCGCGCCGGTGGTGACGCCCAGGGCGATCCGCCGCCGGAGGGCGTCGCCGACGAGCTCGTGGGCGCGGGCCTCGCCGATGAGGTCGCGTGCGATCGGATCCTGGTCGCGCCCGGCGTCGCGCGCGAGGGCCAGCAGCGACTCGTCACCCGTTCGCATGGTGCCCACGGGGAAGGTCACGAGGGGCGAGTTGAAGAGCATCCGCTCGTGGAACATCCACCGCGTGCCGACGGTCCAGCCGTCGTTCACCTCGCCGATGCGATCGCTGTCGGGCACGCGCACATCGGACAGGAACTCCTGGCAGAACTCCTTGTTGCCGTTCAGCATCTCGATGCGGTGCACCTCGACGCCCTCCTGGCGGATCGGGAGCATGAACACGGTGAGACCGCGGTGCTTCGGGACGTCCCAGCTCGTGCGAGCCAGGCACAGCCCCCAGTCGGACCACCACGCGCCGGTGGTCCACACCTTCGAGCCGTTGAGCACCCACTCGTCGCCGTCCCGCACCGCGGAGGTGAGGGCGCCGGCGACGTCGGAGCCGCCGCTCGGCTCGGAGAGGAACTGCATCCAGAGCTCCTCGCCCCGGAGGATGGCGGGGACGTGCCGCTGCTTCTGCTCCTCGGTGCCGAAGTCGAGCAGCACGGCGAGGCAGGGCGTGAAGGTGGGGACCTGGAATCGGCTCGGGAACTCGTAGCCATCGAGCTCCTCGTTGAGCACGAGCTGGTGCTCGGGCGTGAGGCCCTGACCGCCGTACTCGAGGGGGACGCAGATCCCCGCCAGACCGGCGTCGAAGAGCATCCGCTGCACCTCGCGCTCGCGGGCGATCTCGGCCAGCTCCTCCTCGTCGGTGCGGAGGGTGCGAAGCGAGACCATCACGCGGCCGACGGGCTTCAGGTTGTCGGTGATCCAGCGCCGGGCGCGCTCCCGGAAGTGGTCGAGCGTCTCGAGCTCGTCGCTCATGCCGCCGCCTCCCGGGCCTCGAGCAGGTCGGTGAGCCGCTGGTGGTGCTCGCGGGGCGAGCCGTAGAGCACCCGGTTCAGGGTGTGGCGGCGAAGGTAGAGGTGGAGGTCGTGCTCGAAGGTGACGCCGATGCCGCCATGGAGCTGCACGCAGTCCTGCAGCAGCTCGGTGCCGTGCAGCCCCACGTAGGCCTTTGCGGCGCTCGCCAGCTCGGGTGCGTCGGAGGAGCCATCGGCCACCGCGACGGCGGCCTCGTCGCTCACGGCGTGGCTGGCCTCGAGCCACGAGAGCATGTCCGCGAAGCGGTGCTTGAGCGCCTGGTACGAGGCGAGCGGCCGGCCCAGCGAGTAGCGGTCGAACGCCCATGCCACGGTGAGGTCGAAGCCAGCCTGCATGGCGCCCACCGACTCGGCGCACGCGAGCACGATCGCGATGCGTGCCTGCTGCTCGACCTGGGCGCGAGCCTGGCCGAGCGCGCCGACGACGGCGCTCGCCGGTACGCGCACGTCGTCGAAGGTGACCACCGAGAACCGTCGGGTGAGGTCGACCGTGCGCATGGGCGCCACGGACACGCCCGCCGAGTCGCGGGGCACGAGGACCTGCGTGAGCCCGTCGTCGGTGCGGCCGGTGACCAGGAGGTGGTCGGCACGGTCGGCGGACTCCACGGGACGCTTCTCGCCGCGGAGCACCACCTCGGCTCCGTCGCTCCAGACCTGCAGGCTGGGCGAGCCCATGGCCGCGCCCGGCTGCCGCTCGGACAGCGCCCACGTGGCCACCCCCGCGCCGCTGAGGAGGTCGTCGAGCACGCCACCAGTGGTGTCGTGGCCCGCCGCGCTCAGGGCGTGGGCGACGAGGTTGGCGGGGATCAGCGGGCCCGGTGCGGCGCGGCGTCCGAAGGCGTCGGCGACGAGGGTGAGGTCGACCAGGCCGCGATCGCTGATGCTGCCGCCGCCGTGGGCTTCGTCGACGAGCAGCGAGGTCCACCCGAGCTCGGCACCCTGGCGCCAGTAGGCGAGGTCGAACCCGGCGGGGTCGTCGCGCAGCCGCCGCACCTCGCCGGCGGGCACGTGGCGGTCGAGGAAGCGCCCGGTGGTGTCGCGGAAGGACTCCTGGTCGCGGTCGGGCTGGAGGAGCATGGTGAGAAGAGGCTACTCGCTTTTCGGAAACGGTGTTCTCATCCGGCGGAGGCGAGCGGGACCACCTCGTCGACGACACGCCGCAGGTAGGGCCATGCCACGGCCGGGTCCAGGCCGCCGCACAGCGGCTGCAGGCCGAGGGCGCCGTCGCGGCGCACGAGCGCCACCGCCTCGTCGACGGTGACGACCCGATGGGAGCCGTGGGCGGCCCGCAGCGCCTCGACCGTGGAGCCCGCGGTGAGCGACACGGTCGCGTCGGTGAGCCCGGCTGCCTCGTTCCACGCCCAGTACGCGCTGGCATCGGCGAGGAGGGCCTCGCCCAGCTCCGCCCAGCCGTCGTCCACGTCCTCGGCGACGAACACCGACGCCGGGGTGTCAGGGCTCGGCAGGATGCAGAGGCCCGGTTGGTGACCAGCGTCGCATGCCGCGCCCTCGTACGCGGGGCCGAGGGCGGGATCGCCCGACTGCGCGATGAAGCCCAGCCCGTTGCGGCCCGCTCGCTCCGCCGCCTTCTTCGTGGTGCCGCCCCACACGACCATCGGGCCCCCGCTGGTGAAGGGCTCTGGCGTGACGTGGGCGCCGTCGCCGCCGGCCCCCCGGAGCGCGGCGAGCAGGACGGCGAGCTTCTCGTCGGCGATGGCGCCACGACGGCGGTAGTCGACGCCGTGGAGCTCGTACTCGACGGGCCGGTAGCCGATGCCCAGGATGTGGATCACGCGCCCCCGAGACAGGTGGTCGAGGACGATCATCTCCTCCGCCATGCGCACGGGGTCGTACAGCGGGAGCAGCGCAGCGGCGACCATGATCGGCACGCTCCTCGTGACCGCCGCGATCGCGGCGGCCATGGTGAACGGCGACGGGAGGTAGCCATCGGCGGACGCGTGGTGCTCGGACACCGCGATGGCTTGGCAGCCGCCCCGCTCGTCGACGAAGGCCGACATCTCGAGGGCGGTCTCGTAGAGGTGCGCCCGCTGCTCGGCGGTGCTGCCCGGGGCCCGCATGTCGAACCGCAACCTGTACACCCCGTCCTCCTCCCGCTCTGGCCCGCTCGTCCTAGTCGCTGCCGCCGGCGACGTCGATCACGACCTTGCCCACCGCTCGGCCGTCGGCGACGAAGCGCAGCGCAGCCGCCACCTCGTCGAGGGCGAAGGTCGCGCCGATGTGCGGACGGACCCGACCGCTGGTGAGCAGGTCGCGCAGCTCGGCCTCGTTCCGCACGAGGGCATCGGGCTCGTGGGTGGCGAAGCCGAGGAACTCGAACCCTCGGACCTCGATCCCCTTGAGCAGCACGACGTTGAGCGGGATGCGCGGGATCTCACCAGAGGCGTACCCCACGCTCACGAAGCGCCCGCCGTACCGCAGCGAGCGGAGCGCGGGCTCCGCCAGCTCGCCGCCGACGGGGTCCACCACGACGTCGGCCCCGTCGGGCAGCGCTCCCCGCAGGGCGGCGCGCAGGTCGCCGCCCGAGCGGACTGTGCGCTGTGCCCCGTTCGCTCGCGCCGCGTGGAGCTTCTCCTCCGATGACGCGACGGCGGTGACGGTGGCGCCGAGCGCAGCGCCCAGCTGGACCGTCGCGAGACCGACGCCGCCACCCGCCCCGAGCACGACGAGCTCGTCGGACGCGGCGAGCCGAGCGCCGGAGCGGAGGACGTGGATGGCGGTGCGGTGTGCCACCCCTGCGGCCACGGCGTCGACGTCCGACAGGCCCGCAGGGATCGGCGACAACGTCGCTGCGGGCATCACGACCTCCTCGGCGAAGGCCCCCACCAGGCTGGTGCCCGTCACGTGGTCACCGGGCCGCACGTGGTCGACGCCGCCGGCGACCTCCTCCACCACGCCCGCCAGCTCGCTGCCGACGACGAACGGGAGCGGCGCCTCGATCTGGTACTGACCGGCGACGAGCAGGACGTCCGGGAAGTTCACGGCAGCCGCGACGACGCGCACGCGCGCCTCGCCGGCCCCCACCGCTGCCACCGGCCAGTCCTCCACCGCCACGACCTCGGGCGGTCCGTTGGTGCGACACACCGCGGCGCGCATCGAGCCGTCCTCAGCGCAGCCGGCGGGCGGACGTCACCGGTAGTCGGTGGTGGCCGCCAGCTCGGCCGCCTCGCGCATGAGGTCGAGGACCACCGGCCCGAACGCCTGCAGCTTGATGTCGTCGCCGGCGCGCTGGAAGCCCTGCTCGAGCACCACCGCGAGCTTCCACTTGGCGAGGATCTCGTAGTACGCGATGTCGTCGACCTGACGGCCCGAGACCTCCGCGTAGTGGGCCAGCACCTGCGACTTCGAGGGCATCCCCGTCATGTCGACGTAGCTGCCGACCGTGCCCTTGCCCTCCGAGGTGTCCTCGGGCCACGAGTTCGTGACCCAGCCGAGGTCGAGCTTCGGGTCGCCCACGGTGCCCATCTCCCAGTCGACGATGGCGGCCAGGCGCGCCGGACCGCCATGGCAGAACATCACGTTGGCGAACTGGTAGTCGCCGTGCATGATCCCCGGCACGTAGTCGTACGGCTTGTGGGCGCGCAGCCAGGCCGCGGCGTCCTCGAACCCCGGCAGCTCACGGCCCTTGATCCGCTCGAGGAAGGTGGTCCACCGGTCCACCTGCCGCTCGTGGAACCCGTCGGGCCGCCCCAGGTCCTGCAGGCCCTTGGCCTGCCAGTCGACCTTGGACAGGAGCGCGATCCCCTCGACGAGCTGGTACGCCAACCCCCGGCGTGCCTCCACGTCGGCGTCGAACGGCGCCGGCCATCCGTCGACGTTGATGGGCGACCACCCGTCGACGAACCCCATCAGGTAGAAGGTGCGCCCCAGGACGGACGCGTCCGTGCAGGCGGCGAGGGCGGGGGTGTGGGGCACGTCGGTGCCGCTCAGCGCGTCGATGATCCGCCACTCCCGGAGGATGCCGTCGTCGCGCGGCGCCGGCGCCTCTGGCGGAGGGATGCGCAGGGCGCCGTGCAGCTCGCCGCGGCGGACCTCGTAGATCTCGTTCTGCGTGCCGCCGGTCACGAAGGTCGCCTCCAGCGGCTCGCCCTTGCCGGGCAGCCCCTCGTCGTCGAGCCACGTCTCCAGCCGCTGGACGTCGATCACAGGTTGCCCACCGTGTGCTCGAGGTGCTCCGCGTACTTCTCGCGGGCGGCCGCGAGCCGCTTGGGCAGGTGGGACGTGGGCCAGAGGTCGTCGGTCGGCTTGTGCTCGCGGAGCACCTGCCGGGCGACGGTGACCTTGTGCACCTCGGTGGGCCCGTCGGCGAGCCCCATCACGCTGGCGCCGAGCATCATGCCGTGGAACGGCATCTCGTTGCTCACGCCCAGGGCGCCGTGCACCTGCATGGCGCGCCACGCGATGTCGTGCAGCACGGTGGGCATGATCACCTTCACCGCGGAGATGTCCTTGCGCACCTTGCGGTAGTCGTTGTGCTTGTCGATCGTCCAGGCGGTGTAGAGCACGAAGAGCCGGAACTGCACGAGCTGCGCGTAGGAGTCGGCGATGTAGCCCTGCACGAACTGCTTCTCGGCGAGCAGGCCGCCCGACACCTCGCGGCTCAGGGCGCGCTCGCACATGGCGTCGAGCGCCTTGGTGGCCATGCCGATGGTGCGCATGGCGTGGTGGATGCGCCCACCGCCCAGCCGCGTCTGGGCGATGGCGAAGGCCTGGCCCTCCCCGCCGAGCAGCGCGTCGGCGGGCACGCGGACGCCGTCGTAGTGGATGAGGGCGTGCGAGCCCTCGCCGAGGGGCTCACCGCCGAGGCCGATGTCGCGCACGATGTCGACGCCTGGTGTGTCGGTGGGGACCAGGAACATCGACATGCCCTGGTAGGCGCTCACGTCGGGATCGGTGACCGCCATCACGATCAGGAAGGCCGCGGTCTTCGCGTTCGAGGAGAAGAACTTCCACCCCTCGATCACCCACTCGTCGCCGTCCTTGGTGGCGCGGGTCTTGAACAGCGTGGGGTCGGCCCCGGCGTGGGGCTCGGTCATCGAGTAGCACGAGAACAGCTCGCCGTTCAGCAGCGGCTTGAGGTACTGCTCCTTCTGCTCGGGCGTGCCGTAGTGGGCGATGATCTCGGCGTTGCCGGTGTCGGGTGCCTGGCAGCCGAAGATCACCGGCGCCCAGGACGACCGGCCGAGGATCTCGTTGAGGAGGCTCAGCTTCAGCTGGCCGTAGCCGGCGCCGCCGAGCTCGGGGCCGAGGTGCGTCGCCCAGAGCCCCTGGGCGCGGACCTGCTCCTTGAGCGGGTCGAGCACCTTCTTGAGCGTGTCGTCCGGGGGCGTGAACACGAGGTCCGGCCACAGCAGGTCGAGTGGCTCCACCTCCTCGCGCACGAAGGCGTCGGCCCAGTCCAGCTTCTCCTGGAACTCGGGTTCGGTCTCGAAGCTCCAGGTCACAGAGGGCTACTCCTCGAGGAGGTCGGGCTGGACCGAGGTGATCCAGTCGTAGAGCGGCTGGAAGGAGAACCATCCGGCCAGGTGGCTGCCGACCTGCTGGGCGGTCTTCTCCGCCTGCTCGCGGTCGATGAGCACCGGGGAGCCGGCCGCCTCGGCGAGGAGCTGTGCCTGGCACGTGCGCTCCATGGTGATGAACCACCACGCCGCTTCGTCGACGGTGTGGCCGCAGGTGAGCAGCCCGTGGTTCGAGAGGATCACGGCCTTGTGGTCCCCGAGGGCGTGGGCGATCCGCTTGCCCTCCTCGAGGTCGAGGACGACGCCCGTGAAGTCGTCGAACAGGGCGTGGTCGCCGTAGAAGGCGCACGAGTCCTGGGTGAGCGGGTCGAGGAGGCGGCGGAGGGAGGACCACGACTTGCCGTAGACGGAGTGCGAGTGCGCGGCGGCGACCACGTCGGGCCGGGCGGCGTGGACCTGCGAGTGGATGGCGAACGCCGCCGCGTTCACGGGCCAGGTGCCGTCGACGACCTCGCCGTGGTCGTTCACGAGGATGAGGTCCTTCACCTTGATCTGCTTGAAGCTCATCGCCAGCGGGTTGACCCAGAAGTGGTCGAGGAGCTCGGGGTCGCGCGCGGTGATGTGGCCGGCGACGCCCTCGTCGAAGCCGAACTGCCCGAACAGGCGGAACGCCGCGGCGAGGCGCTGCTTTCGGTGGAGGCGCTCCTCCTCGACGCTGTCGAAGGTCGGGAGCTGCGTGGGAGGTCGGTCAGACGCCATCGGGCGATCCTACGACCGGGTCCTACGACCCACCCAGCGGCACGGAGCCGCGGGGGACCGTGAGCGGGAGGTCGTTGTACGTCACGATCCCGGGCGGCGCCGCGACGACCGCGGGGATGGCGTTGAGCGGCGGCATCGCCGTCATGATGTGGCCGAGCACCATGAAGTCGGCGATCGTCTCGGCCTCGAAGTCGGGTGGCGGGAGGAAGCCCACGTTCATCGTGACCGTCGGACGGCCCTCGATGGTGATGACCCAGCCGTCCTGCTCGATCTTCCAGTCGGGCTCGAGGGTCGACCCCTTGCGCCAGCGCACGTTGAGGTCGACGACGACCCGGCCGCCCACCAGGCCCTTCCAGGACGCGGCGACCCCGGCGACGTGACCGGCCGGGATCACCCAGGAGCCGAGATCGAGGTCCTCGGTGGTCTGGGCGTACTCGGCGTCGCAGCGCACCTCGTCGAGCTCGACGCCCAGCGCGTCGGCCACCAGCCGAACCGCCTCGCCGAACACGGCCGTGCCCTCGGCGGCCATCCCCGGCAGGCTCGGGTCGTCGATCGGCAGCCCGAACCCGGCGGGACGCTCGGTGTCGGGGGAGTCGTAGAAGGTGGTGTCGGCCGCTTCCGCCACGGTGACCTTGTCGACGCGATCGCAGATCGACGTGGCGACGATGGCGAGCAGCTCGGCGAACCCGGGGCTGATGCCGGTGCCGAACATGGTCGCGCCGCCCTGGTCGCAGGCCTCGACGATCCGATCGCGATCCGGCCCGAGCCGCTCGCCGGTGACGAACGCTGCGGAGGACACCACGTTCACCCCCGCCGACAGGATGCGCACGAGCTCATCGACGTCCATCCACATCGGGTTGTAGACGACGCAGTCGGGCTCCAGCGCGAGCAGCGCGTCGACGTCGTCGGTGGCCGTCACCCCCAGGGCTTCGATGCCGCACAGCTCGCCCACGTCGCGGCCGACCTTGTCGGCGGACCAGGCGTAGCAACCGACCAGCTCGAGGGTGGGGCTGGCGGCGATCGCCTTCACCGAGCTCTTGCCCACGTTGCCGGTCGTCCACTGGACGACGCGATGGGGTGGTGCGGTCATCTCTCGCTCCTCACGGCGCCGGTGGGCGCGGGGCGGCCGTGACGCTCTGGATGCACACCGTGCTCCCGGAGCGGACGACGAAGTCGACGGTGCCGACCAGCTCTTGGACGTCCATGAGCGTGCCGGTGATGTACTTGCGCGTGTACCACTCCATGACGAAGTCGCCCGAGGCCTCGCGGTCCCAGCCGTCGGCGAACTCGGTGAGCGACTCGCCCTCGCCGCCGGCGCAGTCGCCGACGATGACACGGGTGAAGCCGATCTGGGGGTGCTCGGCGCGCCAGGCCTCGACCAGCTTGTCGAGTGCGGCCTTGCTCACCGCATAGGAGCCGAGCCCGGGCCACGGCGGGGTGAGCGAGGCGCTGACCGACGAGAGGTAGGCCGCCGCGCCCTGTGACGCCGCCAGGTGGGGGATGGCCGCCCTGGTGACCTGCCACGCACCGATCACGTTGGTGTCGAAGGCGCGGTGCCAGCGGTCCTTGTCGTGCTCCATCAGGGTCGAGAGCTCGCCGATGCCCGTCGCGTACACCAGCCCGTCGACGCCTCCGAGGTGCTCGACGGCCGATGCCATCGCCGACTCGACGGATGCCTCGTCGGTGACGTCGCACACGATCGGGACGCAGCCCTCGCCCGCTTCCTTGGCCGCGCGCTCCAGTCGGTCCTGGCGCCGAGCCAGGAGCGCCACCCGGTGCCCCCGCTGGCCGAGGCCCACGGCGATCGAGCGCCCGAGGCCGCTGGACGCGCCGACCACGACGGTCCGCACGGCCGTCACCGCGTCACCACCGGGAGCGTCTGCCATCCCCGCACGGTGGACGTTCGGGCCTGCTTGGCGTTGTCCCAGTCGACGTCCCACCCGTCGGGGAAGCGGTTCAACACCTCGTCGAGGGCGATGCGACCCTCGAGCCGGGCCAGCGCGGCGCCGAGGCAGAAGTGGATCCCGTAGCCGAAGGAGAGGTGGTGGTCGATGGTGCGCTCGATGTCGAAGGAGTCACCATCCTCGAAGTGGCGATCGTCGCGGTTGCCGGAGCCGTTGATGACCACCATCGCGCTGCCCTGCGGCACGGTCTGGCCGTGCAGCTCGACGTCGTGCATCACGAACCGGGCCTGGACCGGTGAGGGCGCCTCGTAGCGGAGGACCTCCTCGATCACGTTCGGCACCAGCGATCGGTCCTCGGCCACCTTCCGCAGCTGGTCCGGGTGCTCGGCGAGGGTCTTGCCCGTCCAGCCGATGAGGCGGGTGGTTGTCTCGTTGCCCGCTCCCGAGAGGAGGTTGATGAAGTTGAGGACCTCCTCACGGGTGAGCTTCTTGCGCTCGCCGTCGACGTCCTCGAACTCGGCGTTGAGGAGCTCGGTCATGAGGTCGTCGGACGGGTTCTGCATGCGCCAGTCGACGTAGTCGCCGAAGACCTCGGACTGCGCCATGCCGTTGGCCATCTTCTCGAGCATGTCCGGCATCTCGGCCGACTCGAGCTCGAGGCCCTTGTCGATGTGCTCGCGGAGCGCCTCCTGGTCCGCTTCGGGGATGCCGAGCAGCATGCCGATGGTGCGCATCGGCATGTAGGCGCCGAGGTCGTGGATGAAGTCGAACGTGCCGGTGCCGACCGTGGGGTCGAGGCGCGTCGCGCAGTACTCGCGGATCTTCGGCTCGAGCCCGTTCACCCGCCGGGGGGTGAAGACCCGAGACAGCAGGCCGCGGTGCAGGTCGTGGTTCGGCGGGTCCTCGAAGATGATGGATCCCGGGGGCATCTCGAGGTTGGCCTTCAGGAGCTCGAGCACCGTGCCGCGCGCTGAGCTGTAGGTGCGCCAGTCGACGAGTGCCTTCTCGCAGTCGTCGAACCGGCTCACCGCGAAGAAGTCGTACTTCTCGTTGTGGTACAGCGGTGACTCCTCGCGGAGCCGTCGCCAGAGCGGGTACGGGTCGGCGTCGATCTCGAAGTCGTACGGGTCGTAGTACAGGTCTGGCTCGGTGGCGGTCACCCCGTCCCCTTCCTGGTCGTCGGCAAGGTAGTGCTGCGCTCGGTGCGGCTCATGACGCCTCGATCGGATCGAACTCGAGGTGCAGCTCGGTGAGGCCGCGCAGCACCCACGTCGGCTCGTAGCGGAACGTCCGAGCGCCGGGCGGACCGTGGTGGTCGTCGGACAGCCGGATGTTCCGCAGCCGCTCGAGGATGCGCTCGAGGCTCACCCGGCCCTCCGAGCGCGCCAGGGGTCCGCCCGGGCACGAGTGCGCGCCCCGCCCGAAGGCGACGTGGGCGGCGGCGTTCGGGCGGTCGATGCGGAACTCGTGCGGGCACTCGAAGCGCCTGGGGTCGCGGTTGGCGGCACCGTTGAGCAGCATCAGCGGCTTCCCCGCCGGCACCTCCACGCCGGCGACGGTCGTCGTCCGCTTGGTGAGCCGGAAGTCCGTCTTCACCGGGCTCTCGACGCGCAGCACCTCCTCCAGGAAGTTGGGGATCTTCTCCCGGTCGTGCCGCAGGTCGTCCTGGAGGTCGGGGTGCTCGGCGAGGTGCTTGAGGGCGGCGGCGAGCAGGCGCGCTGTGGTCTCCTGCCCCGCCGCGAAGAGGAACGTCGCCGTGCGCACCACGGCGGTGACGTCGGGGACGTCGCCGTCGGGGTAGGTGGCGAGCGCGAGGTCGGTGAGCACGTCCCTGCGCGGCACGCGGCGGCGCTCCTCGATGTAGGAGGCGAAGTACTCGTCGAGGCTGCCCAGCGGGTTGTAGCCCGACACGCCGCCCTTCCCGGCGCCCACCTTGCCCGGCGTGCCGCTCATCCCGAAGAACTCGCGGAGCATCTGGTGGTCCTCCTCGGGCACGCCCAGCAGGTCGGCCACCACGAGCATGGCGAAGGGCTGCGCGTAGGCGGAGATGAACTCGCAGGCGCCGGACGGGACGAGGTCGTCGAGCTGGTGGTCGGCCAGCCGCCACATGAAGTCCTCGTTGTCCTTGAGGCGCTTCGGGGTGATGAGGCGCATCAGCAGCGCGCGCTCACGGGTGTGGTCCGGCGGATCCATGGTGACCATGTGCTCGGCCATGGGCAGCTGATCCCGGTGGGCGCTGATGATCTCGCTGACGTCATCACCCTCGAGCGGCACCGGGAACGTGGCAAAGGGGCCGACCACCGAGTTGCACGACGAGAACGAGCCCGTGTCGCGGTAGACCTCGAGCAGCTCGTCGTAGCCGGTGACCGCGAACACGCCGAGGTGGTCGAGCGACAGAACCGGGCACTCGGCGCGGAGGTCGTCGTAGTAGCGGTACGGGTCTTCGACGAGCGCCTCGTCGAAGAAGTAGTCGATCGTCTTCCAGTCCGTCACTCGGGTCTCCCAGCGCGCAGCTCTCGCTTCAGGACCTTGCCGGACGGGTTGCGCGGCAAGGCATCGATGAACGACAGGTCCTTCGGCACCTTGAACTTGGCGAGGTCGCGCCGGCACCGCTCGAGCAGCTCCTCCTCGGTGGCGCTCGACCCGTCGCGGAGCACGACGTACGCCACCGGCACCTCGCCCCAGCGCTCGTCGGGCCGGCCGACGACGGCAGCCTCCAGCACGGCATCGTGCTCGTAGAGCACGCGCTCCACCTCGGAGCTGGCGATGTTCTCGCCGCCGGAGACGATCATGTCCTTCAGCCGGTCGACGATGAAGAGGTAGCCGTCGTCGTCGACCACCCCGACGTCGCCGGTGTGGAACCAGCCGCCGGCGAAGGCGCGAGCGGTGGCGTCCTCGTCGCGCCAGTAGCCCTTGAACACCTTGGGCCCGCGCAGCACGATCTCCCCGCGCTCGCCGGGCGGCAACGGTCGACCGGCGTCGTCCCAGATGTCGAGCTCGAGGTGCAGGCAAGGACGCCCGACGCTGCCGAGCTTGGTGACGATGCTGTCGCGGTCCAGGAACGTGTCACCCGACACGGTCTCGGTGAGCCCGTAGGCGTCGGCGAACCAGGCCGAGGGGAAGGTGCGCTGGATCCGCTCGATGAGCGGGATGGGCATCTTCTCGCCACCGTTGATGATCACGCGCACCGACGAGAGATCGCGCCGCTCCACGTCGGGCAGCGCCATGATCGCGTTGACCATGGCCGGGGCGAGCCACACGGTGGTGACGCGCGAGCGCTCGAGCTCGTCGACCACCGCCGCCGCATCGAAGGTGCGATGGACGATGACCGTCGCACCGGCGGCGATCAGCGTGGTGGTGGTGAGGTCGAGGGCGCCGACGTGGTACAGCGGCCCGCACGCCAGCCCGAGGTCGGCGCTGGTGAAGCCGAACTCCACCAGGTGCGCCAGGTTCTTCCAGGCCAGGTTGGCGTGCGTGAGCATCACGCCCTTGGGCCGTCCGGTGGTGCCCGAGGTGTACATGAGGCGATGGACGTCGTCGGCTGCCACCGCGACGGCGTCGATCGGGCGCGAGCGGACGTCAGCGAGGGCCACCCAGCCGTCCGGTGCAGTCGGCGCGATCGCGGCTCGCACGATCGTGCCCTCGATGCCCTTGGTCGCCTCGTCGGCCAGCGCGAGCAGGTCACGGTCGCACACGAGGGCGCGGGCGCCGGAGTGCTCCAGGATGTAGCGCACCTCGGGCGCGGCGAGGCGCCAGTTGATCGGCATGGCGATGGCGCCGAGGTGGTTCGCGGCGAACACCGTCTCGATCATCTCCGGGCAGCTGTAGGACAGCAGCGCGACCACGTCCCCACGGCGGACACCTCGCTCGGCGAGGCCGGCGGCCAGCGCCGCGGACCGCTCGGCCATCTCGGCGTAGGTGATCGCCTCCCCCTCGAACAGCGTGATCGCCTTGTGGGGCGTGCGGACGGCATGGTGCGCGAGCACCGAGCACCAGCTCAGGTCGGGCTCCATGGTCGTGCTCATCGCGCGCTCCGGTGCGAGAGGAACCGCGTCGACCAGGCGATCAGGTCGGCCGGCACGTAGAAGTCGGCCGGGTCGTTGATCTCTGCCCAGTGCGAGGCGACGTCCTCGATCGTCGCCGGTCCCTCGCCGGCCGGCACGTGGCCCTCGGTGGAGCCGATGAACAGCCGTGCGAACCGGCCGCCCCCCGCGGTGTACGTCTCACCCGAGACCGGACAGGACTCGTGGGCGAGGTAGGCCGCCATCGGCGCCGCCTCCTCTTCGGGCAGCTCGGGGCCGTGCCCCCCCGCCATGCGGGTGGAGGCGGCCGGGGCGATGCAGTTCACCTTGATGTCGTGAGGGGCGCCGGCGAGGGCCAGGCTGCGCGCCAGTCCGAGCACGGCGCCCTTGGCGGCGGCGTAGGACGTGTTGCCCCGGACCCCGAGGAGCCCCGTCGACGTCGTGAGCACGATGCGGCCGTAGCCCTGGGCGACGAGGTGCGGCCACGCGGCGCGGGCGGTGTGGAAGGAGCCTCCCACGTGCACGGCGAGGTGCCGGGCGAGGTCGTCAGCGTCCACGTCGGGGAACTCCGCCCACCGCATGATCCCCGCGTTGGCCACCAGGACGTCGAGGCGTCCGAGCTGCTCGACCGCAGTGGCGATCAGCGCCGTCGCGCCGGGCTCGGTCGACACGTCGCTCGCGTCTGCCACGGCGGTGCCGCCGGCGCCCTCGATCTCGGCGACGACGCGCGCCGCCGGCGTGGTGTCGGCGCCCGTGCCGTCGACCTCACCGCCGAGGTCGTTCACCACGACGCTGGCCCCGCGCTCCGCCAGCAGGAGCGCGTAGGAGCGCCCGAGCCCGCGCCCGGCGCCGGTGACGACCGCGACGCGCCCGTCGAAGCGAAGGTCCACGATCGACCGGGCTCAGGCGGCGACGGGGGCTCGGTAGCCCAGGAGGTCGCCGAGGGTGCCGCCGAGGATCGCCCGGCGCTCGTCGTCGGGGACGCCGGCGAACTGCTGGGCGTTGAGCTCGCGGCTGCCGCGGAACGTGCCTTCGGCGTGCGGGTAGTCGTTGCCCCAGACGAGCGTGGAGATCCCGGTGATGTGGCGGCACGCGATGGCGACCGGGTCGTCCTGGAACTGGACGTGGAACTGGCGTTGCACGTACTCGCTCGGCTTCAGCGGGTAGGGCCACTTCTCGTTCAGCTTGAACAGCTGCGCCATGTCGGGCTGGTCGTCGGGCGGACGGGTGTCATCCCATCGGCCGAGCCACCAGTCGGCGTCCTGTCCGATGCCCGTCACCCAGCACTTGTCCATGCCGCCGACGAGCGACGCGAGCCAGTGGGCGTTGAACTCGATGAGCGAGAAGTGGAGCCGCGGGTAGCGCTCGGGCACGCCGCCGCCCACGAGCTGGCAGATGAGCTGGCTCGGCGCCAGCGTGCTGTACACGGCCTGGGTGACCATGCGCTTGGCCGCCGCCTTCTCGGTCATGGGCTGGTTCACCTGGGCGGCGTTCTCGAGCACGACCTTGAGGGTGACCGCCTCGTCGTCGTGGACGCTCACGCCACCGGTCTGGGTGTGGAAGAAGGGCTGGAGCCCGGTGTCGCTGAGCGCCGCCCACACCGGGTCGAGGTCGCGGGTGTAGTAGCTGCGCGGCGGCGTGGCCGGCAGCAAGACCGCACGGAAGCCGGCAGCGGCGACCCGCTCGATCTCCGCGACGGCGTCGCCCACGTCGGTGATCGGCACGGGTGCGGTGGGGCAGATCCGATCGAAGTGCGATCCGAACCGCTCCGCGACGTAGTCGTTGTAGACGCGGGCGTGCGCCATCGAGAGCTCGTGGTCGTCGGAGTACAGCCCGAACAGCGAGAGGTTCGGGTGCATCACCTGCACGTCCACGCCGTCGAGGTCCATGTCCTCGAGGATCACGTCCGGGTCGCCCTCAGGTGTGCGCCCGCTCGTCTGGCGGTAGCGGGAGACCGTCCACCCCTCGTAGCCGGCGGTGTGCAGGCGGCGGAACACGGTGGCGCCGCCTGGCACCAGCGGCTCGATCTCGAAGTCCTCCTCCCACACGGCGCGGTCCCGCAGGTGCTCGGGGAGGCGGGTCCTGAAGAGGTCGATCGGTTCGAGCAGGTGGCCGTCGCCGGAGACGACGAAGTCCTTGTCGGCCATGGCGGTCCCCCGGGGTGGAAATATGGTTCTCGACAGGCGCGAACCTGGTTGCAAGAGTACGCACAGCCGTCGAGGGCGTGCAACGAGAGGGGCAGCGGTGGCGAAGCGTTGGAAGCAGCGGCCGGACGGCTCCACCTGGGGCGATTGGGGCGACGACGACGAGCTCGGCCGCATCAACCTGCTGACCCCCGAGAAGGTGCGGCAGGGGATCAGCGAGGTGCAGCACGGCATCACCTTCTGCCTCAGCCTCCCGCTCGACCTGCCCGGGGGCACCGCGCTCAACCAGCGACGCCACCCTCCGGCCCTGGCCCCCACCGAGGACATGGACGGGAACGCCGCCACCTTCTTCAACGTGCACATGAGCGAGATGCCTGACTTCGGCGATCCCAAGTACGTCGATGTCTGGGCGGACGACGTCGTGACGCTGTCGCTCCAGTACTCGACCCAGTGGGACTCGCTGGCCCACGTCGGTGCCGAGTTCGACGCCGACGGCGACGGCGCCGAGGAGGCCGTGTACTACAACGGCTACCGGGCGGGGATCGACCTGGTCGGTCCGCGCGACGATGCCCGGGGCGACGGCGGTGGGCACCGATCCTTCGCGCACCACCTGGGGTTGGAGCACATGGCCGTCCACGGCGTGCAGGGCCGCGGCGTGCTCGTCGACCTGGCGCACCACCTCGGCCACGACTGGCGCGCCGTCGACCTCGGCACCCTCCAGGAGGTGATGGACGCCGACGGCGTGGTGGTCGAGCCGGGCGATGTGCTCCTGCTCCACACCGGGTTCGCCACCAAGGTGGTCGAGTGGGCGGGCACCCCCGATCCGCGAGAGCTCTTCACCACCTGCGCGTACCTCGATGCCAAGGACGACGCCCTGCTCCAGTGGATCGGCAGCTCGCAGATCTCGGCGCTGGTGGCCGACAACTACGCGGTGGAGGGCCTGCTCGGGAAGGACAGGGACCCGAGCCGTCACTCGTTCCTGCCCATCCACCACCTCTGCCTCTTCAAGCTCGGCGTGCCCTTGGGAGAGCTGTGGTACCTGCACGAGCTGGCGGCCTGGCTGCGCGAGCACCAGCGCAGTCGCTTCCTGCTCACCGCGCCACCGTTGCGGCTGCCCGGCATCGTCGGCTCGCCGGTCACCCCGATCGCGACCGTGTGACCGTGGACGACCTCACGCGCCTCCACCTCGACGTCCGCGCCCCCGAGGGCGGCTGACGGCCGGTCGCCTAGTACGCGACCAGGTCCATGGTCACCCAGGTCTTCCCGGCAGCGTGCACGACGCCGATGCCCACCTGAAGGAACGCAGGATCGAGCATGTGGGCGCGGTGGCCCGGCGACGCCATGAACAGAGCGTGGACGCCGTCGACGTCCTCGCTGTAGCCCACGTTCTCGCCACAGGTGGTCCAGCCCGTGACGCCGGCGCGGTTGAGGTCGCCGCTGAGGTCGGGGTTGTGCGAGAGGCCGCCCGCTGCCATGTGCTCGGACCACGTGCGCGCGACAGACCGAGCGGCGGTGTTGAGCTGGAGCGGTGGCACCCCGGCCTGCGCCCGCTCGGCGTTGACGAGCTGGAGCGCCCGCGCCTCGCCCGTCGGATCCGGCACCGCCGGGGCGGGTGGGGCGGCGACTGGCGCCGACGCCCGCCGCACCGTGGCCACCGGAGGCGCTGGGGCGGGTGCCGCGGTGGTCGTGGTGGTGGCGGGTGCCGTGGTGGTGGTCGTGGTCGGAGCGGCGACCACGGAGCGGTGGTCGCGCGCGACCGCGACGCGAGCGTCCTCGGTGGGAGTGGCAGCGGGGCTCGCCGCCGGCCGTCCTCCGCAGCCGGTGGCGGCGAGGGCGAAGACGAGGATGGAGGCAACGGCAGCAGGGTGCCGTCGGATGGCCGTCAACACGTCTCCTGGTGGGTCGGCCGCCTGCCGCCGGTGACCCTAGGCCGTGTTGCGATCGCGTGGCGACACCCTCCGGCGCTCAGCTCCGGGGCGCGGCGGGCTCGGCGAGGGACGTCATCCTGAAGTCGGCGTAGCCGGCGTCGACCACCTCGGCGATCGTCGAGAACAGCTTCGGACGGCCGGCCGCGTTCAACAGGTACCGCCGGGGCTTCCCCGGGATGTTCCCGCCCACGTACTGGCCGATCGTGCCGAACGGGGTGCGAGCGGCGGCCTTGTCGATCGTCGCCGTCCAGCGATCCTCGGCTTCCGATGTGACCTCGACGAGATCGCAGCCTCGGGCGCGGGCGTGGACGAGGAGGTCCGTGATGAAGTCGACCTGGTCGCCGTTGTACCGGGGGTTGTTGCCGGCGGCGGCGTGCGGGCCGCCGGGGAAGAAGAGGTTGGGGAACCCTGCGGTCTGCACGCCCAGGAACGTGGTGGGGCCGTCGGCCCAGTGGTCCTCGAGGGCGAGGCCGCCGCGGCCCCGGATGCCCATGCGGCGCAGGGCTCCGGTGCCGAAGTCGAACCCGGTGGCCCACACGATCACGTCGTGTTCTCGCGTGCCCCCCGTCGTGTCGATCCCCGTCGGGGTGAGGCGCACGATCGGGGTGTCGCGCAGGTCGACCAGCTCGACGTGCGGCTCGTTGAACACCTCGAAGTAGCCGGCGACGTAGGGCGGTCGCTTCTCGCCGTAGCGGTGGTCGGTGGGGATGAGCCGCTCGGCGGTGTCGGGGTCGTGCACGAGCTCGCGGATCTTGCCGGCGATGAACTCGCACCACTCGGCGTTCGCCTCAGGGTTGGTGAGGAGGTCGACGTAGTTGCTCGTGAACTTCATGAACCCCGGGCTCGCCCACATTTCCTCGAAGAACGCGAGGCGCGCCTCCGGGGTGTCGTCGAAGGCGCTGCGCTCGTTGACCGGGTGGTGGAAGCCGTGCACCGACGTGCTCACCGTGTGGCGCAGCTGCTCGAAGTCGGCGCGCAGGGCCGCCTGCTCCTCGGCGGTGATGGGTCGGTTGTTCAGGGGCGTGCACCAGTTCGCGGACCGCTGGTAGACGGTGAGCGCGGCGACCTCGTCGACGATCGCGGCCACGACCTGCACCCCGCTCGACGAGGTGCCGATCACCGCCACCCGCTTCCCGGCCAGCTCGACGGGGGAGGCCGGCCACCGCCCGGTGTGCTGCTGCACCCCGAGGAAGTCGTCCTGCCCGGGGACGTCCGGGACGTACGGCACCGAGAGCACGCCGGTGGAGGAGATGAGGAAGCGGGCGCGTACGACGTCGCCGCCGTCGGTGGTGACGGCCCAGGTGGCGCTGCCCTCGTCGAACCGTGCCGAGGCGACCTGCGCGCCGAAGCGCATGTGGCGCCGCAGGTCGAAGCGGTCGACGACGTGGTTCAGGTACCGCTCCACCTCGGGCTGGCCGGCGAAGTGCTCCGACCACTCCCACTCGTCGAAGAGCTCCTGGCTGAAGAAGTAGCCGTACGTGTAGCTCTCCGAGTCGAACCGGGCCCCGGGGTAGCGGTTCCAGAACCAGGTGCCGCCCACCCCGTCCCCCGCCTCGAGCAGACCGACCGAGAACCCGGCCTCGCGGGCGCGGAAGAGCTGGTAGATCCCGGTGATGCCGGCGCCGACGACCAGCACGTCCACCGGCTCGGAACCGGGCGAGAACGTCATTGTACTGAGCGGTTAGCATAGTTCTCCGGCACGGAGCTCCCAGGGGGACGGGCAGCATGGCGATCGTGGATCACAAGTGGGCGGCCCTGCCGGTGCCCCACGCGATCGAGGTGCCGGACCGTGCCGCCAAGGAGCGCTACGTCGATCCTGCGTTCTTTGCCCTCGAGGCCGACCAGCTGTGGTCCCGGGTGTGGCAGATGGCGTGCCGCCTGGAGGAGATCCCGAGCCCCGGCGACGCCGTGGAGTACGAGATCCTCGACCAGTCCGTGATCGTGCTGCGGGGCGGCGACGGGGCGGTGCGAGCGTTCCAGAACGCCTGCCGACACCGAGGCGTGAAGCTCGTCACCGGGCGGGCCACGTGCGAGAGCGGGTTCACCTGCCCCTTCCACGGGTGGTGCTACGGCCAGGACGGCGAGAACACCCACGTGCCCCAGCGCCGGACCTTCGGCGAGCACCAGCTCCAGCCCGGTGACATCGACCTCGTGCCCGTGCGCTGCGACACCTGGGGCGGGTGCGCGTGGATCAACCTGGATGACAGCGCGCCGCCGCTGCGCGAGTGCCTCGAGCCGGCGGCCACGATCCTCGACGCCTGGAAGGTGGAGTCGCTGCGCACGGAGTGGTGGTACGCCTGCCGGCTCCCCGTGAACTGGAAGCTCGCGCAGCAGGCCTTCCAGGAGCAGTACCACGTCGTGGAGGCGCACCCGCAGCTCGTGATCCCAGGCATGCGCTACTCGGCGAAGGAGGGGGCGCCCTTCGATCCCCGCGCGTTCGTCGAGGCCGAGCTGCAGTACCTGCGCACGATGAGCGACGGCATGGCGGGCATGGTCCACGCCAGCGACCTCCGCATCGCCGAGGAGCTGCGCGACCTCGAGCTCCCGGCCGACGCCGAGGAGGGGATGGCCACCTGGTACCGCTCGCTCAACGACGCCGTGGTCGAGTGGCACCGGGCCCAGGGACATGACGTGCCGGACCTGAACGACCTCGAGGCTCGGGGCGTCAACGAGCCGATGGGGTACTGCTTCCCGCACTGGTTCGTGCTGCCGATGTACAGCAGCGCGTCGTCGTACCGCTTCCGGCCGCTGGGACCGGAGGAGACGCTGATGGAGATCTGGTCGCTCACCCGCTACCCCGAGGGACACGAGCCGCCGCCGCCCACCCCGCCGGAGGTGTGGGAGCACGACGACCCCCGCTGGCCGCCGATCCCCACCCAGGACTTCTCGAACCTGCCGAAGCAGCAGCGCGGCCTCCACACCAAGGGGTTCGAGTACATGCGGTTCTCGGAGCGCGCCGAGGGCCACCTGGCCAACCTCGAGCGCGTGATCGACGGCTTCCTCGCCGGGCTGCCGTACGAGCGGCTGCTCCCGGCCCTGCGAGAGGTCAACGTGAACCCCCTCGAGCGGCCCATCGTGGACCTCGACCTCTGATGGCCAGCTTCGCCGACGTGAGCGAGGGTGTCCGCAACGCGCTGGCGGCGTACGCCCATGCGCTGGACGACGGCCGCACCGACGACGTGGTCGCCACCTTCTGCGAGGACGGTGCCATCGACATGGGCGACCTCGGGGTCCACGAGGGTCACGCCGGGCTGCGGGCGGCCTACGGGCGTTGGGTGCCGCGGATGCCGCAGCGCCACCTCGTGCTCAACACCAACATCACGGCGTGGGACGAGCGCGAGGCCACCGCCGTCAGCGACGTCGTGCTCCTGCTGCGGATCGACGGGAGCTGGCAGGTGCAGCTCGTCGGCCGGTACCGGGACGTCTTGCACGAGGACGGCGGTGCGTGGCGGTTCCACCACCGCACCGCCGAGTTCGTGTCGGAGGGCTAGGCGTCTCCGTCCTGGGTCGGTGCGTCGGGCGTGGCGGCGCTCTGGGCGGCGACGTCTTGGGCGGCGGCGATGCGAGCGGCCACGACCCGCAGCTTCACGTTCTCGCGCTGGGATGCCGCCACCAGCACGGCGAACGCGGCGTCGGGACCGCACTGCATCGAGTGCATCAGCACGCCCTTGGCCTGCTCGATCACCGAGCTGTGCTGCATCGCGCCCTTGAGGACCTCGACCTCCCGGACGAGCTCAGCGATCCGAGCATCGCGGAGGAGCGCCTCCCCCTCCATCTCGTCTGCGCGCTCGCTGTTCGTGTCCTGCACCCCGCCCTCCATGTCCGTCCGTCACCGCGTGCCACCGCGGGTGGTGCCCGCGACCTTGCGTTGGAGCCGCTCGAGCTGCGCCTGCAACCGTTCCACCTGCGCCTCGAGCGCGAGGATCCGCTTGATCCCCGGAAGGGTCATGCCTTCGCTCGCCATGCGCGACACCGCCTGCACCTGGCCCACGTCCTCGCGGCTGTAGCGGCGTTGCCCGCCCGCCGATCGGGCGGGCTCCACCACGTGCTCGGTGTCGAGGCGTCGCACGAACGCGGGTTGCACGCCGAGCAGCTCGGCCACCTGGCCCACGGTGTAGAGGGGCGCGTTGTGGTCGTCGATGGCGAGCGGGCCCCCCGGCGGTCCGCTCGACTCAGGCGGCGGTGCCATGCTCCTCGGACGTCGCGTCGATCACCTTCGAGTCCGAGCTCCGGCTGATCTCGATGCGGCGCGGCTTGGCCCGCTCGGCGATCGGCACCCGGAGGGTGAGCACGCCGTCGGAGTACTCGGCGGCGAGGCGGTCGGGGTCCAGGCTCTCGCCGAGGAAGAGCTGGCGGCTGAACGTGCCGTGGGGGCGTTCGCCGACGACGAGCTCGGCCTCCTCAGGGCTCGTGCGCCGGCGCTCGGCGTGGATCGACAGCACGTTCTTCTCCACCGTCAGGTCGATCGACCCTGGGTCGACGCCGGGCAGGTCGAGCTCCACCACGAACTCCTCGGCGTGGCGGTAGGCGTCGATCGGCATCGCCGCCGGGCGGGCGGGCGTGCCGAAGGCCTGCTGGGCCAGGCGGTCGAGGTCACGAAACGGATCGGTGCGCATCAGCATCGGTAACCCCCTTCGAGAGTGCAATCGCAGATGTCGAGTACTACATAATACGATCTGCGAAAACCGTCAAGTGCAGTTGGAGGTCTGTGAGCAGCCGCGGGGGACCCCGAGCGGCGGTGTCAGGTGCCGAGCTGGGCGATGACCTGCGGCAGGTCCACGGTGGTGCGGATCCCAGGGGAGGAGGCGCACACCACGGGCACCGCGTTGACGGCACGGTTGGCGGTGTAGCCGGGGGAGCGCTCCGCCATCTCCTCGATCGGGAACGGGAACGGGAGCTCCACCCGCAACGGCGCATCGCCGTCGACCGTCACCCGCCAGCCCGTCGCCCCGAGCTCCCAGTCGGCGTCGAGGTCGGTGGTGCAGTACCAGGTGGCGCGGAAGTCGAGGAAGGGGCGGCCGCCGCGCAGGCCCGTGACGGTGGTTCGCTGCGCCGCCGTCATCCCCGCGTCGATCACCCCGGCAGCGATGACGGTCTGCTGGCGCGCCACCGCCATCTCCCCGCTCGCCTGCAGCTCGTCGAGCGGTGCACCCAGCGCGTCGGCGAGGAGGTGCAGCGACGGGCCGAAGCTGGTGCGGCCGTGGTCGAGGCGCCCCTTGCCGACCGCCGCCGGCTCGCGCCCGAAGCCCATGACGTCGAAGAGGAGCCCGGGCGACGGTCGCTGGGAGAGATCGGCGAACTCCTCGATCAGGACCCGATCGAGTCGCCGCTGGATCGACGTGAGCACGATGGGCAGAGCCTCGGTGATGAAGCCGGGGCTGCTGCCGGTGCTGTGGATCGACGCGCCGCCCGCCGTGCACGCAGCCTCGATGTGGGCGCGGTGTGCCGCATCCATGCTGGCCGGTCGGTGGAACTCGCCGCGCGTCGTCACCACGTTCGCGCCGGCCCCCAGCAGGCGAGCGACCTCGTCGAGGTCGCACGCGCGCGGCATGTACAGGACGCAGTCGGGCTCGAGCGCCAGCACCGCGTCGAGCGAGCCCGTGGCCAGCACGCCGGTGGGCGCGACCCCGGCCAGCTCGCTGGCATCGCGCCCCACCTTGTGAGGGTCGTACACGTGGACGCCGACCAGCTCGAGGTCGGGGTGCTCGATGACGCCGCGCAGCGAGCGCGTGCCGATGTTCCCCGTCGCCCACTGGACGACGCGGAGCCGCCTCACGAGCCGCAGGCGGGTCGCTCGATCCCGAGGTGGTCGCGCAAGGTGGTGCCGGTGTAGCGGTCTCGGAAGACGCCGCGCTTCTGGAGCTCGGGCACGACGAGGCGCACGACGTCCTCGTAGGCGCCGGGGGAGTGGGTCGCCGCGATCACGAAGCCGTCGCAGGCATCGCCCTCGAACCACTCCTCCATCTGGTCGGCCACCGCTCGTCCGGTGCCGACGAAGCGTGGGCCCTGCAGCAGCGTGGCCCGGTGGCCGGCCAGGTCGGCGAGGGTGAGGTCGTGGCCGATGTGCTTCCGGAGGTTCTGCACCAGGCCGCGGATGCCCGACGCCGACTCGATGAGCTCGTCGGTGATCGGCGCGTCGAGCTCGAGACCGGAGAAGTCGTAGTTCATGAGCTCCGACAGCAGCGTGAGCGACGCCTTCGGGTCCACGAGCTCGTTGAGGAAGAGCTGCTCGCGCTCCTCGGCGTGGCCTTGCGACTCGCCGACGACCGTGTAGGCCATCGGCAGCATCTTCACCATCGCGGGGTCGCGCCCGAGCTCGGCGATGCGATCCTTCTGGTCCTTGTAGTGGTTCCGGGCGACCTCGATGCCGGGATCGCCGGTGAAGATGAGCTCCGCCCAGCGACCGGCGAAGTCGCGCCCGCGCCCGGACGAGCCCGCCTGCAGCAGCACCGGCCGGCCCTGTGGCGAGCGGGGCACGGTGAGCGGCCCGCGCACGTCGAACCACTCCCCGGCGTAGCCGAGCTCGTGCACCTTGGTGGGATCGGCGAACGTCCCGCTCTCGCGGTCGAGGATGAGCGCGTCGTCCTCCCACGTGTCCCACAGGCCAGTGGTCGCCTCGAGGAACTCGTCGGCGCGGTCGTAGCGCGCGTCGTGGGGGATGACCTCGGTGAAGCCGAAGTTCTGCGCCTCGCTGTCGTTCACCGACGTGACCACGTTCCAGGCGGCTCGCCCGCCGGTGAGGTGGTCGAGCGTCGCGAACGTTCGGGCCACGTGGAACGGCGTGTAGTAGGTGGTGGAGTAGGTGGCGCCCAGGCCGATGTGGTCGGTGGCCCCGGCCAGCACGCCGAGCACCACGCTGAGGTCGAGCTTCACCGGACGAGCCCCGAGGCGCACGGCGTCGGCGACCGACCCGCCGTAGACGCCCGGCATCGCGAGCCGGTCGTCGAAGAACATCATGTCGAAGCACCCCTCTTCGAGGGTGCGGCCGAGCTTCTGGTAGTAGCTCGCCTCGAGGAACCCGTGCTCGGTGGCTGGGTGGCGCCACGAGCCCGCGTACACCGTGGTGCTGCCGGCCTGCATGAAGCCGACGAGCGACATCTGGCGCTTGGGCACGACGGCGGCTCCTCCTGAGAATGGCGTTATCGCCGTAGGAGAGTGACCTTAGCGGACCGCGCCCGCTCAGCGGGCGGCGATGCCGTGCAGCACGAGGTCCCACAGGTCGTCGGCGCCGCCCTCGCGCACGGACGTGCCGCTGATCGTGGACGCGAACGCGTTGAACATGATCTCCTGCAGCAGGATCCCCGCGATGCGCCGGTGGTTGATGTCGGAGCGCAGGACGCCGGCGGTGGCGGCATCGGTGAGCATCCCCTCGAGCAGGCTGACGAGGGGCGTGAAGGCCTCGGCCGCCTCCCGGGGGTGCTCGGTGAGGAGCTGCTGCGCGAACTCGGCGATGGCGGCGGGGTTCGGCCCCGCTCGCTTGGGACCGGGCTTGCCCTTCGGCGTGGGCGTGCAGATGCGGTAGTACTCCACGAGGAAGGCTTGGAGCTTGTCCAGGGGATCCTCGATGGGCTCCACCGTGTCGGCGAGGTGCTCGGCGGTGGATCGGACCGACTCCTCGAACAGCGCGAGCAGGAGCTCGTACTTGCCGGCGAAGTACTGGTAGAAGCTGCGGAGCGACTGCCCCGAGCGCTCCACCACCTGCTGCACGGTGAAGTCCTTGTTCTCCGAGCTGCTCATCAGCTCGACGGCGGCGTCGAGGAAGCGCTGCACGCGCTTCTCGGCTCGGGCCCGCGCCGGGTCGAGGGACCGGGCGACGGCCAGATCTCGCCAGGTGGTGCCGGCTTCGGTCGTGCCGTCCGCCGGCTCCTGGGAGGTCATGGGGCCACCCTACCTGGCTTCTACTTCTGTGAGAACGATGTTCTCCCGGCTGGCCGCCCGCTTCTCAGACCGCCGGCTCCACCACCAGGTCCATGCTCGCGGCGCCGCTGTCGGGCACACGGGGCTGCCGCCACACCTCGACGGGGAACGATGCGTTGACGAGCGAGTAGCAGAGCCACAGCAGACGGGTGGCGTCCTCGGGCAGCGCGCCGAGGTCGAGGGCGTCGAGGTGGGCCATCGCGTCTTCGAGGCGCGGGAAGGCCGCGTCGTAGAACGCCTGCAGCTCGTCCATGGTGCTGGCGAGCCGCTTGGCGTAGCGCTCGGCCTCCGTCTCGAGCGACCAGTCGACGAACGGCTCGAGATCGGCGAAGTCCGGGGGAAGGGTGGCCATGGTGGGACTCCTCAGGATGCCGCGGAGATCTGGACGGAGGTCTCGTTCCGCTGCTGGAACGCGGCGACCTTGTCCCGCGCCGTCTTGTGCAGGTGGCGCAGGAGGATCTCCTGGTCGTTGAGGGGGAAGGCCGTGACGGCGCGCGACTCGATGCTGCGCTGGGTGGCCTCCAGCGTGTTGCCGTCCTGCAGCGCGTACTCCTTGAACGTCACCGCGGCGAGCTCCTGGCGCAGGCGCTCGGTCGCGTTCTTCGGCGGCACGAAGTAGAGCGTCCCCTCGAAGGTGTGGCGGTTGTAGGCGGTCGGCCAGTAGTGGTACGTGAGGTACCAGCCCGGCTCCCACACGAGCACCATGAAGTTCGGGAAGAACACGAACGAGTCGGTGCCCCACGCCTTGTGGCGCGCGGGGTTGAGACCGGGTGGCAGCTCGTCGATGCCGATGTCGGGCTTGTCCCACGGGCCGAACAGGCCGCTCCGCAGCACCCGCTCGATGGGCTTCACCATGCCGAGGTCCTTGGGCGGGGACATGCCGCCCCACGACGACACCATGCTGTGGGGACCGTCGATGCCGTAGGCGAGCGCCTCGTAGCCGTACCCCTGGAGCTTGTGCGACTCGTCGGCCACGGCTTGCTTCGCGTGCAGGACAGGTGCGTGGTAGAACTCGGCGAAGGCGTCGATGAAGAGCTTCCAGTTGCTCCCGACGTCGGCGCGGTACTTGTAGACCGCCGTCATCTCGTCGAACGGGTACCCCGCGAGGCCGGCGCCCAGGTCGCCGAGGTACGACGCCGCCGACTCGGTGTTGTCCGGGTCGAGGTTGACGAAGATGAAGCCCTCCCACACCTCGCACTGCACGGCCACCAGCCCGTAGTCGGCCTTGTCGAGGTCGAAGAACTCCGACTCCTGCTGCACGAAGGTGAGGGCGCCCTCCAGGTCGTAGCGCCACCCGTGGTACTTGCAGGTGAACTGGCGGCAGGTGCCGTCGACCTCCTCGCCCGGGTAGTCGTTCCACACCAGCTTGTTGCCGCGGTGGCGGCAGATGTTGTGGAAGGCGCGCACCTCGCCGTCGGTGCCGCGCACCACGATCACCGACGTGCGGGCGGCGTCGATCTCCTTGGTGAAGTAGGCGCCCTTGCGAGGGAGCTGCTCCACCCGGCCGACGTTCAGCCAGGAGTGCTTGAAGATCGCCTCGCGCTCCACCTCGTAGTAGGCGGGGGAGATGGAGTCCTCGTAGGACACGGGACCGGTGCCGAGGTCGGGGTACTGCTCGGTCCAGCTGCCCGCCTCGGGCTTGGTGAAGTGCGCCATCTCGACCTCTTCAGTGGGTAGCGACGTGTGAGGATAGCATGGATCTCATCTACGGAGAAGCCGGTTTCCGGACAAGGTCGGCGTCCAGCTCCACCCCGAAGGTGCGCAGCGCCATGGCGAGCACCTCGTAGGTGCCGACCGTGAACACGACGTCCATGAGCTGGTGGGTGTCCAGGTGCTGGGCCAGCACCGACCAGGTGGCCTCGGCGACGTGGGCGTCGGCGACGAGCTCGTCGACGGCCCGGACGAGCGCCGCCTCGAGCGGTGCCCACCCGGCCGCGTCGGGCCCCTCGGCGACACGGCCGACCTCCTCGGCGGTGATGCCGGCGTCCGAGGCCAGCAGCACGTGCTGGGTCCACTCGTAGTCGGCCTGCCGCAGGTGGGCGACGCGCAGCACGAGCAGCTCGCGCTGCCGTGGCGTGATCGTGGATGCGAAGAGCACGTGCCCCGTGAGCGTGTGGAACGCGGTGGTGAGGTCGGGGTGGTGGGCGAGGGTGCCGAGGACGTTGAGCCCCTTGGGACGGTCGGGATCGCGCGGTGGACGGGGGTGGCGCGGGTTCGGCGGCTGGAGCGCAGCGAGCGCGCCCTGCATGGCCTCGGGCCACTCGGCAGGAGGCAACGGCGGGATGCGCGGCGGGCTCACCCGGTGTTCCGGCCGCCGTTGACGCCGATCACCTGACCGGTGATGTAGCTCGCCTCGTCGCGCACGAGGAAGGAGCAGGTGGCGGCGATGTCCTCGGGCCGTCCGATGCGGCGCACGGGGGTCGTGCCCTCGTTGAACTCCACGCCCTTGCCGAGCAGCCCCTTCGCCTCCGCCTTCCGCAGCATGGGCGTGTCGATGAACCCGGGCGGGATCGTGTTGACCGTGATCCCCTTCGGACCGAGCTCGAGGGCGAGCGACTTGGTGAAGCCGATCATGCCGGCCTTCGACGAGGCGTAGTGGGTCATCATCTGCTGACCGCCCTGCGCGCTCGACGACGAGATGTTCACGATGCGCCCCCAGCCCGCCTCGAGCATCGCGGGCACAACCGCCTGGCAGCAGTGGAACGTGCCGGTGAGGTTCACCTCGAAGATGCGGTTCCACTGCTCGAGGGTGATGTCGAGGAAGCGGGAGAAGCCATCGAGCCCGGCGTTGTTCACGAGGATCGTGGGCGCACCGTGGGCCTCGGTGAGGGCGGCGACGGCGGCGTCGATGCTCGGGCGATCGGTGACGTCAGCGGGGAGCGCCATCGCGGTGCCACCGGCCGCGTTGATCTTGGCGGCGGCCTCCTCGGCGGCGTCCCCGTGCAGGTCGAGCACGCCGACGGGGATGCCGTCGCTGGCCAGCCGCTGGCTGATGGCGAGGCCGATGCCCGACGCGCCGCCGGTGACGATGGCGCTGCGTCCGCTCACGCTCGCTGCGCTCACTGGATCGGTTCGTCGCCCGCGAAGGTCGTGCGGTGCATGTCGCGAGGCGACGCGGGGTCGTAGGGGAGCGCGCGGTGCAGCACCCCTCGGTTGTCCCAGATCACGACGTCGCCCACCCGCCACTCGTGGCGGTAGACCCGGTCAGGCGTGGTGGCCCGGTGGAGCAGGTCGTCGAGGAGGGCCCGGCCCTCCTCGGGGTCCATGCCGACGACGTGGTCGGTGGTCGCGCCCAGCACGAGCGACCTCCGGCCGGAGCGGTGGCGCCACACCAGCGGGTGCTCCTTCGCGGGGCGCTTCCGCCAGTGCTCGAGCTCCTGCGCGGAGGGGTCGGGGTTGAACAGCCGCTGCGACGCCTCGATGGTGTGCACCACGCGCAGGTCCTCGAGCGTCGCCTTCTCGTCGTCGTCGAGCATCTCGTAGGCGGCGTAGGAGCTGGCGAACTCCGTCTCGCCGCCGCGCTCGGCCACGGCGTGGGCGCTGAGCATCGTGGCCATGATCGGGATGTCGTCGGTGCAGCCGTCGATGTGCCAGTCGAAGGTGCCGCGCAGGTACTGCGCGGCGGGGTTCTTGGCGGCGTCCAGGGTGACCCGGAAGATCTCCGGGTGCTCGCCCTTGCCGAACACCTCGACCTTGCCGAGCTTGCGGCTGAACACCACCTGCGCCTCGTCGTCGAGGTGCAGGTCGCGGAACACCAGCGCGCCGTGCTCCTCGAGCGCGTCGAGGGTCCACGCGGGCAGCGACTCGTCGTGCAGCAGCTGCTCCCGGTCGATGCCGTGGACCGCCGCGCCGACGGTGTCGCCCAGCTTCTCGGTGGTGATGACGGCCAACGGCGTCCTCCCGTGACAGGTGTAAGTGTGACTCTAGTGAGTAGAGAACGTCATTTCCAGGGCGTGCCGTCGCGCAGGCTCTGGCGCAGCCGGTACTTCTGCACCTTGCCCGAGGGGGTGCGGGGGAGGTCCCCTTCCACGGCGTGCAGCGACTCGGGCCACTTCTGCTTGGCCAGCCCGGTCGCGGCGAGGTGGGCCCGGACGTCCTCCAGGGTCGGCGCTGGGGAACCCTCGCGGAGGCGGACGAAGGCCGCAGCGCGCTCGCCCATGCGCTCGTCGGGAGCGGCGACGACGGCGACCTCGGCCACCCCGTCCACGCCGAGGAGGAGCTCCTCCACCTCCTGGGCGCTGATGTTCTCGCCGCCCCGGATGATGATGTCGCTCACGCGGTCGGTGATCGTGAGATAGCCGTCGGCATCCAGCACGCCGACGTCGCCCGTGCGGTACCAGCCGTCGGCGTCGAAGACGGAGTCGGTCAGCGCCTGGTCGGTGTACCCCACGAAGCAGTCGGGACCGCGGCTGGAGATCTCGCCGTGCTCGTCGAGGCGGATCTCCACCCCAGGCAGCGGCTTGCCATCGGTGTGGAGGCGCTTGGCGGCGTCGTCGTCGATGAGCGACCCGGTGATCGACGGGTGCTCGGTGCTGCCGTAGGAGCGGAACGCCCTGATGCCCAGCCCCTCGGCCCGCTCGGTGACGGCTGCGGGCACCGACGAGCCGCCGAGGCCGGCGAACGGCATGCGGGCGAGGTGCTCGTCGGTGAGGTCGGGGTGGTCGAGGACGCTCGTCAGGAAGAAGGTGGCCCCGCCGCCAACGCCGATGTCGTGGGCCAGCATGAGCCGCAGGATCTCGCCGGGGTCCCACACGTCGACCATGTTCACCGGGGTGTCGCGCAGCAGCGGCACCACGAAGGCGTTGAGCATCCCGATGAAGTGGCCCACCGGCGCCCCCGTGATCGTGGGCGGTCCGCCCCTCGGGAACATGTGGTCGAGCTGGCGGGCTTCGCACGTGATGGTGCGATGGGAGTGGATGACGCCCTTGGGGTCCTTCGTCGTGCCGGAGGTGAACGCGATGAGCGCGGGGGCGTCGGGGTCGACCGCGACGGGCTCCTCGATCGGGTCGGCGTCCAAGGTGTCGGCGAAGGCCAACGCGCCGCTCGGCAGCTGGTTCGCGGGCGTGTCGCCCACCACCAGCCACCGCGGGCCCGCGTGCTGCTCGAGCAGCGCGTCCCAGGTGGCGAGGTGGTCGGTGAGCCCGAAGCGGTCGGCGGTGACGACCACCCTGGGCTCGGTGGCCCGGAGGATGTAGTCCACCTCCTTGGCGCCGTAGAAGTGCACGACCGGCACGACGACCGCGCCCACGTAGGCCGCGCCCCAGAACGCCATCCCCGCCTCGACCCAGTTCGGCAGCTGGAGCACGACGACGTCGCCGGGCTGGACGCCGGCCGCGAGGAGGTGGGCGGCGAAGGCGCGGGCCGCCCGGTCCACGTCGACCAGGGCGCCCGACCACGGCCGCACCTTGGAGTGGACGTGGAACTGGCTGGAGCCGCGCTGTCCCAGCCCGCTGGCCACCATCGTCCCGAGGGTCCCGTCGTCCCACCAGCCCTCGGCGCGGTAGCGCCGCTCGAGGTCGTCCGCGACGCGCCGCAGCGTCCAACCAGCCATCTGCAACCCCCTTCGGGGCGGGAGCGTAGCAAGGGCGGCCGGTGCTGCGACCGCCGTTGTCCAAATCTGAGAATGGGATTATCATCCGCCCGGTGGTGACCCCGGCGGTGACGGCGCACCCTGGAGCGCACCGAGACCACGGCTTCCACGCCGTGCGCATCGCCCGGGTGGTGCAGGAGACGCCCGAGGCAGCGTCCTTCGTGCTCGAGGTGCCCACAGAGCTGGCTGACGACTTCGCCTACGAGCCCGGGCAGTTCTGCACCTTCCGCGCCGTGATCGACGGTCAGGCGCACCTGCGCTGCTACTCGATGTCGTCCACCCCGGTGCTCGATCCCGACCTCCAGGTCACGGTGAAGCGCGTGCCCGGCGGGCTCGTCTCCAACTGGATGCTCGACAACCTGCGCGCCGGCGACGAGGTGGAGGTCACCCTGCCCGCCGGCGTCTTCCGTCTCACCGACCGGACCGCCGAGGTGGTGGCGTTCGCGGGCGGGAGCGGCATCACGCCCGTGATCTCGATCATCAAGCAGGTGCTCGCCCAGACCGAGCGGACCGTGCGTCTGCTGTACGCCAACCGCGACGCCGACTCCACCATCTTCGGCGCCGAGCTCGATGCCTTGGCGCGGTCGCACGCCGACCGCTTGCGCCTCGAGCACCACCATGACGTGGATGGCGGGTTCCTCGACGCCGCTGGGGTCCGCCGGTTCGTCGAGGGCGCGGCCGACCCCGACGTGTACATCTGCGGCCCCGGTCCGTTCATGGACCTCGTCGAGTCGACCCTGCTCGACGACGGCGTGGCGCCCGAGCGCATCCACATCGAGCGCTTCACCCCCGCCGAGCCCGTCGTCGAGGAGGCGGCACCACCTGACGCCGACGCCGCCACGATGGTGACGATCGAGCTGGATGGTCGCTCGGGCACGGCCGAGCACCGACCGGGCACGACGATCCTCCAGATGGCGCGCCAGATGGGGATGTCGCCCCCGTCCTCGTGCGAGGCGGGGAGCTGCGCGACGTGCATGGGGAAGGTCCTCGAGGGCAGCGTGACCATGCGGTGCAACAACGCCCTCGACGAGGACGAGGTGGCCGACGGCTGGATCCTCACCTGCCAGAGCACCCCCACCAGCGCGACCATCTCGGTTCGCTACGGCTACGAGGACTGACCATGGCCCGAGCGCTCGACCAGCAGCAGGTCGCCGACCTCACCGAGATCCAGCAGCTGCTGGCCCGGTACGCGGTGGGGATGACCAAGGACGACATCGAGGCGGTGATCGCCGTCTTCACGCCCGACGGGAGCTACTCGGCCTTCGGCGACACCTACGCCCTGGGCGACTTCCCGCGCCTCGTGGCCGCCGCACCGAAGGGCCTGTTCCTCGTCGGCCCGCCGGCGATCGTGCTCGACGGCGACAGCGGCACCGGCGAACAGCCGCTGTGCTTCGTCGACCAGACGAACCACGACATGCGCGTCGGTTGGTACACCGACACCTACCGACGCACCCCAGATGGCTGGCGCTTGCACACGCGCGCCATGACGTTCCTCCGCAAGAGCGGCGCGCGCGACTCCGGCCGGGCCCACGACCCCACTCGACCGGCCCCCACCACCCCGGCCGCCTGATGGACCTCGCCGAGTTCGCGGCCGGCCTCGACGCCTGGCTCGACGACAACGCCGCCGCGCTGGCGCCCGCGGGCGCAGGCGAGACGTTGGACGCCGAGATGGCGCACCTGTCCACGGTGAAGCGCCTCACGTTCGATGCCGGCTGGATGCGCTGGGGATGGCCCGAGCGCGTCGGCGGGCTCGGCGGGTCCACGCTCCTGCGCGGCTACCTCGGCGAGGCGCTCACGGGCCGCGGCTTCGTGGAGCCGGGCATCTACTCGCTCACCGAGGTGCTGGCGCCGACGATGATCGACTACGCCCGCCCGGAGCTGGCCGCCGAGATGGTCCCGCGACTGCTGCGCGGCGACGAGACCTGGTGCCAGGGGTTCTCGGAGCCCGGCACCGGGAGCAACCTCGCCGCCCTCACGTGCGCGGCGGCGCGCGTCGACGACGCGTGGTGCGTGAACGGCCAGAAGGTGTGGACGAGCCTCGCCCAGTACGCGCAGCGCTGCGTGCTGCTCACGCGCACTGGGGCCGCCGACTCCGCGCATCGCGGCATCACCGCGCTGTTCGTCGACATGGACACGCCGGGGATCACCGTGCGACCGATCGTCACGATCCACGGACGGGCGGAGTTCTGCGAGGTGTTCTTCGACGACGTGCTCGTCCCCGTCGATCGCCAGCTCGGCGACGAGGGCCAGGGGTGGGCCGTGGCCATGGACCTCCTGCCCTTCGAGCGCAGCACGGCCTTGTGGCACCGCGGCGCGTACCTGCAGCGCACCCTCGAAGAGCTGCTCCGATCCGCCGCCGACGGGGCCCTTCGCGCCGACGAGGTGGGCGAGGCGTTCCAGCAGCTCTTCGCGTTGCGGGCTCGGTCCCGCCACACCCAGCACCGCATGGCGGCGGGGGAGAAGCTCGGCCCCGAGACGTCCGTGGACAAGATCCTCCTCGCTACCCTCGAGCAGCAGATCTTCGACCTCGCCCTCGACGGTCTCGCCGACGACGTGCTCGTGGGCGATGCGCCGGTGAGCGAGCAGTGGCGCTCCCGGTACCTGTACTCGCGGGCGGCCACGATCTACGGCGGCAGCGCCGAGATCCAGCGCAACATCGTGGCCCGCCGGCTCCTCGACCTCGGGGCCGACCGATGATGGATCGAGAGGAGCGGGACCT